>JBAZUN010000029.1:12885-24493 GCA_041661365.1 Candidatus Latescibacterota bacterium
CAACGGCTCGAGGCCCTGATGCAGAGCGGGGCCTTCCCCGAGGATCTGTATTACCGGCTGAACGTCATCCCGGTTCTCCTGCCTCCCTTGCGAGACCGCCTGGAGGATCTCCCGCTCCTGGTAGAGCACTTCCTGCACCAACACGGCGGCGCGGTGGCCCCCAAACGGCTCTCGCGCGAAGCCCTGGCGCTGCTCATGCGGTATACGTGGCCCGGCAACGTGCGCGAGCTGGAGAACCTGATCGAGCGGCTGGTGGTGCTCTCGCGCCGCGAGGAGATCGGGGTGGAAGACCTTCCCGCCGAGCTCCGCGCGGTCGACGATCGGTTCCTCGCTCAAGCGGCCGAGCGGTCGGCCTCCCTGGCGGCGATCGAGCAGGAATACATCCACCTGGTCCTCGCCCGCGCGGACGGCAACCAGAGCCGGGCCGCCGAGATCCTCGGGATCGATCGACGCACCCTCTCCCGCAAGCTGCAGGAGTACCGTCGGCCCACGACCGGCTGACCCCTCGAGACGACCATCGCGGGCTGGGCCCGGTCCAGCCCCGTCGCATCCATCCATCCGCCTGCTGCGGCAGGGCTCTTCGCGCCGGACGGTGCCGCGAGGTCGGCCGTTGGCCTCTCTCCGTCGGCTGAGGCATTCTGCCCCATTGACCGCCATTCTGCCGCAGCACCGCCAACTCCCTACCGGACATGGTGTTGCGTCATCTTCCACGGTCGGCGGTAGCCAGGATGCCGCACCGGTGGCCGGCCCTCGGCTGTATGTCCTCTTAGCTAACCCAT
The DNA here is from genome assembly GCA_041661365.1 of Candidatus Latescibacterota bacterium. Classification (GTDB taxonomy): domain Bacteria; phylum Latescibacterota; class UBA2968; order UBA8231; family UBA8231; genus CAITNQ01. Next base: position 13,665 of record JBAZUN010000029.1, read on the forward strand.
TGGCAGAGAGTAGACGCCCGGCCTGCGTGGGCGTCCGGCACGGGTACTGCTTCGACGGTCCGAGCAGCCCGGACCCCTGGCCGCCCCGTCCCACACCAAGAACGAGCCCCGATGCGTGTCCCTTTGTACCGCCTGGTCCTGCTCCCCCTTGCCGCCGGTGGCCTCGTGGCCCTGTCACTGTCTGGATGCATGCCCCCGATGATGCCTGGCATGCCTCAGGCGGGGTCGCACCCAGGATCCGAGGCGCACCTGCCTGCGGTTCAGGAACAGCGTTCCAGCGAGGTGGTCGTGGAACTGCGGGTTCCGCCCCTCACCCTGGGCCGTGAGACCATCCTCACGGTGAGTCTGCGCCGCGCGGCGGGCGGGTCTCCCGTATCGAGGGCGAAGGTGGCGGTGATGATCGAGCCGCTCGATCGACCCGCGGACGGTTCGGCGGTCCACTCCAGCTACCCGGCCCCGGATCTCGGATACTCGGCAGAGGTAGCGACAGCGCCAGGGACCTACGAGCTCAGACACACCTTTGCCGCTCACGCGAGGTACCGAATCACGGCCAGGGTGTGGCCCGACGGGCAGAACCAGACCGCGCTCCCCCTGGTGCTCACGGTGACCGCGCCGACCTCGGACCCGGTCACGGGGGGCCACCGCCTCACGGGCATGGGGGTAGCGGGGGGCCTCGGTATGGTGCTGATGATGGGTCTCATGTTGGGGAGGGTACTGTTCTGATCACTCTAACCACGGAAGGACGGCATATGACCAGACGAAAGCGCGTTTCGACGGCTCGGCTGTTGGGCGCCCTGGGATTGGTATCGGCCTACCTCACCGGGGCGGCCTTCGCCCAGGGAATGGGTCCAGGCGGCGCGATGGCGGGCGGTGGGGCGATGATGGGGAACCTTGGCGGCATGAGCTGGCCGGATTCGCTCCAGACGGTGACGGTCTCCGGAGCCGTGCTCGTGGAGTCGGGGCAGGTCCACGACCTCTACGCCCTCGACACCAACGGCGATGGGGCCGCGGAATACCGCCTCAGTTTCGGCCCGTGGTGGTATGAGCCGGCCAGCGGGGCGGTCCGCCCGGGCAACGGGGAGCCGGTCACCGTCAAGGGGGGAGTCTACCCCGTCTCTGGGGCGTCGAGCCTGCTCCTGGTGTTCGAGATCAATGGCCTGCCTTGGCGAGAGCCGGGGGAGCTGCTGCCCTGGTCCGGCGGCTGGATGCACGGGGCGACGGACACCACCTACTTCCGGGCTCCGACAGACAGCCTGAGCTGGATGGGGTTCCCGTCGGCAGTCATGGGGGACCTGATGAGGCGCATGATGGGCACCATGGAAGGATTGCTCCCGGACTCGGCGTATGTCCACTTCGAGGCTCTGGGTCCCGACCGCCTGCCGGGGACGGCGGATGCAGCGATAGTGGGCGGGTGCCACGTCGGCCTTGCTGATCCCTGGGGGAATGACCTGATGGGCGACGCGATGGCGATGGATCTCAGCCAACCCATCGAGATGCATCTGCACTACGACGGGGCCAGGGTTGCCTCTACGCCGGGCCCCGCCGGGTCGGCGCTGGTGCTGAAGGCGCTTAGTGCCGACGGGGTGTGGGTGGAAGTGGCCGACGCGACGGTTGATCCTGTGGCCGAGGTGGTGTCCCTCAACTCCGGGCGCGTCTCCGCCTACTACGCCCTGTTTGCCGTGGCGCCAAGCCCGACCGCGGTCGAGGCCTCGAGTTGGGGCGCGATCAAGACGGGCATGCCCAGATAGCCCGCGGCAGACCCCGATCGGGGCTTCCCTTCAGCAGGGGGGGGCGTACGGGCTCGCCGTATGTCCCCCACCCCCGCGCCGCGCGCGGATGGTCAAGGAGTTCGGTTACGGCGCCGCCCGGCCGGGCAGTCGCCCTCACACCCGACACCCAGGAGGAGCACCGATGTCTGTCCGCCTTCATCCACGGGTCCTGACGGTGCTGGCCGTTTGCTGCCTCGCCGCGGTCTCGGCCACGGCAGCGCAGGAGGAGACCACCCAGGCCGCGGTGGTCCAGCCAGCGGCGAACCCATCCCCCTACCCGGTCGACGTCTGCCCGATCTCGGGCAAGAAACTGGGAAAGATGGGTCGGATCGTGGTTCGCACCTACGAGGGCCGCGAGGTGCGTCTATGCTGCGCCTCGTGCGCCGCCAAGTTCGACGCCGACCCCCAGGCCGGGCTCCAGAAGCTCGACGAGCGGATCATCGCCGCCCAGAAGCCGGAATACCCGCTGACCCTATGCCCGGTCAGCGGCGAGAAGCTGGGTGAGATGGGCGAGCCGGTCGACTACGTCTACGACAACCAGCTCATTCGCTTCTGCTGTCCCGCCTGCGTCGCCGACTTCACCAAGCAGCCGGCGGTCTACATGGGCAGATTGCAGGCGGCCTATGCGGTGCAGAGAGAGACCCGGGGCGTGCGCCCTGCACCTCACCCAGCGGCGGGCGGCGACCATCAGGAACACGACACCCACGTCCACCACTGACACCCGGCCATGTGGCCCTATCCGCTGGCCGCCAACAGGAAGCGTTCGCGGTTGACACTCCCGTCCGGCCAGGCTATGCTGGCCGGTTGTAACGAGAGCCGGCGGGACCGACGACAGCCCTCGGCTGAGACCCAAGGAGGCCTTGTATGCTCCCCAACTGGGCGCCCAACTGGCATCCGCTGATCGTGCACTTTCCCGTGGCTCTTCTCGTCATGGCGGTTTTCGCCGATGCGCTGGCCCTGGCCGCGCGGCGGGTTACCTGGCTGCCGTCGGTCGCCACCGCGATCTATGTCGTCGGCGCCTTGGGCGCCTGGGCCGCCTTCCTCAGTGGTCGCCAGGCGGCCGAGGGCGTCCTGATCCCGACGGCAGCCAACGCGCTCCTCACCGACCACGAGGACTGGGCCGAGCGCACGGTCTGGTTCTTCGCGCTGCTGTCGCTGGTCAGGCTGGTAGTCCAGTGGCGGCGCCCAGCCGCGCCTGCCGCCGTGCGCCTGGGCCTCCTGCTGGCCGGCCTGGCCGGGACGTTCCTGGTCTACCAGACCGGCGAGCGAGGCGGCCAGCTCGTCTTCCAGTACGGCGTGGGGGTGGCCGCTGTGGCAGCGGAGGAGCAGGGCGTCCACGACCACGCTCTGCACGGCGGGGGGGCTGCAGACTCCCAGGCGACGACGGCGCCAACGCCCGGCGACACCGCGATGGACGTGGGCCACCTCCCGTGGTTTGGTGTGGGCTGGCAGGGCGCCTCACCGCGGCTGGTCCACGACGAGGTCGCCGGGGAAGTCCTGGTGGTGCAGCCGGCGGCCGGTGGTACCTCTGTCACCGGGGACACCTCGCTGGGAAACATGCAGGCTGACCTCCGCCTCAACCTCGGCCAGCTTCAGGGAGAGGTGCGCCTGATGCACCATCTCCAGGACCGGGAGAACTACCACTTCCTGTCCATCGCCCCGGGCATCGTCGGCCTGGGGTCCGTGAGGCAGGGTCAGGTCACCATCCTGGACAGCGACTCCTGCGACACCAGTGGGTGGCTGACCGCGCGCGTGGTCAGTGACGGCAAGCACTTCCGCGGGTACGTCAATGACCGGTTGGTCGTCCACGGCCACGGAGAGGAGCCCGCCCGCGGCTTCGTGGGGCTGCGCGTCGATGGCCGGGGCCAGGTGTTGCTGCAGGCCTTCGAGGTGCAGGCACTCAGATGAAGAACTCACGGCGACGACCAGGGCCACCCGCGCCGCCAACGGCGCCTTCGCTAACCCAGGCGCAACTGCCCAGGAGCGACATGCCCATGCCGAGGGCATCGTGGTTCGTGATGCTGTTCCTTGTGGCCTTCATTGCAGTAGAGGCCGTCGAGCATTTCTGGCTGATGGGGGCATTCGGCATGACCACCTACCACCTGCTGTCCTTTCTCCTGGACGCGGGTGCCACCGGCGTCGCGATCGGCTACGTCTGGTGGGCAGCCGGTCGGGCCAACACGACCATGCGCCAAAAGAACGAGCAGCTTGCCTGTTTGGCCGAGGAACTGCGACGGACCGAGGGGATGAAGGATCAGTTGACGGCCATGGTCGTCCATGACCTACGGAGCCCGCTGACCGGGTTGATGGGCGGCCTGCAGATGATGGCGGCTCAGCCGCGGGCCGGCTCGCTCGGCCGGCTCTGGGAATACCACGGCCTGGCGCAGGCCAGCGCGCAGCGGATGGCTCGCCTGGTGGATCATCTCCTTGACATCACCAGGCTGGAGAGCAATGAGATGAGACTGGAGCTGGCGCCGTTGTCCGTGGTGCCGCTACTGGCGGAAGCGGTCGAGCAGAGCCGTCTGGGTGCGGAGAGCCAACAGGCCAGGATAGAGCTGCACGTCGACGAAGGTCTCCCCTCCGTCAGTGGTGACCGGCAATTGCTGCTGAGAGTGCTGGACAATCTGATCGGGAATGCCCTCAAGTTCACGCCTGAAGGATCGGCGGTCCAACTGCGCGCCCGGGCTGCCCAGCTACCGGCGGGGGGGCCGGGGGTGGCCATCACGGTCAGCGATGACGGCCCTGGCATCCCGCCGGCGTACCACCGGCGGATCTTTGACAAGTTCGGCATCGTCGAGGATCGCCAGACTAGCACCAGACCCTCAACGGGTCTGGGTTTGGCGTTCTGCCGGCTTGCAGTCGAAGCGCATGGGGGGTACATCGGCGTCGAGAGCGAGGAAGGAGCAGGCAGCACGTTCTCGGTTACGCTATCCGCCCACCACACGGAGCCGGCCCCCCCGGACGACGTGGCGTATCGGGACAGATCGGCCGCTCGATCCTGTGACAACACGGAGGATGCAGTATGAGCAGACCAAGCATCACCTTGTCGGTGTTGCTGGCCGCGCTGCTGGGCACCATCACCGCCTGCGGTCGGGATAGCCAACCTGAACCGAGCCGCGCCCAACCCGCGGCCGTCAAGATCCAGGCGACGCAGATGGTCGAGATGGCGGTGACCTCAGAAGGCTTTGTGCCCGCCGAGGTGACCGTCAAGGCGGGTCAGCCCGTAATGCTGATGGTGACGCGCAAGACCGACAAGACCTGCGCCACCAGCATCGTCATCAAGGACTTCGGGATCAACCGGCCGCTGCCCCTGAACCAGGCCGTGGAGATCACCTTCACCCCGACCAAGCCGGGGAGGTTCCGCTATGCCTGCGCCATGGACATGGTCTCCGGGGTTCTGGTGGTCGAGTAGGAGCAGGCCCGATCGGGCGCACCCCTCAAGGAGGTCGTGATGGTGCTCACCCCCGCAACCCAACAGCGGCTCGTGCGGCACTCATTCCGGGCCGTGGTGCTGCTCCTGCTCGCCTGGCACCCGGGGTTGGCCGTGGGCCCGTCCCTGGCCCCGCCGAGCCCGGGCCTCGCCGACGACCCGGTACTGGCCGGACTGGTCCAGGCGGCGCTCGAGCTCCGTCCCGAGGTGGCCCAAGCGAGAGCCGCGGCGCAGGCCGTCGCGGAGCAGGTACCGCAGGTGGGTGCGCTACCGGATCCGGTGGTGTCGCTGGGGATCCAGAACGACTCCTTCCGCCAGATCCAGATCGGCAAGATGGAGACCAGCTATCTCTCGGTCATGGGGTCGCAGACCTTCCCCTGGCGAGGGAAACGGGCGCTGCGCACCGAGGCGCTGACCTTGGCCGGCCGCCAGGCCGAAGCGGACCATGACCGGGTGCGACTCTCGGTAGCGGCCGAGGTCGAGCGGGCCTACGTCGATCTGCTCCTGGGGCGCGACCAGCTCGGCCTGTTGAGCCGACTGGAGGCCCTGTGGGCGCAGGCCGAGGGTCTGGCCAGAACCCGGTACGAAACCGGCGATGGGGCGCAGTCGGATCTTCTCCGGGCGCAGCTCGAGCGTACCCGCCTACAGCAGCGCCGGGCGGTGCTGACCGCCGAGGAGCAGCGCCGGGTGGCGGTCCTGAACCGTGCGGCCGGTCTGCCGCTGGACGATGCCGTCACCACCGGTCGCTCCCTGGCCAGTCTGCCCGATCCCGTCTTGCCGGAGCTCGGTCAGGCTGCCGCAGACGCCGAGGCACGGAGTCCCGAGCTGCAGCGGGCTGGCCTGGGCGTCGAACAGTCGGCTCGGCTGGTCGAGCTGGCGCGCCAGGAGTATCGCCCGGACCTGACCGTGAACGCCGCGCTGATGCCGCGGTGGGGTCCGTTCGGCCCGATGTGGCAGGCTGGGCTGTCGTTCTCGTTGCCGCTCTGGACCGGCAGCAAACAGTCGCGGGCGGTCACCGAGAGCCAGCTTCGGGGGACCGCGGCCCAGAGCGGCGCCCAGGCCGTGCGCCAACTGCTGCAGCAGCGGGTCAAGGAGCGCCTGGCAGTGCTATCGGCCCTGCTCGAGAGCAACCGGCTCTACCGGTCAGGGCTCCTGATCCAGTCCGAGGCCACGGTGTCGAGCACCCTGGTGCAGTACCAGGTAGGCCGGGTGACCTTCGCCTCGGTCCTCGAAGCCCTGACCGGGTACCTGGCCGACCTCAACGGGTTCTACGAATCGGTGGCAGCGGCGCAGCGACTTGACATCGCCGGGCGCGAGGTCAGCCTCGAGCCGGTTGCCGATCCTGGGACCGGCGGTATGGGGGGCTCAGCCATGCCCGGCGCCGGCGGGATGGGCAGCGGCTCAGCGGTCGAGACCAGGCCCTCGTCGTCGCTGCCCGAAGGCACGGCCGGGTCCGGATCGACGAACCGCATGTAGGAGGAGGACCAGAGCATGAGCACTCAGCAGGACCGCACCCCGGATTCCTGGCCAGAGGGCCCAAGGCACCGTAGTCGGCCAATCTGGCTGGCGCTCCTGCTGCTGGTGGCCGGGGCCGTGCTCGGCGGAGGCGGCGTCTGGTGGTCGATGGGAGATCATGGACCCTCCCGGTCCAGCCCGGCGACGGCCCAGCCGGCGACGCTCTACCAGTGCCCCATGCATCCAACGATCACCGCAGACCATCCGGGGGACTGCCCGATCTGCGGCATGAAGCTGGTCGAGGTCAGGCAGGAGGAGTCGCCGCCAGCCGCCGCGCCTGCGTCGGGCGAGCGGCGGATCGCCTTTTATCGCTCGCCGATGAATCCCGGGCAGACCTCGCCGACGCCCCGCCAGGACGAGATGGGCATGGACTACGTCCCGGTCTACCAGGACGAGCTGCAGGGCAGTGGCGGTCCTCCCGTGGGGGGGTTGGCCCCGGTGACCATCGCCCCGGGGCGGCAGCAGCTCATCGGTCTGCGCACGGTGCCCGTGACCGAAGGTCCGGTGGCCGGGACCTGGCGCACGGTCGGGCGGGTCCAGATCGACCCCACCCGGGTGCGCCGGACCAACACCAAGGTCGAGGGGTACGTGGAGCGCCTGTACGTGGACTTCGTCGGCCGGCCGGTACGGCGGGGCGAGCCGCTGTTCTCCCTCTACAGCCCCTCGCTCCTGGCGGCCGAGGGCGAATACGTGCTGGCCCTGCAGACCCGCGAGGCGCTGGCCCAGGCCGGCGCGGCGACCGCCAGCGGCGACACCCTGGTAGCCTCGGCCCGGCGCAAGCTGGAGCTCTGGGACGTGCCCGCCGAGGAGCTGGCCCGGCTCGAGCGCACCCGCCAGCCCGCCAAGACCCTGACCGTCCTGTCGCCGATCTCCGGGGTAGTCACGGCCAAGAACGTGGTGGAGGGGACGCGGCTGAACCCCGGCGACAGCCCGTACGAGATCACCGACCTCGACGTCGTCTGGGTGATGGCCGATGCCTACGAGACCGACCTGGCCCAGGTCCGCCTGCGAATGCCGGCGTCGTTGACCCTGCCGGCTTACCCGAACCGCACCTTCACCGGGACGGTCGACTTTGTCGACCCGCTGCTGGATTCCCGGACCCGCACCACCAAGGTCCACCTGCACTTCGCCAACCCGACCGGCGAGCTGATGCCGGAGATGTTCGGCGAGGTGGTACTCGCGGGGGCGGGGCGCCAGGGCCTGCGGATTCCGGCCGACGCCGTGGTCCGGTCCGGCACTATCGACGTGGTCTTCCTCTCCCTGGGCGAGGGGAGGTTCGAGCCGCGCGAGGTTTACTTGGGAGCGAGGAACGGCAATCTGGTTGAGGTGGTCAGCGGCCTGGAGGCCGGCCAAGAGGTGGTCACCCGCGCCAACTTCCTGGTGGACTCCGAGTCCCAGTTGAGGGCATCCCTGGCGGCCATCGGAGGGAAGTGACCATGATCCAGCGGATCATCCGCTTCTCTGCCGAGAACCGCTACCTGGTCATCGCCGCGACCCTGGTCGCGCTGGTGGTCGCGTCCTGGACGATGCAGAACATCCCGCTCGATGCCCTGCCCGACCTCTCGGATACCCAGGTCATCGTCTACTCGCGCTGGGACCGCAGCCCCGACCTCATCGAAGATCAGGTCACCTACCCGATCATCACCGCGCTCCTCGGCGCCCCCAAGGTCAAGGCGATCCGCGGGTACTCCGACTTCGGCTTCAGCTACGTCTACGTCATCTTCGAGGACGGCACCGACACCTACTGGGCCCGCACCCGCGTCCTCGAGTACCTCTCCAAGATCACCGCGCAACTTCCCTCGGGGGTCAAGACCGAGCTGGGGCCCGACGCCACCAGCGTCGGCTGGATCTTCCAATACGCGCTGGTCGACCGGTCCGGGAAGCATTCCAGCGACGAGCTACGCAGTTACCAGGACTGGTTCCTGCGCTACGCCGTCCAGAGCGTGCCCGGGGTCGCCGAGGTGGCCACCGTGGGCGGTCAGGTGCGCCAGTACCAGATCACCGTGACCCCGGCCAGCCTGGCCGCTTACCAACTGCCACTGGACGTGGTCATCCAGGCCGTGCGCAGCGGGAACAACGACGTCGGCGGCCGGCTGGTCGAGCTGGCCGGCCGCGAGTACATGGTCCGCGGCCGCGGGTACGTGAGGTCGATCGCCGACCTCGAGAAGCTGGTCCTCAAGACCGTCGACGGGACCCCGGTCACGATCAAGGACGTTGCCACCGTGACCTTGGGTCCCGAGATGCGGCGGGGGATCGCCGACTACAACGGCGAGGGGGACGTGGTCGGCGGCATCGTGGTGATGCGCCAGGGGGAGAACGCCCTCAAGGTGATCGAGCGGGTCAAGGGCAAGCTCGCCGAGCTCAAGCCCTCGCTCCCCGCGGGGGTCGAGGTGGTCACCACCTACGATCGCGCTGACCTGATCGGCCGCGCCATCGACACGGTCAAGAGCAAGCTGGTCGAGGAGATCATCGTCGTCTCGCTGATCATCCTCCTCTTCCCCTGGCATTTCCCCTCCGCCACGGTGCCGATCCTCACCATCCCGATCAGCGTGGCCCTGGCCTTCATCCCCATGTACCTGATGGGACTCAACGCCAACCTGATGTCGCTGGCCGGCATCGCCATCTCGATCGGGGTCCTGGTCGACGGCGCCATCGTCGAGGTGGAGAACGCCTACAACAAGATCCACCTGTGGCAGGCCGGCGGCAGCCAGGGGGACTTCCACCAGGTCCGGCTCCAGGCCCTGCTCGAGGTGGGTCCCTCGGTCTTCTTCTCGCTCCTGGTGATCGCCGTGGCCTTCATGCCGGTTTTCACCCTGGTCGACCAGGAGGGGCGGCTGTTCAAGCCGCTGGCCTACTCGAAGAACCTGACCATGGCCATCGCCGCGGTCCTGGCGGTGACCCTCAACCCGGCCATGCGGATGCTCTTCGCCCGGATCGAGCCGTACCGCTTCCGGCCACGGCCGCTGGCCTGGCTCGCCACCCAGTTGCTGGTCGGTAAGTACTACGCCGAGGAGCATCACCCGATCAGCCGACTCCTCCACCGCCTCTACGAACGGCCCTGCCGCTTCGTCATCCGGCACGCCAAGGCCACCGTGGTCGTCAGCCTGCTGATCGTCGCCGCGACCGTCCCGGTCTACCTCAAGCTGGGCTCCGAGTTCATGCCGCCGCTCCGGGAGGGATCATTGCTCTACATGCCCTCGGCCGTGCAGCCCGGCATGTCGGTGGCCGAGGCCCAGAACGCCCTGCAGGTCCAGGACAAGCTCCTCATGGCCTTTCCCGAGGTCGAGAGCGTCTTCGGCAAGGCCGGCCGCGCCAACACCCCGACCGACCCGGCGCCCTTCTCGATGATGGAGACCACCATCCTCCTCAAGCCGGAGTCCCAGTGGCGCGAACATCCCCGCTGGTACTCGGCCTGGGCACCGGAATGGGCCAAGGGGCCACTCCGCGCGTTCTGGCGGGATCGGATCACCGAGGCGGAGCTGATCGCCGAGATGGACGCCGCGCTGCGGCTTCCGGGCATCAGCAATGCCTGGACCATGCCGATCAAGGGTCGACTCGACATGCTGTCGACCGGGATACGGACGCCGGTCGGCATCAAGATCAGCGGTGCCGACCTGGGCATCATCCAGCAGGTCGCGCTCGAGATCGAGGCAGCGATCAGGCAGGTCCCCGGCACCCGCAGCGTCTACGCCGAGCGGGTCGCCGGCGGCTACTTCCTCGACTTCGTGCTCGACCGCGACCGCCTGGCGCGGTACGGGCTGTCGGTCGACGACGCCAACATGATGGTGATGACCGCGGTCGGGGGCGACAACCAGACGACCACGGTCGAGGGCCGCGAGCGGTACGGGGTCAACGTCCGCTACGCCCGGGAATACCGCGGCGACATAGAAGCCCTGAAGCGGGTCCTCCTGCCGCTCCCCGGTGGGCAGGGCCAGATCCCCATGGCTGAGATCGCCGAGGTCCGGCTGGTCGAGGGCCCGGCGATGATCCGCGACGAGAACGGCCTGCTCTCGGGGTACGTGTACGTCGACTTCGAGACCGCCAAGATCGACGTCGGCAGCTACGTCGAGCAGGCCAAGCAGGTGGTCACCGCCGGGGTCAAGCTGCCGACCGGG
>JBAZUN010000030.1:0-24265 GCA_041661365.1 Candidatus Latescibacterota bacterium
CCGAGGCGACGGGACCGCGCTTCTGGCGGGTGCGGCTGGCCACCCCGACCGCCGAGGGGAGTTGGGGTGAGACCCGTTCCTTCCTGGTCGCCGATGCCGCCGCCCCTGGGACCTGGCAGCAGCAGGGAGTCCAACTCCTCCCTACTCCCTCGTCGGGCCTGAGGCTGCGCGAGGGACACCTGATGCTGACCGACGAGCCGCTCCCCTGCCGGCCCTCGGCAGCCACCAGGGATACCGGCTTTACCGTGCGCGGCCTAGCCGGCGCCGGGGTGCTGTGCACTGACGGCGTCCACCTCTACGCCAAGCGCTGGTTCAACGACCGGTCCACCGTGTACCCGGGGAACGACCTGCTGACCCGCGTCGGCTCGGGGCTGAACGGCACCTACCAGTCGGCCAACTTCGGGCCGATCGCCGACAGCACCACCGCCGGGATCTCGGCGACCTACCACGGCAACGGGTTCATCTACAGCGAGTGCGGTCGGGCCTTCCAGCTCGAGCGCGTCTCCCCGGTCACCGGCAGGCTGGACACCGTCGCCGTTCCCGCTGGTCTGGTCGAGTGGAAGACCGGCCGGGTCATCGACGGTCACGCCCTGATCACCTCCGACGGCCGGCTGGTCTACAACGTGGCCATGAGCTCCCCCGCCGGCGCCCGGACCGAGTGGCTGGTCCGGGTCTTCGATCCGGGAGCCGGGTGGTCCCTGGTCCGGGAGTTCACCTCGCCGCCCACCGAGACCGGGTTCACCTACGAATGGACCGACGGGATCCTGGCCGACGGCACGCGCTTGTACCTGATCGAGTACGGCGGCCTGCATCGCATCCGCATGATCGACGCGGTGGACGGCCGCTTCCTCGACGAGTGGACCAGCGACCAGGCCGAGACCCGGATCATCTCCGGGCAATACGACTGGGTCAACAACAAGATCTGGCTGGGTGAGCTTTGGGGCTCGGCGATCTTCCGGTACGAGGGCCAGGGGCAGGTCGACTCGGCCTCGGTCCTGTCCGAACCGGTCGGCCCCGCGTCCCGGTGGGGGCAGGTGCGCGTGGCAGGAACCTCCGGCAGCGGGCTGCTGGCCGTTGACCTGCTTGCCGCGGAGGGGACCGGGTGGGTCGCCGTGCCCGGACAGGAGGGGATCGCGCCAGGAACGACCGTCGACCTGAGCGGACTCGACCCCGGGCGCTTTCCGCGGCTGCGCCTGCGGGCCAGGTTCTCCGGCGGCCCCGAAGGCGGCGCCTCGCTGGCTTCCTGGGCCGTGGACTACACCCCGCGCCGCTCCCTGCAGTTGGCCGGGGCCGAGGGAAGGGCCGGCGGGTCAGGGCTGGTGGTGGCGCTGACCGTGCGGAACCTGTCGCCGTTCGAGGTGACTGGCGCCCGGGTGGTCCTGGAACGCGGCGACGGTGCGGGGAAGGAGCGGGAGTTCCCCCTCCCGACCCTTGGACGGGGCGCGACCGTTCAGGTGCGGGTCGACAGCGTGGCCGCACCGCCGCCCGGGGTGCGGCTCTTTGCCGCGCTCTCGGCCCCCGGGCTCGACGCCGATCCCGACGACGACCGCCGCGAGGTGCTCCTCCTCGGCGACGACCGGGTGCCGGTGATCGCCCGGGTCTGGCCCGAGGGCGGCCTGTACCTCAGCGGCGACCCGCTGCGGTCGGACCAGGGCCTGGTCCTCGCCGCGCCCGGGCTGACCGGGGCCGAGCTGTCGCTCCGCTTCGACGGGGCTCCGGTCACGCCGGATTCCCTGCTCGATCCCTTCCCGGATACCGGTCCCCGCCTGCTGTTCCGGCCGCGGGCCGAGGCCGGAAGGCATCGGTTGGAGGTCCGGGTCCGGCGCGACGGGGAGGAACTGGGGGAGCGCCGGCTCGACCTGCGGGTGGCCTCAGGCCTGGCCCTGGGGAAGGTGCTGGTCTACCCGCACCCGATCCGCGACCGGGCGGCCCTCACCTTCGTCCTCTCCGAACCGGCCGAGGTGACGGTAGGCATCTACGCCCTCAGTGGCCGCCTGGTGCGGTCATTGGATCCCGGGACCCTGGAGGCCGGCTTCGTCGCCGTGCCGTGGGACGGCCGGGACGAGGAGGACGAGCCGGTGGCCAACGGCGCCTACCTCTACGTCCTGCGGGCCCGTTCCGGCCGCGAGGAGGTCGTGGCGCGCGGCCCGGTGGTCGTGGTGCGCTGAGGCGACATGAAAAACGGGGTGCGGCCGATCTCGGTCGCACCCCTGGTTCACGAGCTGATGCTCAGATTCAGATCTACCTGCCCTTGCGGATCGCCTCGATCTTTTCGTCCCGCTCGGCGAAGAGCTGCTGTCGGACCCGGGTGATCTCCCCCTCTAGCTGACTCCGGTGCTCGGCAAAGGTCTGCGGGTCAGACTCGCGGGCCAGCTTGGCCATGCGCGCGTTGAGCGAGATCTCCTGCTCGGCCCACTTGGCCTCGTAGACCTTGCGGGTCTGATCGATCGCCTTGATCTGCTCGGGGGTGAGCTGGATCTGCTCGTCGCCGATGGCGGCGTCGGCCCGCTCCATCGCCAGCTCCAGCGCGGATTTCATCGTCGTCTCCTCTCGAGCGGGAACCGGGGCAGGCCGATCTCAGATACTGGTACCGGTCGTGGTCTTGGCCGCCTTCATCGGGCAGGCCACATTGCCCCCCTTGGGGCACGCCCCTGTCTGGATCGCCTTGCCCGCCTTCTGCGGACAGGCCTGGCCAGCGGCCTTGGGGCAGATCCCGCCCGTGGGGCAGGCAACCGTGCCGGCCTCCAGGCCACCGGCCTGGGTGGCACTGCCCTGAATCGCCGGACAAGCCGACGATCCCTGGGCCGCGACGCTATGCTGGCTGGCCGGCAGAACCCAGGCGATCGCCGCTGCCGCCGCCAGGACCGCCAGCAGGTATCCGAGCTTCCTTCGCACCTCGCACCTCCATTCGGGTGAACCGGATGCGCCCGATGAGCAGGAGCGGACGCGGGCCGGTCAACGTTGTGGTTAGCAAGGCCGAATATACTCGGCACCCCGAGTGCTGTCTACGGCAGCACGGCCCGGACGAAGAGATCGGAGAAGAGGAAGAAGTCGGAGAACCCGATCTCGCCGTCCTGGTCCAGGTCGAATCGCGTTTGGTCCCCGGTGGCGGGCAGCCCGAAGGCGTCGGCGAAGAGGAAGAAATCGTCCAGATCGACCACCCCCGAGGCGTCGAAATCAGCCGAGGGAATGGCCGTGGTCGGGTTGGAAACGGGGATCAGCAGCTCGCCGGCGCCCCGTAACGGAAGGAAGATGATGCTGTCGGTCGCGGTCCACCCCGACGGTACCGATCCCCCATGAGTCGGGGCTCCGGAGATCCCCTGAACCCTCAGGGCCAGGGTGTAGCCGCTCTCTGGCCCGCGGACGAACCCTCGGGTGATCCCATGCACCTTGTATTGATCCCACATGACCGCCAGGTCGATCGGCGCGTCAGACCGAAAGACCTCGTGTCCCTCCTCGCGCAGGAAGGTCCCGTCCTGCACGGTCAGGCCGAGTCGCCTCATCTCGGCGAAAAGCGCCACGCCGAAGCGGCCGTCGCTCTCGAGCCGGCCGTTAGCCGTGGCCAGTACGGTCGAGTCGGTCCCGGCACCGAGGACCCAGGCCACGGTAAGGGTGCCCTCGCCGAAGACCTGCACGGCCTGGCCCCCCTCGGCCGCCATGGTGGTGAAGGCGGGGTAGACGCGATGGGCGGGATTGGGGTACAAAACCGCGAGGAACTCGACGTTCCGGCCGCGCTCCTCGGCCCGCAGGGCCGTGTGGGTCAACTCCTGCTGGTACGTCAGAGAATGGATCGTGTCCACTTCGGAGAAGGTTCGTCCATCCCGCTCGGGCAGGAAGGCGAACAGCTCCGCTGCCGGTCGGGTCCACCGGGCCAGGCTCCCGCTCCGCTCGTAGGTGCCGCCGCTGGTGCCGCCGCCGTTCCCGTGCAGCCGCCACTCGTAAAGGTGCTCGCGGTCAGCGCGCACCTCGTCGGCGATGACGAACCAGGAGTGCAGGAAGAAGGCCACCCGGCGTCGGATGCTGGCCCCGCCGTAGGCCGCCCGCACCTCGGCGTAGTCGAGTAGGTCAGCGGTGAAGGTATTCTCGATGTACGCGTCGTTCCCCCCGCCCACCGGTTGCCCGGCCAGCTCGTGGAGCGGCGGTCCCTGGCCGTCGACCAGTATCAGGCTGTGGTTGCGGCCCTGGTTCACCAGGGCGTGCCGCGAGAAGTCGATGTACCCTCCGTCCAGGGTCAGCAGCTCGCCTTGGGCGTAGAGGAGGATGCTGGTCTCGTCCGGGTGCTCGTGCGCCAGCCCCCGCTCCCGGGCCGGGCCGTGCTCCCCGCGGAGCAGGAGCCAGGTCGCCGCCTCGGTCCAGTCGCTGCGGAAGACCGCGTCCCCGGCCACCGGCAGGAAACGGGTAGGCCCGCGGTCCGGCGGCGATGCCGGTACGGTGTCGTCGTACAGGGCGATGGCCTCTGGCTCGCCGAAGGCCGGCACCGACGGACCGGCCGCGTTGCTCTCCCAGTCCCAGCGATGCGTCCCCCCGTCCGGCGCCGCGGCCGTCAGCCAGTGCCCGAAGAAGCCGTCGAGGTGACCGTCGTCCACGTTGGGCCGACGACCGTCGGGTAGCCGCAGGTCGAGGGACCAGTCGTGGGCCTGTCTCACCCGGGGGTCGGTCAGCAGGTCGACCCCCTGCAGCCGCCGGAGCGCGAGCATGTACGGCAGGTAGACCTCGGCGGCGTAGCGCAGGTAGTACGGCCCTTCCGCGTACCCGGCCTCCCCGTCGCCGGTCTGATACGCAAAGGTGTCGGTGGTCAGCTTGTAGGCCCGGTCGGCCCAGTCCTGGGGCCGGCTCCCGCCCAAGCCCGGATGATCGCTCAGCGCCAGGGAGATCAGGCCCAGGGCCGCGTAGACCCGCAGGTGCCAGTTGTCCAGGTGGGAGGTCTGGTGGAGGGGGGTGGTCAGCACCAGCGGCCCCACGGCCAGGCGCAGCTCGATCCCCTCCCACAGCCGTAGCGCCTCCTCGGCGAGGATCTGACGGATCTGAGCCAGGGACTCGGGGTGCTCGCTCAGGTACGGGTGGAGGAGGTCATAGGCCACCGCGTACCGGGCCGCTCCCTCGGCCTCGGCGTGCGGCTCGCCAAGGTCGCCGCCGCGGGGCGGAAAGCGCATCCCCTGCATCAGCCCCGCGGCCTGCTCGGCAAAGGCCACGGAGTCGGTCATCTGCCAGGCCAAGGCAAGAAACTCGCTGTACCGGGCCCGGTCCCGCTCATCCCGAGGAGGCGCCGGCATGGCGGCCATCCTCAGCCGGAGGCTCTGCCACCAACCGGCGTACGGCTCGCGCCCGAGCCGATCCTGCAGACGCGGCCGCTCCGCGGCGGAGAAGAGGAGGCAGGGATGGCTCTCGGCAGGAAGCGGTGGAAGCGTGGCGCCTCCGACGGGGACGGCGAGCAGCAGGGCCAGGAGGACGACCCGGTTCACCGTGTTCCTACGGCAGCAGGCGACGGGCCTCGAACCCCCAGACCACGCCCAGGTTGACGTAGTCGTGGCCCACGGACAGGCGGGCTCCGGCAGCGGCGCGCTGGCGGCGGTCGAACCAGAGCCCCACGGTGCCGTACAAGGTCCGCGGCCGACGGAATCGCTGGCCGGCACCGACGTAGAGCTTGCCCGGCTGGTCACCGATCCACACCTCGTCGAGAAGGACGTACCCCAGGTCGGCGCTGGCCGACCGGAGCAGGTCGGTGCCGCCGGAGCACCAGTAGTCGGGGACGGCCCTGCCGGTCTTCCGGTCGACGCACAGGGTGCTGCCGAGGACCGGGCGGTAGAACTCGGAATCGCCGCCGGTGCCTTCGCTGAAGGTCAGGTCGAGCGGGCTCACGCTGCCGATCAGCCGGACGCGGTCGAGAACCAGGGTGGCGCCCAGGGGTACGGCGACCCCCACGCGGCGGTCCAGATCGGCGAAGCCCAGACCGGTGGCGAGATAGAGCCGGTTCGCCGGCACGGCCGGGAGGTCGGCCGGAGGGGCGTCGGCCGGCAGGAGGAAGAGGGCCGGGAGTAGAAGCCCCGAGATGCGGTTGCCAAGCCCGCGGATGGCTGGCCGCATGGCCTTTGGGCCGATCAGTCGGGAGCGGCCTCGTCGCCGCCGATGATCGCCTCGACCTGTTTCTCCAGGACGGCCTGCTGGCTGGTGATGTCCTCGACGTCCTTCTGCATCCGCTGGGCGTACGGGTCCATCTCCGGGATCAGCGGATCGCCGGCGTACCCGATCTTCATGGTCCGGACGGCGATATCCGAGATGTGGACCATCGCCGCCAGACGCCGGTGCTGCGAGGTCTGGGCCGGGCTGTGGTGCGACGCGATGGCGGTGCGGACCTCGGCCGGCAGGTCCCAGTGCACGGCCAGCTCGCCACCGCACTCGGCGTGGGTGATCCCAAGCAGGTCGTGCTCGGCCTGGATGATGTGCACGTTCTCCTTCTCAACCTGATCCAGGACGGCGGAGAAGTGGTCCGGGAAGCGGAACTTGAAGATGGCCTTGCCGATGTCGTGCAGCACCCCGAGCAGGAAGTGGGTGCGCTTCTTGTCGGCCTTGCCGACGATCTCCATGGCCAGACCCACGGCCAGGGAGTGCTTCCACAGATCGCCCATGGTGAAGCGGTCGTCACCGGCTCCCTTGGCGTCGTCGAAGACCTTGTAGATCACCGCCGACTGCACGATCTTGCGGATCTCGGCCACCCCGAGGAAGGCCACGGCCTGCTTCATCAGGTTGCCGTTGAAGCCGAAATAGGCCGAGCGGCAGACCCGCATCACCCGCGCCGACAGGGCCCCGTCGAGCTGCAGGGTGCGGGAGACCTGGTTCAGGTCGATCTCGTTGTCCGGCTTGCTCAGCAGCAGGAGGAGCTTGCTGTGGGCCTCGGGCATCGAGGGCAGGTTGGTCAGCGAGCGGAGCTCCTCGCGGATCTGCATGAAGGTCGGCTGGTCCTGGGTCTTCACCGCCCGGGCGACCTCGTCGAGCTTCTTCTGGAGCGCCGCCATGGTGAAGGGCTTGAGCAGGTAGTTGCTCAGGCCGGCCTTCTGGCCGTCGACGATGACCTGCCTGGCCTCGTCCCGGACGCTGGGCAGGCTGATGATGATGGGGATCTTCTGGTACTTGGGATGGAGCCGCAGGAGCCGGGCGGTGCGGATGGCGCCCATGGGGACCTGGTGGTCCAACAGGATGACGTCGGCCAGGGACTCGCGCAGATTCACGGCCGCCTCGGCGCCGTGGCGCACGTCGCGGGCGTCGAACCCCTTTTCCCGAAGCTGGCCGGAAACCAGACCGCCGATCTTCGGGTTCTTGTCGACTACTAGTATGCGCAGCGGCGGCATGAAGGAGTGCCCCGACGGTCCGCGACGACGGTAAAGGTCAGACCCAGGAGAAGCAGGCGACGATTCCCCGCGCCGCTCGTCCGGTCGATCCGGGCGTATTCCGGTCCGGTTTATACTAACGAAGTTGGGTAACCACCACAAGACATTAATCGATGGACAGGGGGCGCCACTCCCCCCTATATTGCGCTCAAGTCGTTTACGGCGCGGTCGCCGGCACGGGCATCCGGTCCGGATCGGCCCGCGCTTTTCGCCCTGCAGGCTGGATCTCCCCCCGATGAAGCTCGGCCCCGCAATCGCCGTACTGCCCCTGCTCCTGAGCACCTGCTGCTCGGAGAGTTCGCCGGGAGTCCCTCCCGTGGCCCCGGCCGAGCCAGGCCCGACCGACCCCACGCCGCTCTACTCCTATCGGGTGGTCCGCTCCTATCCTCACGACCGGACCGCCTTCACCCAGGGCCTGCTCTGGGCCGACGGCTGGGTGTACGAAAGCACCGGCCTGTACGGCGCCTCCAGCCTGCGGCGGGTCGACCTGGAGACCGGGCAGGTCAAGCAGCGCACCGACCTCGATCCCGGCCTCTTCGGCGAGGGGCTGGCCCTGACCGGGGACCGGCTCGTGCAGCTCACCTGGCGCTCCGGGTTGGGGCTGGTCTACGACCGGAAGAGCTTTGCCGTGGTCGACCGCTTCACCTATGACACGGAAGGGTGGGGGCTGACCGCGGACGACCGCGGTCTGGTGATGAGCGACGGCACCTCCACCCTTTACCTCCTCGATCCGGAGACCTACGCCGAGACCGGGCAGCTCGCGGTGCACGACGAACGCGGCCCGGTCAGTCGGCTCAACGAGCTGGAGTACGTCGAGGGGGAGATCTGGGCCAACGTCTGGATGAGCGACCGGATCGCGCGGATCTCGCCCCGGACCGGCCGGGTGACCGGGTGGATCGAGCTGGGCGGACTGCTGCCGGCGGCCGACCGGGACGGAACCGACGTGCTGAACGGCATCGCCTACGACCGGGGCGGCGGTCGTCTGTTCGTGACCGGCAAGCTCTGGCCCCGGCTCTTCGAGGTCTCGGTCGTCTCCCGTTGAGCGGCCGTTGCGCCTCCTCCGGCGTCACAGTATGCTATAGCGCGCTAGTGACCCGACCGACCTGCACCGACACCCCCGGACAGCGATGGAGATCCGGTTCCACAACACCCTGACCGGGCGGCCCGAGACCTTCGAGCCCCTGTCCCCCCCGCGCGTCTCCATGTACACCTGCGGGCCGACGGTCTACGACTACGCCCACATCGGCAACTTCCGCACCTTCCTGTTCGCCGATCTCCTGCGGCGCTTCCTCGACGCGGCCGGGTACCAGGTCGACCAGGTGATGAACATCACCGACGTCGGTCACATGACCGAGGACGAGCTGGCCGACGGCGGTGGCGAGGACAAGATGGCGGTTTCCGCCCGGCGACTGAAGGAGGCCAAGAAGGCGGGCACGGTCGAGGCGACGACGGTGGAAAACCCGGACGACCCCTTCCAGGTCGCCCGGTACTACACCGAGGCCTTCCTGACCGACGCCCGAACCCTCGGGCTGCGGATCGCCGAGGAGTACCCACGGCGCATGCCCCACGCCTCGGCCCACGTCCCCGCCATGCAGCGCCTGATCCAACGGCTGCTGGAGCGCGGCCACGCCTACCTCGGTACCGACGGGGTGGTCTACTACGACGTGGAGAGCTTCCCCGAGTACGGCCGGCTCAGCGGCAACACCCTGGAGCACCTGCGGGTCGGCTCCGGGGGCAGGGTCACCAGGGAAGAGCTGGCCCACAAGCGGCACCCCGCCGATTTCCTCCTCTGGAAGCCCGATCCGGCCCATCTGATGAAGTGGGACTCCCCGTGGGGAACGGGGTACCCCGGGTGGCACGTCGAATGCTCGGCCATGGCCATGGAGCTGCTGGGCGGCGACACCATCGACCTCCACACCGGGGGGGAGGACAACATCTTCCCCCACCACGAGTGCGAGATCGCGCAGTCGCGGGGAGCGAGCGGCGCCCCGCACTTCGCCCGGCTGTGGATGCACGCCCGTTACCTCCAGGTCGAGGGCGAGAAGATGTCCAAGAGCCGGGGGAACTTCTTCACCCCCCGCGACGTGCTCGCCGGCCGCGTCACCGGCCGGCCGGTCCACCCCGCGGTGCTGCGGTTCGAGCTGCTCAAGACCCACTACCGGACCCACGTCAACTTCACGGCCAAGGGGTTGCTCGACGCGGCCGGAACGGTGCGCCGCCTCAACGAGTTCGCGGTCCAGGCCGAGGCCCGGGCCGAGGGCCGCGCCGCGGTCGTCGGGCTCGACCACCCGGTCCTCGGCGGCTTCATGGCCGCCCTGGCCGACGACCTGAACATCAGCGCCGCCCTGGCCGAGGTGATCCCCTGGGCCGCGCGCCAACCCGAGGACCCGGCCGAGGCCCTCGCGGTCCTCCGCGCCGTCAACCGGGTCCTCAACGTGGCGCCGCTCGGGGAAGCCCCGGCAGCGACGGCTGAGGCGGAGTCCGACGTCGGAGTCGCCGACCTCTGCCGCCGCCTCGACGCGGCCCGCGCGGCCCGGGACTTCCCCACCGCCGACCGACTGCGGCAGGAGCTGACCGACGCCGGGTACGAGGTCCGGACCACGCGCGAGGGCACCACGGCCCGGCGGCCCCTGGCCTGACCGGCGCGGGAGAGGGCCCCATGACCGGTCGTCATCGCTCCTTGCCCGGCCTGCTGATCGCGCTCCTCCTGCTGGCCTGCAGCCGACCCGACCCGGCCCCCTCCCCTGGGCGGCTCACCGTGGCCGTCAGCATCCTGCCCCAGGTGGAGTTCGCCGAGCGGATCGGCGGCGACCGCGTGACCGCCATCTCGGTCATCCCCCCCGGGGCCAACCCCCACGCCTTCGAGCCTTCGCCGGGACAGCTCACCGCCTTGAGCGGGGCCCGGCTCTACGCCCTGGTCGGCTCGGGACTCCCGTTCGAGGTGAGTTGGGTCGGCAAGCTGCGCGCGGTGAACCCCTCGGTGACCGTGGTCGACTGCGCCGCCGGCATCACCCTGGTCGAGCGGGATCCACACATCTGGCTCTCGCCTCGGCTGGCGGCGACCATGGTGACCAACCTGTGCGCCGGTCTGGTCAGCGTCGACCCGGAGCACCGGACCGAATACGAGACCAACCGCGACCGGTACCTGGACTCGCTGGCCGTGGTGGATCGCGAGCTGGCCGGCGCCCTGGCGGGGATGGCGGGCCGCCGGTTCATGGTCTACCACCCGTCCTGGGGATACCTGGCGCGCGACTACGGGCTCGAGGAGATCGCCGTGGAGGACGAGGGGAAGGAGCCCACCATCCAGCGGCTGTCCTGGCTGGTCGAGCAGGCCCGGACCCAGGGGATCGGCACCATCTTCGTCTCGCCCCAGTTCGCCGACCGCAGCGCCCGCACCCTGGCCGCGGAGCTGGGGATCAAGGTGATCGCCATCGACTCGTTGGCGCCGGATTACCTGGCGAATCTGCGTCGCGTCGGGGCCCAGCTTGCCGGAAGCAGGTGACCAGGTGACCCAGGCAACCACGGAAGCCGAGGTCGTCCGCCTGCGCGACGTCTGGGTTCATCTTGAGCACGAGCTGGTCCTCGAGGGGATCGACCTGTCCCTGCGGGCCAACGAGTTCCTCGCGGTGATCGGTCCGAACGGCGGCGGCAAGACCACCCTGCTCAAGGTCCTCCTCGGACTGATCCGGCCTTCGCGCGGCGAGGTGTCGGTGTGCGGCGGACCGCCCGGACGGGACGGCTGCCGCGTGGGGTACCTCTCCCAGCACGCCCTCTTCGATCCCCGCTTCCCGATCAGCGTCGGCGAGGTGGTCCTGATGGGGCGGTACCGCGGCCTGCTGCAAGGCTACCGGGCGGACGACCGGGAGGCGGCCGATCAGGCCTTGGAACAGGTGGGGATGCTTTCCTTCCGAGACCGCCAGATCGGCGAGCTGTCGGGCGGGCAGAAGCAGCGGGTCTTCCTGGCCCGGGCCCTTTCCCGCCAGACGCGGCTCCTCCTCCTCGACGAGCCGACCGCCAGCGTCGACCCCGAGACCCAGCAGTCCCTGTACGAGCTGCTGGTGCGGCTCCGGGAGCGGCTCACCATCGTCATGGTCACCCACGACGTCGGCGTCATCTCGGCCTATGTCGACACCGTGGCCTGCCTCAACCGGCGGCTGTTCTACCACGGCCCCAAGGAGGGGAGCCTCGGGAAGCTGGAGGAGGTCTACCGCTGCCCGATCGAGGTCGTGGCCCACGGCCATCCCCACCGGGTGCTCCGAGAACACTGATGTTCGACCTGCTGCAGTACGAGTTCATGCGCAACGCCCTGATGGCGGCCCTGCTGGTCAGCCTGGCCTGCGGCATCGTCGGCACCTTCGTCGTCGTCAAGCGGATCGTCTTCGTCAGCGGCGGGATCTCCCACGCGGCCTTCGGCGGCATCGGCCTGGGGTACTGGCTGGGGATCAACCCCCTCCTGGCGGTGATCCCGTTCAGCCTGCTGGCCGCCTTCGGCCTCGGCCTGATATCGCGGGCCACCCGGGTGAGCGAGGATTCGGCCATCGGCATCCTCTGGACCATCGGCATGGCCGTCGGCATCCTCTTCGTCCAGCTCACGCCGGGGTACGCGCCGGACCTGATGAGCTACCTGTTCGGCAGCATCCTCACCGTGCCCCGCGCCGACCTGGTCCTGATGCTGGCCCTGGACCTGGTCATCCTGCTGGTCACCGTGCTCCTTCACCGCGAATTCATCGCCGTCTCCTTTGACGAGGAGTTCGCCGCCGTGGTCGGGGTGGCGACCCGGGTCACCAACGTGGTGCTCCTCTGCCTGGTGGCCCTCAGCGTGGTCGTGCTGATCCGCGTCGTGGGGGTGATCCTGGTCATCGCCCTGCTCACCCTGCCGGCGACCATCGCCCGCCAGTTCACCCACCACCTCGGCAAGCTGATGGCCCTGGCCAGCCTGGTCGGCGCGGCCCTGACCTGTGCCGGCCTGTGGGTCTCCTACGTACTCGACCTATCCTCGGGGGCCACGATCATCCTGGTGATGTCCGCCGCGTTCTTCGCGACCTCGCTGGCCACGCGGCCCCGACCGGCCCGGAGCCTCCCCGGGAACCGGTCTTGAGCTTTAGCAGCCCGTTGAAAAAGCCCATTCGGGCTGCGGCCGGTGCTGACGGGCCCTGGCGTCGTTCCGCTCGCTTGCCGCATCTCCCCTCGATGCGGCGCCGCTCGCGCGCCTTGCCAGATCCCGTCATCCCTCGGCCTCGCCAGGCAAAGCGGCTTTTTCAACGGGCCGCTAGCCGTCGGTCGGTAGATTCCTCCGAGCCCCTTCCGGTCCCGTCGACCTCCCGGACTCCATCCCCATGACTCGTGCACGCACCGTCCTGCTGTTGCTGCTGTTTCTGGTCGCCGATTCCCAGGCCCAGCTCCTGCTCGGGTATTCCTGGTCCACCCCCGACGAGCTGCGCCGGATCGCCGACGCCGCGACCCGGGTGCGGTACGTCACCGCCCATCGCGTACTGGCCAGCGGCGACCGGGCGACCGTGGACCGGCTTGCTGCCCTCGACCTGAACCCCTTCCTGACCGACGAGGCCGCGGCCGACGAAAGCTATTACCTGGAGCCGGCCTGCCACCACGCCGACGGCGAGGCCACCATCGGTACGCCGCCGATCTACCGCGACGAGGCCGGCTGGTCCCTGTACCGCCTGCGGGCCGACGACCCGGCCCAGGCCCTGCCGCACTTCCGCTACCCGCTGCCCGAGCGGTTCGATCCCCGGGGCTGGCTCGAGCCGCCCAGGCTGGCCAAGCCGGCCGCTCTCGCCAGCGTTCCCTTCGTCGAGCAGGTCCTGGCCCAGGTGAGCCTGCCTCGAATCCAGCGCGACCTCCGCGCCCTCTGCCTGCGCGATCCAACGGCGTCGAGCACCTATGAGAACCTGCGGACCCGGTTCACCGTGCGTCCGGAAACCTACACCGCCACCAAGTACATCCGGGACGAGCTGGCCGCGGTCCTGGGGGACACGGCCGTGTCGATCCGCGAGTTCGCCGTCGATCCCGACCGCCTGAGCGCGCACCTGCGCGGCCAGGGTGGCGAGCTGCCGGCGACGCCACGCGGCCACAACGTGGTGGCGGTGCTCCCGGGCACCGACCCGCAAGCCGGGTACTACGTGATCTGCGGCCACTACGACGCCACCGGGGTGCGCACCCCGGGGTGGAGCTGGCGCACCGATCCGGCGCCGGGCGCCGACGACAACGCTACCGGTGCCGCGCTGATCCTGGAGAGCGCGCGGATCCTGTCCGGCCATCGCTTCCCCTGGTCGATCCGCTTCATCGCCTTTTCCGGCGAGGAGCTGGGGCTGCTGGGCAGCCGGGCCTATGCGGAGGTCGCCGCGGACAGCGGCCACGCCGTTCTCGGGGTGCTCAACTTCGACATGTTCGGCTGCAACGCCCTGGTCGACCGCGTGGAGGTGGCGACCAACCCGGCCTCGCGCTGGCTGGCCGACCTCATGGTCGAGGCCAGCGCCCGGTACGGCCTGGGGTTGCGGGTCGACGTGCTCGAGGACGACGCGGCCCGGCTCAGCGACCACGCCTCGTTCTGGGCCCGCGGGTACGACGCGGTCCTGGCCATCGAGAACTACCTGCCCACCGACGCCGGTCACTACGCGGTCCGGGAGGGTCTGTACCGGGTCAACGACCGGTACCACACGGTGCGGGACGTACCCGACAGCATCCTCTGGCCCCTGGTGCACAAGACGGTTCGCCTGGCGGTCGCCACCCTGGTCCAATACGCCGAGGAGGACGGGCTGCCGAACCTGGCCGTTCACCCCGGCGATCTGACCTCGCGGACGGCCGGCCGGTTGGGACTCCGGGTGACCAACACCGGCACCGGCACCGCGACCGCGCCCTTCCGCGTCCGCCTGTCCCGGGGAAGACCGGCCCCGGCGAACGCCGACAGCACGGTGTGGGAGTCGGTCTATGAGACCGAGGTCGCCGCCGGCCTGAAGCCCGGCGATGGCCGTGAGCTGGCCGTGCCCTGGGAGCTGCTGGGGGAATTGACCTTCCTGCTGGAGGCCGATCCGGATGGCCAGGTGGCCGAGAGCCGCGAGGACGACAACCGGGTTGCCCAGCGATTGCTGGTGCAGCCGCTCGACCGCATCGTCGTGTATCCGAATCCATTCCGTCCAGGTCGCGATAACTGGGTGACCTTCGCCGGCCTGCCTGAGCGGGCTCGGGTGCGCCTGTATTCTCCGGGCGGAGACCTGATCTGGCTGGGCATGGAGGAACGACAGGGAACGCTCAGCCACGAGGTGCACTGGAAAGGGGAGCTCAGCCCGGAGAGTGGCCAGCGCTACCCGGCGGCCAGCGGGGTCTACCTCTACGCGATCACCACGGCCGACGGGGCCCTGCTGGCGCGCGACCGGCTGGCCCTGGTGCGCTGACCCGGGCCGCGGGCCGGTCCGTGGCGCGGCCGTTCGCGGAACCTGTATCTTTGCACCGGCGGTCGAGGCGCGAGGCGGGGTCGCGCCCGCCGCCATACCCCTGGGATCGTCGATGAGAAGATCGCTTCTGCTGTTCCTCTGCCTGGCGGCCCCGGTCGGGGCGCGCACCCTGATCGAGCAGGCCTACGAGGCCGGCACCCTCGATCTGGAGACGGCCCTGCTCTACCAGGTCCAGTCCTTGCGCGACCAGGAGGCCATTCCCCCGCGGTACCGGGAAGAGCCGGCCCGGCCGTTCTGCGGCACGCCGATCCTGGTGCAGGCGATGCAGGCGGTCGGTCAGCTCGGTCCGGACTACGGTCAGCGATTGGCCAAGATCCTGACCCGACCGTCAGCCGAGCGGCAGGTCCTCTCCCCCTCGGGCCACTTCCGGATCCACTACGACCTGCGCGGGATCAACACGGTCGAGGCCACCGACCTCGACGCCAACGGCCGCCCTGACTACGTCGACGAGGTGGCGGCCACCCTGGACCAGACCTGGGCCCTGCAGGTCGACTCCCTCAGGTTCGGCGAGCCGCCGTCCGACGGCGTCCTGGGCGGCGGGCCGGAGTACGACGTGCACCTCGTCGAGCTGGGTCGGGTGAGGGCCTACGGCTATACCTACCCGGAGACCAGCGGCGCCACCACCTACAGCTATCTCGAGCTGGACAACAACTACACCGACGCCATCTACGCGCAGACGCGGGGGCGGGACGCCCTGCACGTGACCGTGGCCCACGAGTTCAGCCACGCCCTCCAGTTCGGCTACTACCAGGGCAGCGACGGGATCTGGTGGCAGGAAGCCACCTCAACCTGGATGGAGGAGGTGGCCTACCCCGAGGTCGACGACTACCTGCAGTACGTGTCCAGCTTCCTGCTGGAGCCGGAGCGCTCCCTGGACAGCGGCAGCCGGCTGACCTCCACCGACTTCCACGTGTACGGCGCGGCCCTGTTCGCCCACTTCCTCCAGCACCGGTACGAGCGCGACCTGATCCGCCGCCTCTGGGCCGAGATCGCCGCCCGGGCCAACGCCCACCTGGAGCATTTCGACCGGGTGCTGCGCACCGTGACCTCCGGCGGTCTGGGCACCGCGACCGCGGAGTTCTCCGTGTGGAACTACCTCACCGGCAACCGGCATCGGGACGGGTACTACCCGGAAGGCGAGAAGTACCCCGCCGCCAAACGGGTGGAGCTGAGCGTGGACGCCGTCGCGCCGAAGACGGTGGTCGAGCACGACGGCACGGTAGATCATCTGGGAAGCGCCTACCTCAGCCTGGAGCCCCGCCTCTTGGGCGGTGGGGTCACGCTCGAATTCACCGCTGACCGCGGCGAGTGGCAGGCGCAGCTCCTGCTGCTCGACCGCGACGGGATCAAGGTCCTTCCCTGGACGGGCAGCTCGGCCGTGGTCCCGAGCTGGGACCAGTACGACAACGTGGTGCTGGTGTTGACCGAGACCGACCTGACCGGGGTGTCGTTCGGGTATTCGGCCTCCATCACCTACGACCCCGACCTGTTCGACGCCCCGCCGCCCGACGCCTTTGCACTCCGGGAGAGCTTCCCCAACCCGTTCCGGCCCGATCTCGGGGGGCTGGCCACCATCCCCTTCGACCTGCACGAACCGAGCCTGACCAACCGCCTGGCCATCTACGGCAGCGACGGACAACTGGTCTGGCGGCGGGAGCTGGGTGAGCGGTCCGCCCGGACCCACCTCGAGACCTGGGACGGCTGTAACCAGGACGGCCAACCGGTGGCCTCCGGGATCTACTATTACGTGCTGGAGACCGACCAGAGCCGGGCCGCTAAATCCCTGGCCGTGGTGAGAGGTGGCGATGAGTAGACCGGTGGTGGCGCCGGACGAGCTGGACCTCGAAGGACCGGGCCGTCGCGACTACTGGGTCCGGCTCGAGCACGACAGCATCTGGGGAGACCACCTGATCCCCCTGACCGTGATCGTCGGTCCGCGGGCCCGGCCCGGTGAGGGTCTGGTGGCCTTCGGCGCCACCCACGGGAACGAGTGCGAGGGTCCGGTGGTGATCCGCAACCTGCTGGACGAGGTGACGCCCGAGGCCGTGCTCGGCCGCCTGGTGCTGGTCCCGGTGCTCAACGTCTCGGCCTTCCACGGCGGCACCCGGGACAGCGTCGAGGCCGACGGCGTCAACCTCAATCGCGCCTTCGTCGACCAGGCCGGCCAGGTACCGACCCTGGCCGGGATCACCCACCGGATCGCCGCCTTCGTGCGCGAGCGGATCTGGCCTCACGTCCACGTGGTCCTCGACCTCCACGCCGGCGGCGAGGTCGCCCGCTTCGCCCGCTGCGCCAGCTTCCACCGGGTGGCCGACCCGGCGCTGTCGCGCGCCATCGAGGAGACGGCCCGCTGGTTCGGCACCCCCGTGGTCCTCCTCTACCAGAACCGCACCCCGGGGCTGCTGACCAGCGAGGCCGAGCGGCTGGGGAAGATCACCGTCGGCACCGAGCTGGGCTGGGGGTGCGCGGTCAGCCTCGAGGGGGTCCGCCACGGCCGCCAGGGGGTGCTGGCAGCGGCCGTCCGCCACGGCCAGTTGCAGGGCCGCGTCGAGCCGTACGCGCACCACGCCGACGGCACCCAGGTCCTGGTCGAGACGGTCGATCCCGCCTGCAGCGTGCCGGCGCCCTTCCCCGGCTTCTACGAGCCGCTGCAGGAGTGCGGCAGCCGGGTGAGCCAGGGCGAGGCCGTTGGTCGACTCCACGACTTCCATCGCCTCGACGAACCGCCGGTGCCGATCCGGGCCGGGGTCAGCGGCGTGGTGGTGGCCCAGGCCTGGAACGCCCGGGTCATCCAGGGGCAGCACGTGCTGGTGGTGGGACGGATCGTCGAGTGAACCCCGCAAGCCAGGAGCGCGGCATGATGAGACTACTCCCGGGGCTGCTGCTCCTCTCGTGGCTCGCGGCGCGGTCGGCCGGCGCCCATCAGATCACCGGCACCGACGTGGCCACGCTGACCCAGCTCATTGTGGACCACAACCGCATCAGCGGGTACTACGAAGTTCAGTACGGAGAGCTATCGGCCCTGGAGGAGCGCCGCCGGATGGACGGCGACGGTGACGGTCGCATCACCGAGGCCGAGACCGTGGCGTACGCGGCCGCACGGGCCGGCGAGTTGGCCGCCCACCTGTCCCTGACCCTCGACGACGGACGCTTTGCCGTGCGCCTGGAGCAGGGCGAGGTGCTGCCGGTCGAGCCGCTGGTCGCCCCCGGGCAGATGACCCTGCGGTACCGCCTGGCCGATCTCCGGGCCGACCTCACCCGCGAGGCCAGCCTCTCCTTCCGGGACGACAACCGGCTGCCCCGCCTGGTGCACGCGGACATCTCGGTGGAGGCCATGCCCCTGGTCGATCTCGGCGGCGTGGAGCCACGGGCCGGCGCCCTGAAGCTGGCCAAGGTCCAGGCGCCGCGCGGGCCGGTGGAAGCCCGCGTCCCCCTCCGGCCGGCCGCCGAGCTGTGGCAGGGAACGGGGTTCGCCGCCGGCCAGGAGGCCCTTGGTCCCGTGGCCGGCGCCTCGGCCACGACCGCGTCTTCGACCACCGACCGGCTGAAGGGGATGCTCCGCACCGAGCAACTGGGACTGGGAGTGATCGTCTTCGCCCTGACCCTGGCCCTCTTCCTGGGCGCGATCCACGCCCTGGAGCCGGGGCACGGCAAGACGATCGTGGCCGCGTACCTCATCGGCGCGCGGGGGACCGTGGCCAATGCCGTCTTCCTCGGCGGGGTGGTGACCTTCACCCATACCTTCAGCGTCATCCTGCTCGGGGCCCTGACCCTGCTCGCCTCGCAGTACGTCCTCCCCGAGCGGATCTTCCCCTGGCTGGGGGCCGGTTCCGGGCTGCTGATCTGCGGCCTGGGGATCTGGATGCTGGCGCGCCGATCGCGGGGCCACGACCATGACCACGGCAAAGGCCTCTTCGCCCACTCGCACGGACCGATGGAGGAAGAGCACCAAGCCCCTGAGGGGCACGGCCATGCCCAGCTTCACGACCATGGGCACCACGAGCACGAACACGACCATCACGACCATGAACACCACGAGCACGAGCATCAGGACCACGAGCATCCGCATCCTCACGAACACGACCACCCGCATGACCATGTCCACGTCCACGACCAGGGGGTTCCCCATTCATCGGTGGCCCCCCGTGACCATCCTCATCCCCACCCTCACCCGCGGGAAAAGGTCACCGTGGGCAGCCTGCTGGCCCTCGGCATCTCGGGCGGTATCGTGCCCTGTCCGGGCGCCCTGGTCATCCTGCTGCTGGCCGTGGCCCTGCACCGCATCGCCTTCGGCCTGCTGCTGATCCTCACCTTCAGCCTGGGTCTGGCCGCCGTGCTGATCGCCATCGGCATCCTGATGGTCAAGGCCCGGCCGGTCGTCGAGCGGTTCTCCGGCAGCGGCCCGGTGGTGCGGCGCCTGCCCCTGGTCAGCGCCCTGGTCATCACCGCCGTCGGTCTGGTCATGGCGGTGCGCTCGCTGATGGAAGCGGGGATCCTGATCGTGCGACTGTAGGAACGTAGGAAGGGGGATCGGCGAAGCAGTTCCGGCAGGAGAGCGGCTGTTGCCGGGTCTAGCAGCCCGTTGAAAAAGCCGCTTTGCCTGGCGAGGCCGAGGGATGGCGGGGCCTGGCTAGGCGCGCGAGCAACAGCGCATCGAGGGAAGATGCGCAGCGCGAGCGGCACAGGGACGTGGCCGGATCAAGAGTGATACGGCACACGACGCCAGGGCCCGTCAGCACCGGCCGCAGCCCGAATGGGCTTTTTCAACGGGCTGCTAGGTCAGTGACCCAGGCAGAGACCGACCAGGTCCTCGACCTCGTCGGTCATCTTCTGACCCATGGTGTCCTTGAGGATCTGCAACTGCTCCTCGGAGAGGCCCACGCCGGCGAGGACCGCCGGGCTGTACACCCCCTGCTCCTTCTCCAGGTATCCCAGCCCCAGATCCTTGCAGAGGTTGTCGGCCACGTTGACCAGGCAGACCAGCGGGCTCGGCTTACGGCCCACGTTGTTGTGTCCCTTGACCAGCTCGACGATCTCGGGATCGGCCTTGGCCCGCAGCAGCATGAGCTGCCCGAGGTACTCGTGGGTCACCGCGTTCCCCAGCCGGGCCTCGGCCCAGTGGAAGGGGGTCTTCGGGGTATTCATCCGCTGCAGGACCGCCTCGAAGGCGTCCCAGAAGAAGAACCCCATGACCAGCTTGCCGACGTCGTGGAGGACGGCCCCGATCCAGTAGTGATCGACCGGGATCGGGTCCTGGAGCTGGACCAGCTTCTCGACGTAGAGCTTGTCGGCGATGACGGCGCAGCCGACCGAGTGCACCCAGAACCGCCGGACGTTGAACGGGCTGTTCTCGGGCTTGACCAGGCTGTTGATCAGCTTGATCTGCTGGGCGATCGCCCCCACCTGCTTCAGCCCCAGCCGGACGATCGCCTCCCTCAGGGTCCAGCCGCCGTTCCCCCGCCGCCCGGCCAGGGCCGAGGAGCCGACGACCTTGAGCAGGCGGTGGACGATCGCCGGATCGCTGACCAGGATCTCCTCCAGGTCCTCGACCTGGGTGGCCGGATCGGCCAGCAGCTTGGTGATCTGCAGGATCAGCTCGGGCACGGTGGGCAGGGTGTCGATGTGGCTCAATCGACGCTCCACCCGCTGCTGGAGGACCTCCGCGCTGGCGCCCTTCTCGTCCACCAGCACGCGACCGACCCCGAGCTCGTCGAGCACCGTGGTCACCACCATCTGCAGGGACAGCCCGGTCTGACAGAGGGCGTCCTCCCAGGCGCAGATGTAGACCCCCTTCATCGTCCGCAGCACCTGCTGGTGCTGCTCGACCTGGGCCGCCGGGAGCAGCACGAACACCGGGATCTGCCCGCGCTTGCCCAGGGCCATCACCGGATTGCGGTTGTCCAGGGGCTGGTCCCGCACGATGAAGATGCCGGTGAGGCTGGAGCCGAGCTGGGACGAGGCCGAGAGGGCGCTGCCCAGGGAGGTCTCGGTCCTGATCTCGAGGCCGTACCGGTAGCTGAGGAGGAGGTTGAGGAAGGCGGTTACCGGACGGGGGATTGCTTCGGTTTCCTGGAGCACCAGGGCGTACGAGAGGCCGTTTCCCTCACCTGCAGTCATGCCATTAGCACGTCGCCACCACCAGACCAGGCAGGCTGGCGGCAGTCTCGGGGTGGGGTGGGGTACTGAATTGCCTCGACGAAGATAGGGACAAAGGGCGAGGACCGCCACCCGAGGCCGGCGGTCGCGGCGTTCCTTCGCTCGGGAGGCCCTCAGCCGCGGTACCTTCCCTCGGTCTGCACGGTGTCCTGATAGCTCAGGTAGTGGGCCACCGAGATGTCCGGCCCGATCGAGTGGGCGCCGATCACCACCCCGCCGTCCCGGCCGGCCTCGATGATCTCCCGCGCCTGCGCGCGGATCCGTTCGACCGGGCCTTCGGGAAGGACGTGGGAGTTGCACATCCCGCCGATCAGGGCCAACCGCCGGCCGTACCGTGCCTTCAGGGCCGGAAGCCACAGCCCGGCGCGCGGCTCCACCGGGTTGATCCCGTCGATCCCCGCGTCGAGGAGCATCTCCAGCAGCGGCCCGATGTTCCCGTCGCTGTGGAGGATCACCCGCGCGGCACCCGCGCCCTTGAAGGCCGACACCATCCGACGGTAGGCGGGCAGGAAGACCCGCTCGAACGAAGCGGGGGACATCATCGGCTGGCGGTTGTTCCCCATGTCGTCGTAGATCCACAGGCCGGTGTCCCACAGGTCGCCTCGCCGCAGCGACTCCAGGCCGACGGCAATGATGTGGTCGGCGACCCGGTCGGCCAGGGCCCGGGCAAAGTCCGGATCAGCGGCGATGTCGGTGAGGAAGGCGGTCTCGCCCCGCAGGAAGGTGGTCCGCAGGTACGGACCGCCGGTCTTGCAGAAGACGCACCAGCGGTCGCGCCAGGCCCTTACCTCCCGTTCGTACCCCGCGTACCGCTGGTCCAGATCGGCCGCGTCGAAGACCAGCCGGTCGAGGTCAGCGGACTCGGTCACCGCGGCCTTCAGCTCCCGATAGAAGAAGGCCCCCCGCACGGTCTGGATCACCCGGCCCCAGCCGTCCAGCTCGGTCCGGGTGGTGCCGTCGTCGGCCAGCACCGTCCGTCGCGTGGGGAACGGGGTCTCGTCGGCCACCGCGATGCGGACGTCGGTGCCGAAGTGCGCGGCCAGATCGACCTCGGCCGGCAGCCCCAGCTCGCGGACGCAGTTCTGGCGGAACTCGTCCCAGAAGGAGTCGAAGGTGGGGATCCGGTCAGGGGGACGATGCTCCAGTGCCGCCAGGACGCGCTCCTTGGGGGTCATCCCCGACCCCGGTGCCGGAGGCGCAAAACCGCTCCGGGAACCGCGGCCTCGAACCTCGCGCTCCTCGCCTTGCGCCATAGGGGTGTTCTCCCGTGCTTTACGCGGCGTTCAACCGGCCCTGTTCCGGGGCACTAATTACGACACTCCGCGCCACCCGACAAGGAGAATGCGCCATGGCCAACCTGCTCTCGTACCGCATCGGCACCGTGCATCACCCGCACCTGCCCCTGGCCCTGCTGAGCGGGATGGGCATCCAGGGCCTGGAGGTGGTCTGGGACGAGCAGACCACGGTGGCCGCCGTCAAGGCGGCAGTCGAGTCCGCGGGGTTGAGGGTGACCTCCATCCACGCGCCGTCCCCGCTCGACGACGACCGCCTGCCGGAGATCCTGGGCCGGCACGCCGAGTACGCCGCCGAGCTCGGGGCCGTCTATCTCTTCGTCAGCGTGCACGCCGGCGAGAAGATGACCAAACAGCAGGCCTACGACCGGCTGCGGCGGGCCGGCGACGCGGTCGGCAGGCACCAGGTCTATCTGGCCTGCGAAACCCACCCGGACCTGTGCCAGAACGGGGCCAACATGATCGAGACCATGACCGGGATCGGTCACCCCTGGGTGGGGGTCAACTACGACACGGCCAACGTCTACTACTACAACGAGAAGGTGAACACCGTCGAGGAGGCGAAGAAGGCGGCCCGCTTCGTGCGCGGGGTCCACCTCAAGGACACCATGGGCGGGTTCCACGACGGGAACTTCCCGGTCTTCGGCGAGGGGATCGTCGACTTTCCCGGGGTCAAGCAGGCCCTCGACGGCGCCGGGTACGCGGGACCCTACACGATGGAGCTCGAGGGAGGCGCCTTCGACGGGATCAAGCCCGACGAGCTGGCGGCCAAGGTCAGCCGCTGCATCGCCCACCTGCGCAAGGCCGGTCTGGCAAAGTAAGCCGAACGTCGTTACCCGGGTGGGGGGAGCAGACCGGCTTCCCTCACCCGGCGACCGCAGGACTCAGAACTGGTCGCGCCGCCGGACGAACTCCTCGAGCATGGCCATGAAGTTCTCGTACCGCGTGCCAAAGGCCACCGAGTGGCTCGGGCCGAGGATGAACCCCCCGCCCGGTGCGCCCCGCTCCATCGCCTCTTGCACCGCCTGTCGCACCTGATCGGGGGTGCCGTCGATGAGCAGCTCGACCGGTACGCCCCCCCAGAAGCAGAGCCGGTCGCCGAACAGCGCCTTCAGCCTGCCCACCTCCATCCCGGCCGTGGTCTGCAGCGACTGATAGCAGTCGATGCCGCACTCGGCGAACATCCCCATCAGCGGGAGGTTGTTGCCGCAGTTGTGGAAGATGACCTGCGGCACCCGTGCCTTGACGTGCTGGACGCGCTCGGCCAGGAAGGGGAAGGCCAGCTCGCGGAACATGGCCGGGGAGACCAGCGGTCCGTTCGAGCCGGCCAGGTCCTGCTCCATCAGCACCCCCGGCGCCCCCGGACGCAGGTACCACTCGTCCTGCGCGTTCTGCACCGCGGTCGAGCGCCGGGAGGCGGCCAGCACGACCTCTGGATGCTCGATACACCGCACCAGCCCTTCCTCGGTCCCCCCGAGCAGGGTCAGGGCCGTGATCCCGCCCGTGGGACCGGCCACGTACCGCTCCGTGCCCAGGGCCGCGGCCACGTGGTCGAAGACCTCGAAGACCGAAGGATCGGGCGGCCGCACCTCCGGCTCACCCTCGAAGTCCTCAACCCGCCAGCTCCGTCGCGCCGGGGGGTTGGGATCGTGGATGCACTGGATCTCGTTGACCGACCAGACCGCCTGGTACACGCGGCCGTGCCGGTCCTCCCAGCGGTCGTCGCCCAGACGACGGGGCCGCTCGGGCTCGTAGTCGCGCGGCGGCAGGAGTTGCGCCTCCTTGGGCAGCAGCAGATCGGCGCAGTCGATCTTGCGATAGAACTCGACCACGTCGGCCTTCAGCCCCTCGGCCACCTCGTCCCGCCGCCCCTCCCACAGGGCCACCTGCACGGCGATCTTGTTGCGGACGAAGGTCGGCCGGCCGATGACGCGGGAGACCGTGTCGTGGTCCACCGCGTAGA
>JBAZUN010000031.1:0-23971 GCA_041661365.1 Candidatus Latescibacterota bacterium
TTCCTCGTCGTCCCCGCCGATCTCCCCGATCAGCACCACCGCCTCGGTCTCGGGATCCTGACGGAACAACTTCAGGGCCTCGACGAACCGGGTGCCGATCACCGGGTCGCCGCCGATGCCGATGCAGGTCGACTGGCCGATCCCCCGCTCGCTGAGCTGCCCCACGGCCTCATAGGTCAGGGTGCCGCTGCGCGAGATGACCCCCACCCGACCAGGCCGGTGAATGAACCCGGGCATGATGCCGATCTTGCACCTCCCGGGAGCGATGATCCCGGGGCAATTGGGTCCGATCAATCGCGTCCGCCGCCCTGCCAGGTAATGGCAGACCTTGACCATGTCGAGGGTGGGGATCCCCTCGGTGATGCAGACCACCAGCTCAAGACCGGCCTCGGCCGCCTCCATGATGGCGTCAGCGGCAAAGGCCGGCGGGACGAAGATCACCGAGGCCGAGGCCCTGGTCTGCCGGCGCGCGGCCGCAACGGTGTCGAATATCGGTAGTCCCTCAAAGGTCTGGCCGCCCTTGCCGGGGGTGACCCCGGCGACGACCCGGGTGCCGTATTCGAGCATCTGCCGGGCGTGAAACGAGCCTTCGCTGCCGGTGATCCCCTGGACGATGACCCGGGTATCCTGGTCGACGAGGACGCTCATGGCCGCTCTCCTTGGGGCTCGATAGCCGCCACCACGGCCCGGGCTGCCTCGGCCAGTCCCTGGGCTACCTGGAAGCGCAGTCCCGATTCCGCCAGCAGGCGCGCGGCCAGCTCGGCATTGGTTCCCGCCAGCCGCACGACCACCGGCACCTGCACCTCGATCTGCCGCCGGGCCTGGATCACGCCCTCGGCCACGCGGTCGCAGCGGACGATGCCGCCGAAGATGTTGATCAGGATGGCCCGCACCCCGGGGTCCCGCAGCAGGATGCGGAACCCGTTCTCCACGGTCTCGGCGCTGGCGCCGCCGCCCACGTCGAGGAAGTTGGCCGGCTCCCCTCCGGCCAGCTTGACGATGTCCATGGTAGCCATGGCCAGGCCGGCGCCGTTGACCATGCAGGCGATCTGCCCGTCGAGCTTGATGTAGTTCAGCCGGTACGCCGAGGCCTCGACCTCGAGGGGGTCCTCCTCGTCCTGGTCCCGCAGACCAGCCAGCTCCGGGTGCCGGAACAGGGCATTGTCGTCCAGGTTCACCTTGGCATCCAGCGCCAGAACCTCGTCGGTCTCGGTGAGAACGAGTGGATTGATCTCCACCAGCGCGCAGTCGGCGGCCACGGCCAGCTCGTAGAGTTGCCGCACCGTGCGGGCCACGGCTCGGGCCGCGTTGGCGGACAGGCCCAATCCACCAGCAAGGCGGTTGGCCTGAAACGAGAGCAGCCCGACCCCGGGATCGACCTCTTCGCGCAGGATCCGCTCCGGGGTCAGGGCGGCCACCTGCTCGATCTCCACGCCCCCGTCCTGGCTGGCGATGACGACCAGCCGGCGGCGCGACCGATCCAGGGTGACGGCAAGGTACTGCTCGCGCACCGGCCGCGTGGCCTGCTCGACCAGGACCTGCTTCACCCGCTGCCCCTGCGGTCCGGTCTGGTGCGTCACCAGTTGCATGCCGAGGATCTGTTCGGCGTGACGGCCGGCCTCTGCCGGGGTGGCCGCCACCCTGATCCCGCCTCCCTTGCCCCGCCCGCCGGCGTGGATCTGGGCCTTGACCACCACCGCCCCTCCCAGCGTCGCGGCCGCGACAGTGGCCTCCTCCGGGGTGCGGGCGACCTGACCCGGCGGGACGGGAACCTGGTATCGGCGCAGTAACTCCTTGGCCTGGTATTCGTGGATCTTCATGAACCTTGGTCCCGTTGGCTGGGGGCGCCGCCATCCGGCGAGACAGTGTACGGCCGCCCCGGTGGACCGGCAAGCAAGAAACCCGCGGTGGTTTCCCGGCGCTGATTGCGCCGGCCCCGCTCGTGTTTATATATATGAACGTCCCCGTTGCGCGCTACGGGTTGTGGAGGAACCGCGATGCCTTGGTCCGTGCTGTCCTCGTCCGTGGGGAAGAAGCTGGGCATGGCCCTGACCGGGCTGATCCTCTACGGCTTTCTTCTCGGCCACCTGGTCGGTAATCTCCTCCTGCTCCGCGACGATGGGGGGGCGGCCTTCAATGCCTACGCCGCCTTTCTCGCCGGTCACCCGCTGCTCCTGCCCGTGGAATTCTTCCTGCTGACCGTCCTGGTCCTGCACGTGTACCTGGCCGTGACCGTGACTCTGGAGAACCGCCGGGCCCGTCCGGTGCGGTACCAGCAACTGGGGCGCTTCGGCGGCGGCAACGCGGCCTCCTCCACCATGATCTACAGCGGGGCGGTGATCCTGATCTTCCTGGTGCTCCACCTCCGGGCCTTCAAGTTCGGCGATCGCGGTGACGGCACCCTCTACGACTTGGTCGTCGCCTCCTTCCGTCAGCCCCTCTTCGCGGCGTGGTACGTGCTGTGCATGGCGATCCTGGGCTTTCACCTCTGGCACGCCTTCCAGAGCGCCTGTCAAACCGTGGGCGTCGGGGCCCACCGCGTCCGGGTGATCGGGGTGCTGGGGTGCCTGCTGCTCTCGCTCGGGTTCGGGTTCCTGCCCGTGTACCTGGGCTTCCTGAGTCGATGAGGTGCGCCATGGGACTGGACGCGCGCATTCCGGCGGGACCGCTCGAAGAGAAATGGGACCGGCACCGGTTTGAGCTGAAGCTGGTCAACCCCGCCAACAAGCGCAAGCATTCGGTGCTCGTGGTGGGTACCGGTCTGGCCGGTGCTTCCGCCGCGGCCGCGCTGGCAGAGCTGGGGTATTCGGTCCTGTCCTTCTGCTTCCACGACTCGCCGCGGCGGGCCCACAGCATCGCGGCCCAAGGCGGCATCAACGCGGCCAAGAACTACCAGAACGACGGCGACAGCGTCCGGCGGCTCTTCCACGACACGATCAAAGGGGGAGACTTCCGCGCCCGCGAGGCCAACGTCTACCGATTGGCCCAGATCAGCGGCAGCATCATCGACCACTGCGCCGCGCTCGGGGTGCCCTTTGCCCGCGAATACGGCGGTACCCTGGCGAACCGCTCTTTCGGCGGCGCCCAGGTTTCCCGCACCTTCTACGCCCG
The DNA here is from genome assembly GCA_041661365.1 of Candidatus Latescibacterota bacterium. Classification (GTDB taxonomy): domain Bacteria; phylum Latescibacterota; class UBA2968; order UBA8231; family UBA8231; genus CAITNQ01. Next base: position 3,112 of record JBAZUN010000031.1, read on the forward strand.
GGGTCAGACCGGACAGCAGCTCCTCATCGGAGCGTACAGCGCCCTGATGCGGCAGGTGGCCGCCGGCCGGGTCCGACTGTTCCCACGGCGCGAGATGCTCGACTTGGTGGTGATCGACGGCCGCGCCCGCGGCATCGTCTGCCGCAATCTGCTGACCGGCCAACTCGAGTCCTACGCCGGCGACGCGGTGGTTCTGGCCACGGGGGGGTACGCCAACGTCTTCTTCCTTTCGACCAACGCCGTCAACTCCAACGTCAGCGCCACCTGGCGGGCGCACCGGAAGGGCGCGTACTTCGCCAATCCCTGCTTCACCCAGATCCACCCCACCTGCATCCCGGTGTCGGGCCACTACCAGGCCAAACTCACCCTGATGAGCGAAAGCCTGCGCAACGACGGCCGGGTGTGGGTGCCGCGTACCCGAGGGGATCAGCGTGTGCCGGGCGAGATCCCCGAGGAGGAGCGGGACTATTACCTCGAACGGCGGTACCCGACCTTCGGCAACCTGGTGCCCCGCGACGTTGCCTCGCGCGCGGCCAAGATGGTCTGCGATGAGGGCCACGGCGTGGGGGCCACCGGCCGGGCGGTGTACCTGGACTTTGCCGAGGCCACGCGGCGGGAGGGGATCGAGGCGATACAGCAGCGCTACGGCAATCTCTTCGACATGTACCGCGAGATCACCGCCGAGGACCCGTACCACGTGCCGATGCGCATCTACCCAGCGGTGCACTATGCCATGGGCGGGCTCTGGGTCGACTACGATCTGATGAGCACGATCCCCGGCCTGTTCGTCCTGGGAGAGGCCAACTTCTCCGACCACGGGGCCAACCGGCTGGGGGCCAGTGCCCTGATGCAGGGCCTGGCCGACGGGTACTTCATCATCCCGGCCACCATGGGGGGATACCTGGCCGCCGGAGGGATCCCCCACCTGGACACGACCCATCCGGCCTTCGGCGACGCCGAGCGGGTGGCCCGGGCACAGTTGGAACGGCTACTGGCCGTCAAGGGCCGGCGCACGGTAGACGACTTTCACCGCCAGCTCGGCATGCTCCTGTGGGATCACTGCGGCATGGCCCGCAATGGATCGAGCTTGATCCAAGCCAGGGAACAGATCGCGCTGCTACGGGAGGAGTTCTGGCGCAACGTCACGGTGTTCGGCTCCCAGGGCGAGTACAACCAGACCCTGGAGCGCGCCGGGCGGGTCGCCGACTTCCTCGAATTCGCCGAGCTGATGGTCCTCGACGCCCTGAGGCGCGAGGAGTCGTGCGGCTGTCACTTCCGCGAGGAGTACCAGACGGAGGACGGCGAGGCCCGCCGGGACGATGAGCGGTTCGCCCACGTGGCCGCCTGGGAGTTCAACGGCGTCGGCAGCGAACCCACGCGGCACCGAGAGCCGCTGGTGTTCGAGAACACGTCCCTCACGCAAAGGAGCTACCGGTGAGTCCGGGCATGCGTCTCACCGTGAAGGTCTGGCGCCAGCGCGGCCCCGGGGAACGTGGTCGGCTGGTCACCTACCAGGCCACCGGGATCACCCCGGACATGTCCCTGCTGGAGATGCTCGACCTCCTCAACCAGCAAATGGCAGAGCGCGGGGAGGAACCGATCGCCTTCGACAGCGACTGCCGGGAGGGGATCTGCGGCACCTGTGGTCTGGTGATCAACGGCCGACCGCACGGCCCCGGGGAGGGAACCTGCACCTGCCAGGTCTACATGCGCAGCTTCCGGGACGGCGATACCCTCACCATTGAGCCGTGGCGCGCCCGGGCCTTCCCCGTGGTGCGCGACCTGGTGGTCGATCGGTCTTCGCTGGATCGCATCATCCAGGCCGGCGGCTTCATCTCGGTCAATACCGGCTCAGCACCGGACGCCAACGCCGTCCTGGTTTCGCGCGAACGGGCGACCGAGGCCTTTGACGCGGCGGCCTGCATCGGCTGCGGGGCCTGTGTGGCCACCTGCAAGAACGCCTCGGCCATGCTCTTCGTGGCGGCCAAGGTGAAGCACCTGGGGATCCTGCCCCAGGGGGAGCCCGAGCGCGAGCGCCGGGTCTCTGCCCTGGCCGAGGCCATGCAGGCCGAGGGCTTCGGCAACTGCTCCAACGAATACGAATGCGAGGCCGTCTGCCCGAAGCAGATCTCGGTCCGCAGTATCGCCTTCCTCAACCGCGAGTTCGTCCGGGCCAGGCTCAAGGCGCGATAGGCCCGTGCCTTTACCGCGGGACACCAAAGCGGGCCGTCCCCCACTCCGGGGACGGCCCGCTCGGTCGTTCGGCGAAACGACTCAGGCGGCGCTGACGCTGACCCGCTTGCGGCCTTGGCCCCAGGTCTCGTACTGCACCGCGCCGTCGACCAGCGAGAACAGGGTATCGTCGCGGCCCCGGCCGACGTTGGTGCCCGGATGGATGCGGGTCCCCCGCTGGCGGACCAGGATGGTTCCCGCGGTGACCTTCTCGCCGCCGAAGCGCTTAACGCCCAGCCGCTGGGCCGCGCTGTCGCGCCCGTTTCTGGAGCTGCCTACGCCCTTCTTATGTGCCATCGTGCCGTTGTCCTTTCGCGGCGCTGACGAGTACCGCCGCACCCCGCGGAGGGATCCGCCTCAGTTGGGCAGGACGATCTCCTCGACGCGGATCTCGGTGAAATCCTGGCGGTGTCCGGTGCGGCGCCGGTACTTTTTCCGCCGCTTCATCTTGAAGATCACGATCTTGGGCCCTCGGCCATGACCGACGACGGTGGCCTGCACCGAGGCGCCGTTGACGGTCGGCTGGCCGACCAGCGTCTGCTCCTCGGAGGAGACCAGCAGAACCTCGGGGAATACCTGGGCGGCGCCGGGCTCGAGGGCCAGCCGGGGCACGCGGACCTGCTGCCCCTTGCGGACCTGCACCTGCTCGCCGGCGATCTTGACCACTGCGTACATGAAGACACTCCTGACGGCAGCCACCGATAGCGGATCTACGACGCAAACGCAAAGAGAGGTAAAAAGTTAAGCGGAAGGCGCACGCCTGTCAAATCCGGAACTCGGCGGTAACGTCGAGGCTCCGCTTCAGCGAGTAGAATCGGTACTCGTGGGGGGAGAGGGCGGCATCCTCCTCGAGATCGAGACGGGCCTTGGTGAAGCGACGGATGGAGCGAAGTCGCTCCTCGCGGTTCTCGCGCATGTAGCTGGCCACGTCGGGATGGACCTTGAGGATGTAGCGCCGCTCGCGGGTGGCGGCATAGGAGCGCTGCAGCCAGCGCTCGATCTTGGTCACCGTGGTGTCCGGGCCCATGACCCGCCCGGTACCGCTGCAGGTCGGGCACGGCTCACTGTGGGTGTGAAACAGGTTAGGGCGGACCCGCTGACGGGTCATCTCCACCAGGCCGAACTCGCTGATCTGCGGGCTAATGGAGATCTTGGCCCGGTCCTTCTTGGTCTCTTCGATGAGGAGCTCGACCACCTTGCGGCGATTCCGCTCCTCGCCCATGTCGATGAAGTCGATGACGATGATCCCGCCGATGTCACGCAGGCGAAGCTGTCTGGCGATCTCCCGCGCCGCCTCCTGGTTGGTGTTCAGGTTGTTCTCCTCCTGGTCGGCCGAGCCCAGGTAGCGGGCGGAATTGACGTCGATGAAGGTGCCCGCCTCGGCGTAGTCGATAACCACGCAACCGCCGCGCCGCATCCAGACCGTGCGGTTGTTGACCTTCTCCAGCTCCTCCTCGATGCCGAAGGCGTCGAAGATGGGATGGCGCTCGCGGTAGTACTCGACCCGGCCCCGCAACTCGGGCGAGACCGAGCGGAGGTAGGAGACGATCTCGCGATACCGCTCCTTGTCGTCGACCACGAGCCGGTCGACGTTGTCGGTGAACAAATCGCGGATGATGCTGGAAGTCATCCCCAGTTCCTTGTGCAATAAGGCCGGGGCCTCCACCTTGCGACTCAAGCGCCGCATCCGCTCGTGGGTCTTGGTCAGCTCGCGCAGGTCGCGGCGAAACTCCTTCTCGGTCTTGTCCCGCCCCTCGGTCCGCACGATCACCGAGTACCCCTCGGGCCGGAGCTGGCCGACCAGATCGCGCAGCCGACGGCGCTCCCCCCAACTGGCGATCTTGCGGGATACCCCGACCCACTCTCCGCCGGGCACGAGAACCACGAAGCGGCCAGGCAGAGAAAGCTGGGTGGTGACCCTGGCGCCCTTGGTGCCGATCGGCTCCTTGGCGATCTGCACCAGCAACTCCTCCCCCTTGCGGGTCAAGTGCTGGATCGAGGGGTACGCGGCGCCCCGTCCGCGGCGGCCACCGCGCCCCCGGCCACCACCGCCCTCGGCCTCGGCGTTGTCTGCTTCGACCATGTCGCGGACCTGAAGGAACGCGGTCCGCTCCAGGCCGACGTCCACGAAGGCCGCCTGCAGACCGGGCAGGACCGCGCTCACGGTGCCCTTGAAGACGTCGCCGACCATGCGCTCGTTCTCCGGGCGCTCCACCCAGACCTCGGCCAGGACGTCGTCCTCGACTATGGCAATCCGGGATTCGTGGATTCCCTCGTTGATGAAGATCTCGGTTTTCATCCTGCTGTTCCGATCACCGCGGGGTGGTTGTCCGTCTTGGCCAGGCCGATCTCCCGTCCATGCCGATGGCAGCAGGGGGACCGGACGCTTCCCCGGCCGGACGCCCGAGGCGTCCGGCGGCCGCGCGGACCACAACCCTAATGCGCTTCGCTCTTGCTACTGTGATCGGTCGGGAGAGGGACGACAAACCGGCGCTAGGTCAGGCGCGCCCGATCGCGGCGCCAGTCGGCTCTGACTGCAGGGCAAGAGGACTATCGCAACGCTCAGACCGAACCCGAGACCCGCACTTCTGGGACGCCTGCCCAGGAATGCGGACCGCGCTTCATGGCCGCCTTGATCGAGCCGGCCGCCGCACGAGGTTCGGTCGTTCCCGTCGCTGAGCCTGGCCTGCGCCCCCTGTCCCGGCGCTGCCTTGCGTCACACCGACATCTGGGCCGCCGTGAGGGCGACCACGGGACCCCGCACATCGTGGTTCTCTGGGTACACGCACTCCTGCCACACGATGAACCTCGTCCCGCGGGAACACCCTCAACCTGGGCGCCGAAGGTGAAGGCGCCCGTTGCCGCACGGCCCTTGCCGGTCCGCGCCACGGATCGACAGGGTCGAGCCACACGCCTTCGTCCTGCAACCGATCGATCAATGCCTAAAAAAGTATTCCGCAGCAACGCAATGAGTTGCTCAAACACGAGGAAGATACCCACGGCCCGCGTCCGGGACAAGAGTGCCCGCGCGGCTCCTCAGCGAGACCCCTGTGCCAGGAGTCGGGCAAACTCCTCTTGATCGGCCAACAACCTCACTGCCGCTTGCAGGGCCAGATCCTGGGTAAGATCCACGCGGGAACGGGCCACGGTGCCGTGCAGACGGCGGATCAATTCGCGCTTGAGGGGCGGGCTGAGGTGTCCGGCCAAAGGCGCAGACGCCGGCACGACGCTCTGCGCGGACAGCGCCGCTTCCAGGTGGTCCGTCAGCGCCGACAGGGAGGGGTCCCACTCCATCTCAGCCGCGATCGTCCGGATGGCGTGCAGGTGCCGCCGGACCCGGGCTTCCGTATCGCGCACCGCGGCCTGGGTGGCCGGATAAGCCAGGAATCTCGACAGGAGAGCCGGTCCGGGATCGGCCGTGTCGATGGCCGCAGCAGCCAGCGAATCCTCAGCAACGAGGTCGATGACAAAGTCGAAGAACACCCGACGACGCTCCAGTTCCTGGACAAAGACCGGAGTTGGCGCCTCCCGCACCACTAGATCCGGCGTGATCCCCCCCCCTCCGTGTACGGGGCGTCCGCGCTTGGTCCGGAACTCGGGCTCGCCGAGCGAATCCCCGGCCGCGAAGACCGACAGGGTATCGCGTGACCAACCGAGCAGGTCTCTGAGGGGGGTTTCGAGAACGAGCGCCGCCTGCACCGGATCCAGATCGAAGCGGGCGCGCAGCGAGGCGATCGCCTGCGCGGTCGAACCGGCCCCCGCGACCAGGCCCAGGGCCGGCAGGGTCGGCAGGGATGCCCCGTTCACGATGACTTCCCGGGCCGGGTCATTGGTGTCCGGCGCCGGCTCGCGGTGGATGCTGCGGCCGCTCGGGGTGTAATACCGCGCGGTGGTAAGCTTGAGCGCGCTGGTGTCGTCGTATAGATCGAAGACCGTCTGCACCGATCCCTTGCCAAAGGTCGTGGTCCCGAGGATGACTCCCCGGTCATTGTCCTGAATGGCCCCGGCCACGATCTCCGAGGCACTGGCGCTGCCCCCGTCCACCAGAATCGCCAGGGGAAGCTTCTCTGCTACCGGGCGGCCTTCGGAGAACTTGGTCTCGTCGCGGTGGCCATCGCGCTCATGAATAGAGACGATGGGGGCCCCGGGAGGAAGGAAGAGACTGGCCGCTGCCACGGCCTGGCTCAGCAGTCCGCCGGGATTTCCGCGGAGATCGAGGACCACCGCCTGCACGGAACGAGCCTCCAGTTCGGTCAGGGCACGCTCCACCTCCTGCGCCGTGTCCTCGGAAAAGCGGGTCTGGCGGAGGCTGATGTACCCGATGCCCGGGGTCGCCTCGGTAACCAGGTTGACGGAACGGATCCGGATCACCTCGCGAACCACCGAAAGCTCGCGCGTGGTCGTGGTACCGCCCCGGTGTACCACCTTGAGAACGACGCGAGAACCAGGCTCACCGCGTAGGGCCCGGACCACCTGTTCGAGGGGCCAGCCGCGGGTATCCTGCCCCTCAACCTGGATGATCTGGTCGCCGGCCACGATCCCGGCCTTTTCGGCCGGCGTCTCTGGTATGGCGGCGATCACGATCGGGTACCGGCCCTTCAGTCCGACGGTGATGCCCAAGCCGGCAAACCTACCGCTGGTGTCTTGGCGCAGTTGCCGGAGCCCCTCTTGGTCGTAGAACTGGCTGTAGCTGTCCAGCTTGGTCAGCATCCCCTCGATGGCGGCGCGCATCACCTCGGCCTGGCCAAGGGAATCGTAGTAGTCTTCGACGATGCGACCGTACACCGAGCCGAAGCGTTCCCAACTGTCGTTGACCGCACGATAGGGATCAACCGTTGGCGCGGTGGTCGCCAGCACGCGCCCACCCCACGTGGCCAGGATCACGGCCACCGAGAGGAGGGGGCGCCAACTGCACCGGAACGCTACCTGCACTCTCATCCGTCTCCCGTCGTCTGAGGAGCCCCAGACCAGCACGCGGTCACGCTGGCCCATAGATCCGCGGCTACGGAATCGCGATCCCTCGCCGCCGACACCACCTGGGCCGCGTCACCCTGAGATGCGGCCAGCGACAGATATCCCTGTCGGACCCGCGCCTGGAAGGCGTCGCCGCACAACTCGATGCGATCCGGCGCGTCCCCTCGATCTCGCCGGCGCCGCAGCGCCTCCTCTGGAGCAAGATCGAGGTACAGGGTCAGATCCGGCAGACAGGTACTGACGGCGAGCTTATTGGCCTGCCAGACCAACTCCGGCCCCAGGCCCCGGCCATATCCCTGATAGGCCAGGGATGACGCCAGGTACCGATCCGACACCACCACCGCTCCTTGCGACAGGGCCGGCGCGATGACCTCGGCTACGTGCTGGGCTCGAGCCGCCGCGTAGAGCAGAACCTCGGTCCGGGCATCGATCGCTGCCCGTGGATCGAGAAGCAACTCCCGGAGTCGCTCGCCCAGGGAGGTGCCGCCCGGCTCCCGCGTGCGGACGACGCGGACACCCAAGCATTCTAGGCGGTCGGCAAGCAGCAAGGCTTGCGTCGTGGTGCCACTCCCGTCGATTCCCTCAAGCGCAACGAAAAAACCGTGGCCCACTCGGAGGTGCCTTGGGTAATGGGATGATCGCCCGTACCCCGCGAAGGCCCACCCGGCCAGGCTTCTTTCGCCGCAGGCTAGGGCGATCCGTGGGCCGGGGCAGATCCAGGGCTGTCCTTGAGCTTGTTCCGGATGTAGGTCAGCCGCTCCACGACCGTGTAGTTGGTGGTCACGGCGAGCAGCGCCAGGACGAAGATCAGACCACCGTGGCCGTACAGGCCACCCATGGCCAAGGCCACCAGCCGTTCAGGGCGCTGCATGAAGCCGACCTTGCAATCCTCCCCAAGGCCTTCTGCCCGGGCGCGAACATAGCTCACCATGAGCGAGCCAGACAGGGCAAAGAAGAGAACCCCACTAGCCACCCATTCGTTCCGCCCGATCAGGTAGGCCCCGATACCGAAGTAGAGGAAGATCTCGGAATAGCGGTCGGTAGTCGAATCAAGCAGGGCCCCGAACTTGGTTTCCTTCCGCCCTTCTCGGGCGACCTGACCATCCAGGATATCACATAGGCCAGCTAACAACATAACCGCCGCTCCCCAGCGCAGTTCCCCCCGGGCAAAGGCCGCAGTTGCCCCGAGGTTCATCACCAACCCCAACAGGGTGAGCCAATCGGGACGAAAGCCCAGCCGAATGAACAGGTGGGCCAGGGGGCGCAGGAGGGCGAGTGCACCGGCCTTGAGGTACTTGTCTAGCACGCTGGGAATACGCCTCTCGATAAATGGGCTCTACCACCGCCGAAAGGAGCGTCAAGCAAGGAGAATATAGTAGGCTCAGCGAAGGGTCGGCAAGAGGCCCTCCATTGCGCCCAGCCCCGAGATACCCTGAAAACCATCACTCAACCTCAATGGTTGCGGACTGACCTTCACGATCGCATGTCTCAACACAAATCAATTAATTACAATATGATAATGGCAGATTTAGATGGCTGTTCTATCCCGGAAGAACAGCCCCCAGACCGGCCGCGAGGGGTAGGACTGCACGGGCCAGATCATGCTGGGACGCGGACCACTGCAGGCGGGAGCTGAACCAGCGGGAAGGGTGATAAGGAGTCCCCCCCAACAGGCTAGATGTGGCGCGGCCAGGGCAAAAAGCTCGGGTGGCGGGGCAACGGCCCGGGCCGTGACCACGTCTGCTCCACCGGCAGGACCGGACCATGCCTCAGCCCGATCATGCACCACCGTGGTGCCGGTGAGACCGAGCCTGCGGACTACCTCCTTGAGGAAATGACACCGCCTGCGACGGCTTTCAACTAGGTAAACCCGAGATTCCGGCAGGAGGACCGCAAGGGGGATCCCAGGCAGGCCGGCACCAGAACCGATGTCGATGATCGTCCGGTGAGGAAGGGCCTTCGCCAAGACCGCCAGATCGGCCGCAATTCGAAGATGTTTCGTCGCGAGAACGGTGCGATCGTCCGGAGAGACCAGATTCACGCTGGCGGACCAGCGGGACAGGAGGCGGACGTAGGACGAAAGGTGCTCCCACTCCTCACCGCTCAAGAAAGCGGCCCAGTCAGTTCGGGCTGCTTCCAGATCTTCTTCGATCTCCCGGTTCGCCAAAAAAAACCCCGTGCTTCCGGTCTTGTTTCACGTGAAACACCCACGGTTATCCACACTCGGGGGATTCTCCCCGCTCCAGTCGCGTGAACCGTTCAACTCGCTCCACGCCACAGGTCAAGGCCCCTCTCGAAGCGGGTTTGACGCACCCCGTAGCTGAAGCTGCTCGCACTGCCGGTCGGCGGTCTCTTGGCCGGCGATATAGCGCCCCTTCACCGTAGACAACTGCTGACACCAAATACCCCCGCAGATACTACCCCCGCGCCCAGAGCCTCCGGTGTGGTTCTGCATGCGTCCCCCGTTCACCCCGACCCCGCGTGGGTCGCGGCTTGCCCTTGAGAACCCCGATCCCTGCGCCGCCGCATACTTCAGCGGGATCGCAATCAGCATCGTCACGTGGTCCGGCTGCAGGTGTCCCGCGAAGATCCGGCTCGCCTTTAACCGCGCCAACTCATGCAACACCTCACCCCGGGCTGCCGCAACTGCCCATGGAGCACCACCCACCGACACTTCGGAATCCACGCCACGTGACCCTTACACTCCCACCGGCAATGCCGATGACTCGCGATGTCGTCCATCTGAGCCTTCTCCCGGTTACCATCACGCGGTTCTCAAGAAGAAGGCTCTCCTTTGTTCCGGAGCGGTCATCCCCGGGGGGCTCCCGCCCGGCACAACCCGGGGCGTTTACCCACGGGGCGGTCCGATCAAGCCCTGCCTTCGATTCCTTGTTCCACGTGAAACACAGCACCCCAGGCATCTGGAGCCGGCGGCCCTCCGCTGATAGCGGTGACAGCTACTTCCCGATGCAGAACTCCGAGAAGATGGCTTCAAGAACCTCGTCGCCCACGCCAATACCCACGACCGCCCCCGCTGCGGCCAAGGCCCCGCGCAGGTCTGCCGCCACGCACTCGGGCAACCCCTCGGCCTGCAGCGCGGCCGCGGCCACACTCGCCCGCACCGCCACTTCAGCCAAACAGCTTCGCTGCCGTTTCCGCGTCAGGACTACTCCGTCTGCCACCACCAACGGACGCACTTTCTCAACCACTGACGCGATCAGGTCCTCTACTCCAGTCCCTTTTTCCGCGGAAATCCACCTCACCAACCGGCCGCAGAGCATCTTCGGCGGTATCTCCTTCTGCCGTGGCAAATCCGCCTTATTAACCACCACGACCATCCTCTCTCCAGCCACGCGGAGGGCTTCGGCATCCTCTGTCCCCCAGGGTAGGGAACCGTCCAAAACCGCCAGCACTACACCGGCCTCGGCAACTGCCGCCTGAGCCCGGCGAATCCCTTCGGCCTCTACGCTGCTGGTCGGAACCCGTAGCCCGGCGGTATCGACCACCTCCACGCTCAGCCCCTCCCACCCGCACTGCGCTCGGACAAGGTCCCGGGTGGTTCCCGGCTCCTTGTCTACGATCGCCCGTTCTTCGCCGACCAACCGATTCAACAGCGTTGATTTCCCCACGTTGGGTGGCCCGACGAGCACGACGGGAACCCGCCCGAGCCACGACGCCCCCGCCTCACTCGCCACGACCCATTTGCGGGACAACTCGGCAGCGGCTGCGGCCTCGGTGCGGGCCAGGAATTCCTGGTCCCGCGGCAGGTCATCCTCTGGGAAGTCCAGCCCTGCCTCAATGATCGCCAGCGCCCGGACGAGATGTCCTCGCACCCGCGCCACCAATGCTCCCAGCTCCCCGGTCAACACCCCATACGCGGCAGATCGCTCCTGCTCAGATCCGGCGCGAATCAGGTCCAGCACCGCTTCCGCTTGAGCCAGATCCAATCGTCCGTTGAGGTACGCGCGTTGGGTAAATTCCCCCGGACGCGCCAACATCGCTCCATGCCCAAGTGCGGTGGTCACGACTCGATCCAGCAGCACCGGACTCCCGTGGCAACTGATCTCCACGGTATCTTCTCCGGTATAGGAACCCGGGCCTTGCAGCACCCAGGCCAAGCCATGGTCGATCTCGGACTGGCCAGCCATGATCCGGCCGAATTCTACCCGCCGGGGCCGCGTGCCCAGAGCGGGACGACAGCGGAAGAGCCGCCGCCCGATGGCGATCGCCGCAGGCCCGCTTAGCCGCACCACCCCGATTCCCCCCTGTCCCGGCGGGGTGGCCACCGCTACTATGGTCTCTATGGAAGTCACGCGATCTCGCTCTGCGGCCGAATAGCCCGGCCGGCGGGAGCGGTCATTCGCCCTGAACCTGCCATTTCAGGCGAACGCCGGTTTCCCCTTGATCAGATTGACGACCACCTGTTGCCCGATCGTCAGCACGTTGAACACGGTCCAGTAGAGGACCAGCCCCGAGGTCATCTGCCAGAAGATGAAGATCATGACGACCGGCATCAGGTAGACCAGCATGGCCTGTTTGGGGTCCTTCATGGTCATCTTCTGCTGGAGCCACATGGAAGCGCCCATTAGGAACGGCAGCACGTGGACACCGAAACCCGCGAGCCGCAGCTCGTCGGGCACGGACAGGTCGGTGATCCACAGGGCAAACGGGGCCTGCCGTAGCTCAATGGTCCGGCCGAAAAGATTGTAGAGGGCAAAGAACACCGGCATCTGCAGGAGCAGCGGCAGGCAGCCGCCGAGGGGATTCACCCCTTCCTCCTTGTAGAGCTTCATCGTCTCCCGGCTCAATCGCTGACTGTCGTTCTTGTACTTCTCCTTCAAGGCGGCGATCTTGGGCTGCAGCTCCTGCATCTTGGCCGTGGATTCGTTCGTCTTGTGCGTCAGCGGGGAAACGAGGATCTTGATGGCGACCGCGAACAGGACGATGATCCAGCCGTAGTTCGGGACGTATTCGTATGCCGCCTTGAAGATGACCAGGAGAAGCTTGCTGACCTGTTTGACCACCGGCCAGCCAAAGTCAATGGCCTGCTCCAGTTCTACCCCCTGCCGCACCAGGTTGTCGTATTCCAGCGGTCCGAGGTACACCGTGCCCTGCCATTGTCCCGCTGCCTCGGCCCGGAGCCCGATCTCGTAGGAGTAGTCTGCGGCCCGGTCCTGAGTCCCTCCGCGGCCATGAAGGGTGACCCGATGAATTCCCGCGGTCCGCGGGATAAGGGCGCTCAGGAAGTACTTGCTCCTGACCCCCACCCACCGCAACTCTCCCTTGTACGGCCCCCAGGTTTCCTCTTCGTCGCTATCCTCGACCTGAACCGAGGATAGCTCGTCATTGAAAAACGCAAGGGCACGGCTCTCTGCCAGGTCCGGGGCCCCGGTGGCCTCGGTAAAGGCCAGGCCGCGCTCCCATCGGACGGCGATCTCGGCGTCCGGGTCCAGGCCCCGATAGGCGACCTCCATCCCGAACCCGTACTGGTCGGCCGAAAAACTCAACACCTTCTCGACCAGCACCCCCTCGGCCACCTGGGCCACGAAGCGGATCGTCCCACTCTGCCCCGCCTCCAGCTCAAGCCCTTCTCGATCCACCCCGAAAACGACTTCCCCCAGGTCCTGCACCTCGTTGATGCGCCGGATCGCCAGCGTCAGGCCACGGCCCCCGAGCGCCACCAAATCGACCTCGCTACCATCCCCCCGCCGGTAGGCCATCAGCCGACAGGAGGTCATGACGCCACCCTCGGTAGAGAAGGTCATTCGCTGCAGCGGCGTCGTCACCACGATGTCATGGGCTTGGCCGACCTCGAGGGGTGGGATCTCTGAAGCCACCGCTCCCCTCGAGCCGCTTTCCGCTCCTGAGTCACCGCCGGAGGCCCCATCCGCGAGACGTCCTTGCTCGTCCTCCGGACTGGTCGCGGGCGCCTCGGTTCGAGCCTCGGGCGCCGGTGCCTTGGGCGCCAAGCCGGCCCATTCGTAGTAGTACGGCATCAGCAGGAGGACGACGCCGATGGCGACAAACGCGAGCAACGTCCTCTTATCCTCCATGCCGACCCCCTCCGTGCATTTCTTGCCGTGGTTGTGCCATCGCTGGTCGGGTGGTTACTCCACCGGGTCGCACCCGCACCCGCCCCATGGATGGCACCGCATCAAGCGCCGGGCCGCACGCAGCCCTCCTCGCCACAGACCGAACCGGGCAACGCACTCGGCCGCGTATTCAGAACAAGAGGGATAGAAGCGACAACTGCGAGGCAGGAATGGGGAGACGAACGAACGATAAAAACGGATGGCCAAGAGGGCAGCGTCCCGCGCCAATGCGGGGCCAAGCTCAAGCCATCGCATACAGCCGCACCAACTCCTGCCGCAACCCGGCGAATGCCATCCGCTCAGCCCCGGGTTGCGCCAGCACCACGAGGCCGGTGACGCCAGCGTCGCGGCAGATGTGACGCAGACGCCGCCTGAGGCGATTCCGGACTGCCGCTCCCCCGAGTCGGCGCCTTACCACCAGAATCAGTCCAGACCCCTCACGGATCCGGCGGACCCACAGAAGTTCCCCTTGGATCCATGGCGCGGCCTGGGGGTCGCGCCTGCGGGCGGCTCGGCCGCCCGACCCAGGCACTATACTGCCAGGCGCCGCCGGCCTCGCCGTCGCCTACGGTTGAGCACCTCCCGACCTGAGGCGGTGCTCATGCGGCGCCGGAAACCATGCTTGTTGCGGCGTTTCCTGTTGCTGGGCTGAAATGTCCTCTTCACGGTTCCGTCCCGCCTGTGTGGGGCGTCAAATTCTGCGTTAACGCGTTCGGTAGATAGCTAAAAAGGTGTAATATAGGCGGTGCTTCGGTGGCTGTCAATACACACCAACCTCAACTACTCCAAGGATTTCTGTCTCTCCACGTCGGGAGATTGCTTGACGCCCGCACCGCGGTTGCATAGCTTTCAGCCCCCTTTCGGAGCGGTCCCCCAAGCCCATGCCATGACACAGGACCCCCACGAACTCTGGGCCCAGTGCCTGCTCAGCCTCGAGCGGCAGGTCAGCCCGCAGACGTTCAACACCTGGTTCCGTCCCACCGGGGTCCAGCGCTTTGACCCCGACGGTCTGGTCATCGAGGTATCCAGCTCGTACTTCGCCGACTGGGTAGAGTCGCGCTATCTGCCGATGATCCAACAGGCGGTACAAGAGGTCACGCACTTCTCGCCGCGAATCTCCTTTACCGTCAGCGGTGGTCCTCGACCCACGGCCGCCGCAGACCCCCTTCAACCAGCACCACAACGGCAGGAAGCCCAGGACTCCCGACCGCAGATCTCCAGCGGCCCTGAGGTTCCGACGCCGTCCCTGTTCACGCCACTGAACGGCCGGTACACCTTTGGCACCTTTGTCATCGGCGAAGGGAATCGCTTTGCCCACGCCGCGGCCCAGGCCGTGGCCCAGTCCCCGGGTCGAACCCAATATAATCCCCTGGTGATCTACGGCGGGGTAGGTCTCGGCAAGACCCATCTTCTCCAGGCCATAGGACACCATGCCCTGAATCAGAACAGCGGCCAGCAGGTCGCTTTTGTCCCCTCGGAGAAGTTCATGAGCGACTTCATCGAGGCTATCAAGACCCAGAAGACCGCTCAGTTCCGCAGTCTATACAGAAGTCCGGACCTGCTCCTGGTCGACGACATCCAGTTCCTGCTCAAGGGAGAGCAGACTCAGAACGAATTCTTCCATACCTTCAACGCCCTCCATCAAAACGGCAAACAGATCGTCATGACCTGCGACAGCCCCCCGGGCCAGTTGCAGGGGATGGAAGAGCGTCTGGTCTCGCGGTTCCAATGGGGGTTGGTCACTTCCATCGAGCCTCCTGACCTGGAGACCAGGATTGCCATCCTCCAGCAGAAGGCGGAGATCACCGGTCTTTCGCTTCCCGACGAGGTGGCTACCTTCCTCGGAAATTACATCAGTTCGAACATCCGCGAGCTCGAGGGTGCCCTGATCCATCTGATGGCGTACTGCTCGGTCAACCGTATGGAGCTCACCATCGATGCCGCCCGCCAGATCGTCCAGGAACGCGGGCCCGCACACGTTTCCAAACTCAGTATCGAGGCGATTCAGCAGGCCGTGGCCGAACACTTCAACCTGACCCCGCAGTTGCTCATCGGCAAGACGCGAAAGCAGGAAATCGTCCGCGCTCGCCAAGTCGCCATGTTCCTGGCCAAACGCCTCACCCAAAACCCCCTGAAAGCGATCGGTCTCCGCTTCGGCAGTCGAGACCACAGCACGGTAGTCCACGCCATTCAGAGCGTCGAACAGAAACGCCGTGAGGATCCGCTTTTCGCCCAGCTCATCGATTCCCTTGCCGCGTCGATTCAGGGAAGGCACCCCTCCTCATAACCCTGTTTTTCGGCCCGCTTCCCTCCGAAGTTTTCCACACCCTTATCCACAGAGCCGTGAGTATCACCCCGCGCACCCCCTGCTTCGGTGCTTCTCTGGGATCGCAGGTAGACCTGTCGGGGTCCAAACTTCCTCGTGCACCGTGATATCCACACCTCCTCGCTTGAGCGATCAGACTTCTGATAAGATCATTATCTCGTTGAATTTACTTCCTTTACTTCGTTCTATGTCCATCCTCTTCGCCGCTGAAAACAACATATCCACAGCCCTACTGTTACTTCTACTGAAAACATCAAATAGACTAGCGTAGTATTCACTACCGGACCTTGTTCCTTGATTTTCACTTTGCGTACCTTCCTGTTCCTGCGAAAACAGCATCTTTATAATATAGTAATCTTGACTCGCAATCTATTGATCCCTAATTTAGAGGGCCGTTGGTCGGCGTATCGAAGCTTTTACCAGGGCTAGGCCATCCACCTTTTCCCGGCTTGAGGACTGATGCAATTCACGCTGCAGCGGAATGATCTTTGGCGCGGTCTCGACCTCGTGCTGGATGCGGTGCCGGCCAAGCCCTCCCTTCCGGTGTTGGCCAATATCCTGCTTTCGGCTGAGCTAGACTGGCTTACCTTGGCCAGCACCAACCTGGCCTTATCGATCCAGACCCGGATTCCAGCCCAAGTAACCGAACCAGGGGCTGTCGCCATTCCGGCCCGCGCCCTGGCAGAGATCGTCCGCGAATGGCCGTCGGGGTTGCTGACCATTCAGGTGACCGGCGAGCGACTTTCCCTTTCCGGACGGCTAGGCGAAGGGGAGCGGGGTCAAGGCGCGTACGTGCTCTCGGGAATGGCCGCGGGCGATTTCCCGGAAATTCCGACTCGCTTGGACGGCGTTTCACTGGATCTGTCACAGGTTGATGGGCTGGATGCAGCCCATCTTGCCCGGATGATCACCCGAACCGTGTTCGCGGTCTCTAAGGACGATACTCGGCCGGTTCTCACCGGGGTGTTGTGGCGGATCGATGCGGACGGGATGGAGATGATCGCCACCGACGGGCATCGGTTCGCCCACGCCCGGAGAGCGCTCGATCTACACGCCGAGGTGACGACGCCGGCAACGGCCATTGTGCCGCCGCAGATGCTCAATCAACTGGTCAAGCTGCTCTCCGCCCCCAGCGGTCCGGCCAGCGTCACGATCGGCGACAGCCAACTGCTCTTCTCCGCCGGGGACACGGTGGTCGTCTCGCGCCTCATCGAGGGGCCGTACGTGGACTATGCGCCGGTCGTCCCCCGGGATAACGAGAAGCGCGTCCAGTTCCCCACCGACCAGTTGATACCAGCGGTCCGGCGGGTGTCCATCCTGGCCAGCGCCTATACCCACCAGGTCCGTTTCAAGTTGAGTCCAGATCAGCTCGAACTATCCGCGGTGAGCCCCGAGATCGGTGGCGAGGCTCGAGAATCGGTACCTACCGTGTACGACGGCGAATCGCTGGAGATCGGGTACAACGCCAATTACCTCATCGAGATCCTCCGCAAGGTGGACGCCAAAGAGGTCGTCGTCGAACTGAAGAACCAGACCACGGCCGCGATCCTGCGGCCAGCAGAGGCGTCGGTCGGAGAAGAGTACTACTGCCTGCTCATGCCGCTTCGGCCGACGAGCTGACGCGCGCTCGCGTAGTGCGGATCTGCAGCTTAACCCTGCGACCGTTCCGTAATTTCGCCTCCTTGACCGTGCAGTTCGGGGCGGATCACTGCGTGATCTGCGCTGGGAACGGCCGTGGCAAGAGCAACCTGCTCGAGGCGATTTCCTATCTGTCGATCGGTAAGTCGGTGCGCGGGGCGCAAGACGGCGAGGTGGTGCCCCACGGCGGTGTATACTTCGACATCGAGGGGCTTTGCGACGACGGCCGCGGACCGGCGCGCCTCCGCCTCTTCTATGACCGCGCCACGGGAAAGACGGCCTTTCGCGACGGTGCTCCCCTACCCCGCGTGGCGGACGTGGTCGGCCACTTTCGCTCGGTCCACTTCTCCCCCGCAGACGTGGCCCTGGTTCTTCGCTCCCCGGCCGAGCGCCGTCGCCTGCTGGACATCCTGTTGTCCCAGGCGAGCGCGGACTACCTGGACCTGCTGCTCCGCTACCAGCGGGCCCTGGCCCAGAGGAACCGGGTGTTGCGCGAGTATCGCGGCGGGGCGGCGCCAACCGGGCGGTGGCCCGAGCTGGAGCCCTGGTCCGAGCAACTGGCCAGCCACGGCGGCGCCATCCGCGCCCGCCGGCACGCCCTGCTGATAAGCATCGGCCCGCACCTGGCCGGATTCTACCGGCAGTTGGGTGGGGAGAACGAGGAGTTGTCCGTCCGGTACCGCGGTGGCACGCCCGACGAGCCAGCGGCCATGGCCGCGGCCCTGATCGAGGAGCTGGACGCTCGCCGGCCCCAGGAATGCCTGGCGGGCCATACTACCACCGGTCCGCACCGAGACGATCTGCTGTTCACCCTGTCGGGTCAACCGGCCGAGACCTACGCCTCGGCCGGGCAACTCAAGAGTATCCTGATCGCCTGGAAGATGGCCGAGATGCTGGTCCTCGAATCACCGGCGGGGAACGAGCCGGTCCTCCTGCTGGACGACGTCCTTTCCGAGTTGGACGACCGACGCTCGGCCGCCCTGCTCGAACTGGCGGGCACCTTCCGGCAGGTCATCCTGACCAGTCCGACCGAAACCGCCACGGCGCGTCATGGAGCCCTTGAGGCCCTTACGCTCCCCCAGTGACCTGCCGGTCGAGCCGGCCCCACTGTCGGGGCTGCTCCAGGCCCTGGTCAGCGAACTCGGGTTGGAGGAGCGACTGGCCCAGTGTCGGGCCATCTTGGTCTGGGAGGAGGCCGCCGGGCCCTTGGTCGCCTCCCAGGCCCGGCCCTTGCGGATCCACCGGGGCCGACTCGAACTGGCCGTGCCGTCGGCCACCTGGCGGAACCAGCTCAGTTTCATGAAACCCGATCTCCTGCGTCGGCTCAACCAGTTGGCCGGCGAGGAGGTGGTGCGGGAGCTGGTCTTCCTCAACCAGCCCCCTGACCAGCACCGATCCGGGCTCTGGTCGTCCGCGGCGCGGGGCGACCGCCCACCAGCACCCATCCCAGGAGCGGCCGTAGATGTCAGGCACAGGTAACGACACCCCCCTCCCTCAGCCCTCGGCCGCGGAATACACGGCGGAGAGCATCCAGGTCCTCAAGGGCCTCGAGGGCGTCCGCATGCGGCCGGCGATGTACATCGGCGACACCAGCGTCGGCGGCCTGCACGAGCTGGTCAAGGAGATCGTCAACAACAGCGTCGACGAGGCCCTGGCCGGCCGCTGCTCGCAGATCGAGGTGACGATTACCACCGAGGGATCGGTCCGTGTCCGGGACAACGGCCACGGCATTCCGGTCGACTTCCATCTGGGCGAGCAGAAGTCCGGGGTCGAGGTGGTGATGACCATGCTCCACGCCGGGGGGAAGTTCGACAAGAAGGCCTATCAGGTCTCCGGCGGCCTGCACGGGGTCGGCGCCTCGGTGGTCAACGCCCTCTCCGAATGGTGCGTGGCCGAGGTCTGGCAGCAGGGCAGCGTGTTCCGCCAGCGGTACGAGCGCGGGGTGCCGGTCACCCCACTCGAGCGGCAGGGGCCGACCGACCGGACCGGCACCACGGTGGAGTTCAAGCCGGACGGCCAGATCTTCGAGACCCTCGAGTTCGAGTACGACCTGGTGGCGCATCGGCTGCGGGAGCTGGCCTTCCTCACCCGCGGCCTGGAGATCCGCGTGGCCGACGAGCGCTCAGGCCGCAGCGATACCTTCCTCTACGAGGGCGGGGTCGTCGAATTCGTCCGCTTCCTCAACGAGGGGCGCGGGCTGCTGCACCCGGAGCCGATTTACCTCTTCGGCGAGCGCGAGGGGGTATCGGTCGAGGCCGCGCTGCAGTACAACGACGGGTACCAGGAGACGATCTTCACCTACGCCAACAACATCAAGACCGCCGAGGGCGGGACCCACCTGATCGGCTTCCGCGCCGGGCTAACCCGCACCCTGAACAACTACGCCGTCCGCAACAACCTGCTTCGGACCGTCAAGTTCGTCGTGGCGGGAGAGGATACCCGGGAGGGACTATCGGCCGTCATCAGCGTCAAGCTGCCCGACCCCCAGTTCGAGGGCCAGACCAAGAGCAAGCTGGGGAACAGCAGCGTCAAGGGGTTGGTCGAGTCGCTGACCAGCGAGACCCTGAACCAGTACCTGGAAGAGAACCCCGACGTCGCCCGCCGGGTGATCGACAAGATCGTCGAGGCCGGTCGCGCTCGCGAGGCGGCCCGCAAGGCGCGCGAGCTGACCCGCCGCAAGGGGATCCTCGACGGCGCCTCGCTGCCGGGCAAGCTGGCTGACTGCTCGGAGCGGGATCCCGAGAAGACCGAGATCTTCCTGGTCGAGGGGGACTCGGCCGGTGGCTCGGCGGCGCAGGCCCGGGACCAGGCTTTTCAGGCCGTGCTGCCGATGTTCGGCAAGCCGCTGAACGTCGAGAAGGCGCGCATCGACCGGGTCCTGGGCAACGACAAGCTGCTGCCCTTGATCGGCGCCCTGGGGGCCGGCATCGGCGAGGACTACGACTTCAGCCGGCTGCGGTACGGCAAGGTCATCATCATGGCCGACGCCGACGTCGACGGCAGCCACATCCGCATCCTGATGATGACCTTCTTCTTCCGCTACATGCGCGAGCTGATCGAGCGCGGCCGGCTCTACCTGGCGCAGCCGCCCCTGTTCCTGGTGAAGAAGGGCCGCCAGGAGCTCTACGCCTTCAGCGAGCAGGAGCGCGACGAGAACCTCCGTCTGCTGGGCGCCAACGGCGACGCCAAGGGGATCATGGTACAGCGGTACAAGGGCCTCGGCGAGATGAACCCCGAACAGTTGTGGCAGACCACCATGGACCCTGAACTGCGCACCCTGCTCCGCGTCAATCTCGACGACGCGGTCGAGGCCGAGCACATGTTCAGCCTGCTCATGGGCGACCAGGTAGAGCCGCGCCGGGCCTTCATCGAGACCAATGCGCTGGACGTGAAGAACCTGGACCTTCACGGCGCCTGAGACCGGGCCTTTCGCTAACCGCACACCTCCGGAAAACGCCTTTCTATGTCCGACCACCGCGACCACCGCATCGTGCCCGTGCAGATCGAGGACGAGCTCAAAACCTCGTTCCTCGACTACTCGATGAGCGTGATCATGGCCCGGGCCCTGCCCGACGTGCGCGACGGCCTGAAGCCGTCG
>JBAZUN010000032.1:0-23046 GCA_041661365.1 Candidatus Latescibacterota bacterium
TGCGGCCATCCGCATCATGGGTGAAGAGCGTCTCGACCTGGATCTGCATCAGCCTCAGATCGTCCACCGCTACGTCCTCAGAGGAAGTGATGGTGTCTGTTCTCCACCGGGGGGGATGCACCGGGTCTTTCCGGCCAGACACTCGGCTGGGGCAGCGCGCAGCGTGTCCAGTGCATCCGTCCTCGGGTAACAAGGGCATGTCCATCGCCCCCAGATCCGTGGGAGGACCGCCGTGCTACCCGTCGACCTCACCGACACCCTCGCGCTCCATGCACCCCGCAGAAGCCCCACCAGCCTCATGCAGTTGGCCATCCTGGGCAGGGCCATCGGCCTTCAGCCCGGGCAGCGGGTCGTCGACTTCGGTTGCGGCTACGGCGAAGCCCTGGTACTCTGGGCTTCGTGCTTCGGCGTCTCGGGGCTGGGCCTGGACTCCAATCCCGACTTCTTCGCCAGAGCCCAGGCCCTGGCGACCGCCCACGGCATGCAGCACCTGGTGCGGATCCTCCACGCCGACGCCAGCACCTATGACTGCGGCTCGGAGCGATTTGACCTGACCGCCTGCATCGGCGCCTCCGGCCTCTGGGGGGGCTTCGGCCCGGCTCTGCGCGCCATGCGACCAATCCTGACCCCCGCTGGCCGGGCTGTGATCGGCGAGCCGTACTATACCACCAGCGAGGTGCCACCCGGGTTGCTCGACTACGAGGGCCCTTTCCACACCGAGCAGGAGCTGTTCGAGCTGGCCAACACCGCCGGATTCGACGTGGGGTACGTGGCCCGCTCCAGCCAAGCCGAATGGGACGCCTACGCCGCCAACTGGACCGCCGACATCCAGCGCCTCGGCGCGCTGAACGACCCCACCGAACAGCTCCGCCTACGGCAGGGGCTCCGGCGCCAGCAGCGCATCTACAACGAATACCGGCAGCAGTTCCAGCGGTTTGCGCTCTACGCCCTCTACCCGGTCTGATCCTGGGGCCTGCGCCCCCACTTGGGTTCGCCCCTGAGCCCGCCCACACCAACCCCCGGCCCAATGGACTCCCTGACCTACCTGACCCTGGTGGTCAGCTACCGCTGCTCAGCCCGGTGCGCCCATTGCTGCCTGAGTGCCGGTCCGGACCGGGCCGCGACCTGGATGACCCCTGAACAGGCCCGGGGCTACATCGAGCCGCTGGTCCGAGATAATCCCATCGACTTCATGAGCCTGATTGGTGGTGAAGCGCTCCTTGAAGTCGACCGCACGGTGGCGATCGGCCACATCGCCCGCCAGTGCGGTATCGCCAAGGTCCAGATCGATACCAACGCATCGTGGTGCGTCGACGACGACACCACGGCCCGGGTGCTGGAGCGGGTGTACAAGGCCGGGCTCGAGATCGGCGCCGTCAGCGTCGACGCCTTCCACCAGCGCTACGTCCCGCGCGACCGCGTGCTGCGCCTCCTGCGCGTAGCCGCCAGCCTGGGTCATCCCCGCAGGGGCCAGGTCTACTACCTCGAGTCGCCCGACGCCGCCAACCCGTACGATCGCGCCACATCCCAGTTGGTCGAGTGGCTGGGCGGGCTCGGGCACGAGACCTACAGCGGCACAGCGGTGCTGCATGGCCGAGGAGCCGGGCTGGCGGCGGTACACGCCGGACCACGCACGGTGCCGACGGACATCTGTGCCGGTGTACCAGCTTTCCGTAATGATGACTTCCGCCGCCCGGGAGGCATCGAGATCGATGTCCACGGCTGGGTGATGGTCGAGCATGGAATCTGCATTGGCAACGCGGCAGAGCTGCCAGTCCAGCAAATCCTCGGCGAATACCAGGCCCAGTCGCACCCGATCATCTCGGTGCTGCTCGCACAAGGCCCTATCGGCCTCACACGCTTGCCGATGGCCGCCGGCTTCCGCCTGCGGCCGGAGGGCTACGTCGACAAGTGCCACCTTTGCCATGAAGTCCGCTGCCACCTGCAACCGCACTTCCCCAAGATCCTTGCTCCAGCAGAATGCTACCTGCCCGACTGCAGGCAGCCGCATGCTGGTCTACAAGCTCCAGGACATTAGGGCCTTCCGCCTGACACCGGCCATCCCGTACTGTGGCCACCACTATCCACCAGGCCAACAACGTACGGATTCGTCAGCCACAGCAGGCCATCTCTTCGGCCGAGTGCCGCCGGCCAGCCCGGACAAGACCGGGCGCCCGTCCGACGACACCCGGCCGGGGGCATCACCGGTCAACGGATCCCCATCTAGGCGCATCTCCCAACGATCCTCGGCCCAGACCTTCTGCGGGCATCGCAATGGCCGTAGAAGACCATGGGGTATTCCTTTGGAGCTGCTGTCCGCAGATGGACACTCCTTGTCCGGTGGCAGTACACCCCACTGAATTAGCCTTTCCCGCTGCTGCGCGTAAGTCCAGATAGGGCCACACCTGCAGCGACTGGCACATTCCTTGCGGCTCTACATCTATTCGGCCTGTCCGCGCCTATACCCATGGCCTCGATCCAGGTGCGGCGAGGGCTCGGCAGCCAGACCGAGCCGGGCCTGAGGCACGACCCAAGGTGACGTGAGGAGGACCGACCCATGTTACGCAGCTACCTGAAGACAGCAGTCCGCAGCCTCCTGCGGCAGCGAGGGTATGCGGCGATCAATATCCTGGGATTGGCCGTGGGCATGGCCTGTTCCTTGCTGGTCTTCGTCTACGTCCGCCACGAGTTGAGCTACGAGGATTTCAACCCGTGCCATGACCGGGTGTACCGGGTTCTCATGGAAGGCGGATCCCGCCTGCCGCTGCCACTCGGGACGGTGCTCCGCAACGAGTTCCCCGAAGTAGAGGAGCTCGGCATTCTCGGCGCGGACTCTCGACCGCTGATCAGCCATGACCGCATCCACATCATCCAGGAGGTCGCCGTCGCGGATGGGCAGTTCCTCGAGCTGCTGGACATCCCATTCGTGTCAGGAGACAGGGCCACGGCATTGTCCGCGCCGTATAAAATGGTCATCTCGACGGATGTCGCGCAGAGCTACTTCGGCACCGCTAATCCCATCGGTCAGCGCTTGCGATGGGACACTACCCACGATGTCGAGATCACCGGGGTATACCGACTGCCGGTGAACTCTCATTTCCAGATAAAGCTGCTGATGTCGCTGTGCACCATCTATGTCGAGCCATCCTGGGGGCCGATGAGCCCGCAGCAATGGTGGGGCAGCGATGCCAGTGGGAGCCTGTACGTCAAGCTCCATGAAGCGGCGCCCATCCGTGCGTTCAACGAGCGACTGAGCACGGTCGCCATGAATCGCTTCAGCAGCCAAATGGAGAAGCTCAAGAGCGCCCAGGCTCCCCTTTTTACCTTGCAGCCGATCTCAGACATTCACCTTTACAGCAACACGCGGGGCCGCTATCTGTGGATCACCTCCGCGATCGGGATCTTCGTCCTGGTCATCGCCTGCGTGAACTTCGCCAGCCTGGCGACGGCGCGCTCGACGGAACGCGCCAAGGAGGTCGGCATTCGGAAGGTGGTCGGGGCGCAACAGGGGCAGGTAGCCATGCAGTTCTTCTGTGAGTCTGCCCTCCAGGTCGGTATAGCGGCGCTGCTGGCCATACCCCTTGCCTTGCTGGGACTGCCGGTCTTCAAGAGCCTGGTAGGACTCGGGGGGGGCGAGCTGTGTGGCACGGGACATACCTTCTGGGTCATCATCGGGCTGGCTCTGGTAGTCGGTCTCGGAGCTGTCGGCCCCGGCATCGTGCATGCGAGGAGATATCCGGGGCGCATGCTCAGGATCGCGTCAAGGTCCGGGGGCATTGGGCTGATGCTGCGCCGACGGATGGTGGAGTTGCAGCTCGGACTATCAATACTGTTGATGCTGTTTACCGCGGCAGTCTACCGGCAGGTACGGTTCTTGGAGACTGCGGACATAGGATTCCGCAGAGAGCGGACGATCGTCTTCAAGGTGGGTTATCCCGGTGTCAAGGAGCAATCGGAAGTCCTCGCCCAGCGCCTGCAGGAGCTGAGCCACGTGCAGGGAGTGACCCGATTTCAGGAGTTGCCCTTCGAACGACTCCGCTCATTCACCGACGTGATAGTCGGTCAAATGGCTCCCAAGGTAGAGATGGCATGGATTGCCGTCGACTGGGCGTTCCCATCCGTGATGGGACTGGACATACTGGCTGGCCGAGGTCCAGCCAGGGGACTCTGCCCCAGGCAATACGAAGTGCTGCTCAACGAGACCGCGGTTGGTGCCCTGGGCTTCCGTAAAGCGGATGAGGTACTAGGTGAGCCGATAGACATGCAGTTGGTGGGCCGAGGTACCGTGGTAGGCGTCATACGTGATTTCCACTACGAATCGATGCACTATCCGGTCGGCCCCACCGTGGTGTTTTCTCCTCGGTACTTCGGAGACGGCAACGGCTTGGAGTATTACTCCCATATCGGCGTGAAGTTCGCAGGGGATCTTCCGGAAGGTCTGAAGGCTGCCGAGCGCGTCTGGAGTTCGTTTGCCCCGGACTACCCCTTTACCTATTGGTTCCTCGATGACGCCTACGACCTGCAATACGAGGGCGAGACGCGGCTGTCGCAGGTGCTATGCTGGTTCTCTGCGCTCTCCGTGCTCGTAGCCGCCATGGGGGTCTTGGCGTTGACGGCCTTCTCCGTCCGACAGCGGATGAAGGAAATCGGCGTGAGGAAGGCCCTGGGTGCAACCTTTCCAGGCATCATGCTGCTCCTCACGAGCGATCTGGGCCGGAGATTCGCCGTGGGGGCTCTGGTTGCTTGGCCTCTGGGCTCCACGGCGATAGCTCGTTGGCTGCAAGGCTTTGCCTACCGGGCAGAGCCGGGGATGATGCTTTACGCTGGCGCGATGGGAGTCGTGCTGTTGGCTGCCCTCGCCGCGGTCGGTCTGGAGGTGACCAAGGCATCCCTGACCAGCGCCATAGACGTGCTGCGATCAGAATGAGCTCAATGCCCGTTGGCCCAGCCCCTGCTGGCCGCCCATCCTTCGAGGCGGCCGACTGCCAACGCTGATTCCCAATAGAGCCCTGAAGTGCGAGCGCTGAACCAGGACCGTACGGCGCAGCGGCATTGGGCCATTGCCAGCCCGCCAGATGGGCAGACCCTGGCCTACGCCGGCGGCGCCGGCGCTGCTGGCGCATGGGTGTGCTGCCTCCCCTTCGCCGACGCCGGGGGCGGACACTCGGGGGGGCGCCCCGATACCTGCGCCATCGAGTGCTACGTCACTCCCTTCGACGTTCTGCGCTGGTACAGCGCCCAACCGAGCAAGCGCTCTGACTTGTTCGCGGAGAAGACGATCGGGATCTCACTGGCGTTGCCTGACTTCGGCACCATGCTGGGTCAGTACCACAGCTTCCACTCTCTCTACGGCGACTTCGCCACCTGGCGACCGGGAATATCTGGAAGGACTGGCCCGGGCGGCGGGGAACGACCACCCCACCCGGCAGGAGTTGGCCAAGCTGGATCGCCAACGGCCGAAGAAAGGTTCCAATCAGGATTGGCAGCATCCCTTGGATCCGGAAGCGCGCATTACCAGGATGAAGGACGGCCGCACCCACCTGGCGCACCAGGTGGAGCAGGCGGTCGATCTGCAGACCCAAGCGATCGTCGCCGTGCGTGCGCCACGAAGTGCCGAACGACTGGTGGCTGGAAGAGCCACTGGGGAAAGGAGCCCCATCCTACTCCATACCGAGTCTTGGGCCTGCGGCCAGTAACGGTCCAGGTTAAGCGTAGACAGGGAGGCGGTAGGCCGTGTGATAGAGCCCCGTTATACGACGACGAGGAGGCCGAGGGTTTGCACAGGCCCGAAGGCACCATCCCGGGTTCCGTTATGGGCAGGGATTCGGGGCTCCTCCGGGGTCTGAGAGCAGGGCATGCCGTCAGAGCCGTTCGGTAAACGTGGGAGATCCTGCGGGCTCTTGCAGGGAGGGAAGTATCGACCGACAAGGGTAACGCCGAGGGAGTCGAGACGGCCGGCAGGAAGTCTGAGGGGCCGCAGTAGTCGGCGGTGGGGAAAGCCCACCACAGGGCGAAGGGCCCCAGGTTACACCACCCTCAAAGGGGAAACGTGGGGAGTCCATCAGAGGCTTCAGTAACCACGGCGACGCCACTGGCGAGGATATCCTGGCTGTCCTCTCAGGACCCGCACAAGCAGTTCGACTGCTTGATGCACCACTTCACCGTAGAGGCCCTGGAGGAGTGTTTCCACCAGCTGGATGGACGAAAGGCGGTGGGACTCGATGGCGTGAGCAAAGCGGAGTATGCGGCGGAGGGGCTGGAGCACCACCTGCAGGAGTTGGTGGCGCGGATGAAGCGGATGGCCTACCGGCCGGCACCCGTACGGCGCGTACGGATACCCAAGGACGGTCAACCGCAGGCGACGCGCCCGCTGGGCGACTGCCATCGTATTCAAGTGGCTGAACCGACGTAGCCAACGGCGTGTACACTCCGGATCATCGCTGAGCACCGGTCATCAGGCGTTCGGCAAGGTGGTTCTGCTGGACTGAGCCGGGCGTGACGGCCAGCCCGGACAGGACCGGGCACCCTTTCGTCGATACACGGCCGGGAGAATCCACACCCGTCTAGACCATCCCTCCTGATGCTCGTTCCGTCGCCGCCTATCCTGGCGCACCTGGCCGACGACTGGCCCCCTCGGTTTGCGCGGTGAGTCGGTCGGTATTGAGGTGCGGTTGGCGCGCCCCCCGCGTTCCTCGGTCGCCCCCCTGCGCGTTCCACGCCTCTCACCATCCCGCGCCCGAATACCCGTCAACGCGCCAGCCTCGTCACCGACCGCCTTCCTCGTGGCTCCTCCTCAGCCGAGGCGCTCCTCTCCTGCCGCAAGGATGGGGCAGGGAAGGGGAGCGAGAGCCGTGGCGAAGGGGCAGTAGGGAGAGGGCAGGGATCGCCGCCAGGGACGTGCGCCGTGCCAGCCCCCGTCCACCCCGCCGTCAGCGCTGGTCCGTCCTCACCGACCTGCGTCTGGGCGATCACTGACATGCAGCGCTCCGGCCGTCGGCTACCCACCCCTCGCCGGTCTCAGCCCACGCCTCCACGCTCCGGGACCGCGGCGTCCTCAGCCAGCGTGGCCCTCGGGACAGAGCAGCCGGCGCCTGGCACAGACGGCTTACTCCCGCCCCCTTGCGCTCCGGCTCAACTGTGCTTATCATACATATACACACAGCACGATAAATACGGTGGCTCATGCGCGTTTTGATCGCCAACTCCTCGCCCGACCCGATCTACGAGCAGATCGTTCGGCAGATCCGGACCCAGATCCTGGCCGGGGAGCTGGCCGAGGGTGCGGCCCTGCCCTCGATCCGCAAGCTCGCCCTCGACCTGCACATCAGCGTCATCACCACCAAGCGGGCCTACGACGAGCTCATGGCCCAGGGGTTCATCGACACGGTGGGCGGCAAGGGGACCTTCGTTGCGGCCCAGCACCCCGACTTCCTGCGCGAGAAGCGGGTCAAGGCCGTCGAGGACAAGCTCGCCGCGGCGGTCGCCGAGGCCCGCGCCATGGGCCTGCGCTACCCTGAGCTGGCCGAGATGCTCCGCTTGTTGTGCGAGGAGGAGTGATGGACGCCGAGCCTGCCCTCGAGCTGTCCGCCGTCACCAAGCGCTACCGTCGCTTCGCCCTGCAGGACGTGTCGCTCTCCCTGCCGCGTGGCCACATCCTGGGACTGATCGGCCCCAACGGGGCAGGGAAGACCACCCTGGTGAAGCTCATCATGAACCTGGTGCGCCGGCAGTCTGGCCAGATCCGGGTCTTCGGCCTGGACAACCTGGTACACGAGGTTGAGGTCAAGGCCCGTATCGGCTTTGTCTACGACCGCCAGGGGCTGTGGGACGATCAGACCCTCGAGACCCACCGGCGGGCCCTGGGGAGGTTCTATCCCACCTGGAGCGACGCGACCTTCGACCGGCTGGCGGCCGAGTTCGGCCTGCCGTTGCGCCAGAAGGCCAAAACTCTGTCCCTGGGCGAGCGGGCCAAGTTCGCGCTGGCGATGGCCCTATCGCACGAGGCCGATCTGCTGGTCATGGACGAGCCGACCAGCGGCCTGGACCCAGTCTTCCGACGGGAGCTGCTGCACCGGTTCTCCGGCTTCCTGCAAGAGGAGGGCAGATCGATCCTGTTCTCGACCCACATCACCGCCGATCTCGAGCGGGTGGCCGACTACATCGCCTTCCTCAAGGCCGGGCAGCTGGTCTTCTGTCTGCCCCGCGACACGGTGCTCGACCAGTGGGGGATCGTCCGCGGGGGCCCAGCCCTGCTACCCCAGCTTGACGCTGACCTGATCCGCGGCGTGCGCCAGAACGCCCTCAGCCTCGACGTCCTGGTAAGTGACCGCGAGATCGTCCGGCGGCGCCTCGGTCAGGAAGCCGTGATCGACCGGGTCACCCTGGACGAGCTCATGGTGATCATGACGACAGGTGGCCCCCATGCTGCGTAACCTGCTGCGCAAAGACCTCCTGATGAACCGGTGGCTGATCGGGATGATGCTGTTCTACGTCCTCTTGGGTGCATGGTCTGTCAGCCGGCCCGGGTACGCCTTTGTGGCGGGACTGTGGGCCGCCATCGGTGTCCTGATCGGCGTGAGCATCGCCGGGCGGGAGGACAAGGTCGGCGCCTCTGCCCTCGTTGCCAGCCTCCCGCTGACCCGGCGCGACTTGGTGCTCTCGCGGTACGTCGGCTCCGTGATTGGCGCTGGGGCCTTCTACCTGGCTGTCGCCTTGGTCGCCCTGACGTGGCCGCAGTCCACGGCAGATCCCATCGACCTGCTCGGCCCGGCTCCCCTCCTGGCCGCGGCCGGGGGCGTGGCCCTGACCGCAGCGCTCCTGCTGCCCCTGACCTTCCGGTTCGGGTTCCTGGGCTTGCTGGCGATGATCGTGGCGTCCCAGGTGCTGCTACTGGTCGCCTTGGGGTTGGCGACGCTCCTCGATGCCACGGGCACCTTTGCGTGGAGCCTGGAAGCCCTGATCCGTGCCCCCGCGGCGCTCCGTCACCTGGCCGGCGGACCGATCGCGGGCCTGGGCGCGGGTGCTGGCATGGCCGCCCTCCTCTGGCTCTCCTTCCGGCTCTCGGTCTTCCTGGCCGAGCGCCGCGATCTGTAGGAGCCCAGGTGGAGCCGCTCTTCGAGTTCCGCGGCGTGTCCAAGCGCCTGGGCAGCTTCATCCTGGAGGAGGTTTCCTTCTCCTTGCCCCGCGGGTACATCGGCGGTCTGATCGGCCCCAACGGGGCGGGCAAGACCACCCTCCTGCGGCTGCTACTCGGCCTGTCCCGGCCGGACCGCGGCGAGGTGCGCCTGTTCGGCCAGGAGGTCGGGGCCGCCGGCAGCCAGGTCCGGGGCCGCGTCGGCTTCGTCCACGAGCTGCCCACCTTCCCGGCTCACCTCAGTGCCGAGCGTATTGCGGCCACCGTGGCCCCGTTCTACCCGTTGTGGGACCAGCCACTCTACGAGGAGCTCCTGGCCGAGTTCGCTATCCCGGCGCGCCAGCGCTTCGGCGCCTGCTCGCACGGGGAGCAGACCAAGGTCGCCCTGGCCGTCGCGATGTCCCACCACGCGGAGCTCCTCATCCTGGACGAGCCCACCACCGGACTGGACCCGGTCTTCCGCAGCGGTTTGCTCGATCGGCTGGCGGCGTACCTCGGCGACGGGCAGGCCTCGGTCCTGTTCTCGACCCACATCACCACTGACCTGGAGCGCGTCGCCGACTTCGTCACCTTCGTCCGGCAGGGACGGATCGTCTTCTCCACCAGCCAGGACGAGGTGATGGACCGGTGGTGGGTGGTGCGAGGTGCCCCAGACCGGCTCGACGCCGAGGTGCGGCAGTGGCTCGCGGGCTGGGAAGTCGGGCCCCACGCCTTCGCCGGCCTGACGGCCGAGGCCCCGAGCGCGCGCCAGCGCCTGCTCGACCGCGGCCTCGTCCTCGAGCCGGCCACCCTCGACGACATCCTCTACTTCACGGGGCGGCGATGATTCGGCTCATGGTGCGCGACCTGCGGCTGTGCGGGGCCTTCCTCTGGCTGGCGTTGGCGCTGGAGGGCCTGGTCGCCTTCAGCGCCGTCCAGATGGAGGGCTTCTGGCAGACCGAGGTGACTCCGGCGGGCCTGGTCTTCATGTGGGGCCTGGCCGCGGCAGACTGGCGGCCGATGGCTCAACGCTTCGTCTACAGCCTGCCCGTGGACCGGGCCACCGTGGTCCGCGCCCGGTACGGCTCGTGCCTGCTGGGCGGCGTGGCCGCGCTCTTGCCGGCAGGCGGGGTTGCCGTCCTCCACGCCGTCCAGCTCCAGGCCCACGGCGGGGCCTGGCCGGCCTGGCTCTGTCCCGAGATGATGCTGGCGCAGCTCCTCTGGTCTGCTGTCCTCGCGGCCCTGTTCGTGCCGGTCTACTTCCGGTGGGGGTTCCTGCCGGCGGCGAGCACTACCAGTGTCGCGGTGGGCGGGACCGGGCCTCTGCTGCAAGCCGTTGTGTCGGGCGCCTTCTCCGGCGACCTGAGCACCGTCCTGGCAGCCCTGGCTGACCGGTGGGGGCTGCTCGCCCTGTCTGCGCTCTCCATCACCGCTGGCGTCCTGATCCTGTGTACCTCCGGTCTGCTGGCCCAGCACTGGTGTCGAACGCGCGAATACTGACCCGAACCCTCGCGGCGTGTCCACGGTCCCAGCGAGCGGGCTGCTGCCTGAGGCATCGGGTGCTCGTGACCCGAAGCGAGCCCGTCAACAGAGGTACGCTCCATGTCTAGGCGTGCCCCCTTGCTGCACCTCCTCGGACTCCGCTACCGCCTGCTGTGGGCCCAGGCCCGCACTCGCAGTGGCAAGGTCGTGCTGTTCGCGGTAGGGTACCTGCTGGTCATGCTCGCGGTGACGCTGCTCGGGGTAGGGGGCCTCGGCGCCGCCGCCGTGGCCGTCAAGGGCGGGCAGGCCGAGGAGACGGCGCGCAGCATCCTCGGCGCGCTCTTCCTCTACGCCATGGTGACCTCCGCCCTGCTCGGGTTCCGGATCGATCGCGCCTTTTCCGAGGCTGCTCTGCGGCGCTACCCGCTCACCGCGCTCCAGCGCGCGGTGGCCCAGCACGGAGCGGCGCTCCTCGACCCGCTCTGGCTCTTCGTGCTCTCGCTCGACCTGGGGCTTGCCGTTGGCCTGTCCCTGTTCGGCGCCGGGCATTGGTGGCTCTCGGCCCTGGCCGCGCCCCTGCTCGTGGTGGCCAACTACGCCGCCGCACGCCTCGTCGTGGGCCTGGTAGAGCGGGGCCTGTGCCGGCGTGCCGGGCAGCTCGGGCTGCTCGTCGCCGGCGTCCTCCTCGCGGCCCTGCTGCTCTCCAGGTCCGGGTTGCGCATCCCGGTATTCAGCCAGCTGGCCGTGGTCCACCAGGTGACGCCGTCTGCGTGCGCAGCGGCCGTCATGACTGGCAGCATCGCGGCGCGGTGCCTGGTCTGGTTGACCGTTCTGCTCGCCTGGGGCGCCGTCCTCGGCCTGGCCCTGCTGGCGCTCGAGCGTCGGCCCCCGGCGTATCGGGCCGTGGCCGGTGTCCGCGCCAGGTGGGAGGATGGCTACGACCGCATCGCCGGTCTGTTCGGGTCCACCCTCGGCCCGTTGGTCGGCAAGCAGCTGCGCCAATACCTGCGCAGCGCCCACCTCTACCTCAACTTCCCCCTGGTCATCCCCGGGCTGGTCTGGTTCGCCTACCAGGCGATCCAGGACGCTCCCTGCGACCGGCCTACGGCCCTCTTCCTGGCTGCCCTCGGGGCGTTCTCGGCGCTGGGCGTCTGCATCTCCACCGGCGGGCTGTCGCTGAACGTGTTCGGCTTCGACGGCGCCGGCTTCCGCCGCTACTTCCTGCTTCCCGTCCGGCCGCAGACGGTGCTGCTGGCCGCAGCCCTGGTCGCCATGATGCCGGGGGCCGCACTCCTCGTCGTGGCGTTGCTCCTGTGGCTGGTGCTCGCCCCGGGACCTGCCGATCTCCGCACGCTCCTCATGCTGGTCTCCAGCGGGGTGGGGGGCCTCTTCCTCCACCCGTCGCTCGGGCTTTGGAGCAGCCTGCTGGGGCCGCGGCCGGCGCCGCTGAAGCCGGAGTTCGGCAGCCTGTCGCTGGTGGCCAACGCGGTCATGGCCGTCGAGCTCTGCTGGTTGATGGGCGTGCCCTTCGCGGCGGTTCACTGGGGGAGCGTCCTGCTCCGCCATGGGTGGGTCGTGCCCTTGTTCGCGGCGGCGTCAGCAGGCCTCTTCGGGGTGACCCTTGCCGCCGGTGGCGCGCTCCTGGTCCGCCGTCGCGAGCGCCTGCTGTCGGTGATCGACGCCGGGGCGTGGAGGCGAGCGGAGTAGTCTGACCCCGGCCACCGTGGGCCGGGGCAGTGAGTCCTCTCTGGGGCCGCGTCAGTCGGCCGGGGTACCCATGTCGAACGCCATCGAGATCACGCACCTGGGGAAGCGCTTCGGCTCGGTCGTCGCCATCGACGACTTGACCCTGGCCGTCCCCTGCGGCTCCTTCTTCGGCTTCCTCGGGCCCAACGGGTCAGGGAAGAGCACCACCATCGGCTGTCTCACCGGCCTGCTGGAGCCCAGCGCCGGCAAGGTTCGCCTCTTCGGTGAGCCTTTCACCATCAATTCCGTGGGCACCAAGCGCCGCATCGGCGTTCTCCCCGAGACCTTGGGCCTCTTCGACGCCCTCTACGCCCACGAATTCCTTGCGTTCCAGGCCCGCATCTACGGGCTGGACGAGGCGACCACGCGCCACCGCGTCACCGAGTTGCTGGAAGCGATGGAGCTGGCGGGCGAGGGGAAGAAGCCCCTGGGCAGCTTCAGTGCAGGCATGCGCAAGCGCGTCGCCTTTGCCGCAGCTTTGGTGCATCGCCCTGAGATCCTTTTCCTCGACGAACCCTTCGAATCGGTCGACCCGGCCGGCGTGGCGCTCATGAAGGGCTGGCTGGCGGCCCTGACCGGGCAGGGCCGCACCGTCTTCATGACCAGTCACGTGCTGGAAACCGTGGAGCGCGTCTGCGACCGCGTGGCCATCGTTCAGGCGCCCGGCCGCCTGCTCTGGGATGGCGATATCCGGGCTCTGACCGCCGGTCGGCTCGTGGCTCTCGATGGCCACGATTTCCGTACCCTCGAAGCCCTCTACCTGCATGTCACCGGGGAGCGATGCACCTCCCGGCTCGAATGGCTGTGAGGGTCTGCGGGCCCAGCCTAATCGCGTCTTCTGCCATCTGTCGCCTCGGCACCGAAACGCTCCCTGGCCGCGTCCACGCCCTCGTCCAGGGAGCGCTCCCGTGCCGGAAAGTACCTATTTCCAGGCCCGGATTACTGTTGTCCTGCCCGTTCACCCGCCTCTCGGTGGCAACTACTACCTCCCCGCGAGCCACCAGCAGTCTGGCAGAGTAGGGAAGGGGAGAAGGAAGGGAGGTACCGGCATCCTGCAGGCCCCAAGCAAGGGTGAGCGTTCCCCCGACCGCGTGTCGCCGGCCAGCCCGGACAAGCCCAGGCCCCCTCCGACCACACCCGGCCGGGAGCTATATCTGTCTATCAGGGCCTCACCTATCCGCATCTTCCGCCGTCCCTCGCCCCCGGCACCGAGCCGCCCCCTGGCCGCGTCCAAGCCCGCGGCCAGGGACCGTTCCCGGGCCACCCCGCGGTACCTCGGCTACCCCCGCCTGATTGCCCTTGCGTTCCGAGTGCGGCAGCGCGATTCCGCGTAAGTCGGACCATCCCTGGTGTATCTTACCTGCGCACTGTTATGAAAGGAGCAGCAGCCGCATGACGGACGCCGAGCTGGTCAGCCGGGTCCTGGCTGGCGACCCGGCTAGCTACGGTTTCCTGGTTGACCGCTACCGAGGCACGGTCCAGGGCATGGCCTACCACTGGACTCGCGACTTCGACGTCGCCCAGGATACCGTGCAGGAAGCCTTTGTCCAAGCCTACCTGCATCTGGGACAACTGCGCGATCCGGAGCGTTTCGGTCCGTGGCTGCACCAGTTAGTCGCGAACCAGTGCCGGAGACGGGCCAGGCAAGAGCGAGCGCGTCCCTTTCGGGATGGCGAGGAGGCCCAGATTCCCTCACCGCAGCCCTCGCCGGCCGACGACCTCGAGCGGGCCGAGCGCCGGCAGCTCGTGGCCACCGGGCTGCGTCGCTTGAGCCAGACCAGCAGGCTGGTGATCTGCCTGCACTATCTGGGCGACCTGCCTTATCCGCAGGTCGCCTCCCTACTCGGGATCTCGGCCAACGCCGTGGCCGCCCGGCTGCACCGGGCACGCCAACAACTCAAGGAGAGCCTCATGCAGGCAATCGCCGACGGCTTGCGTGATGAGCGACTGGGAGATGAGTTCACCCGGGAGGTACTCGAGCAGGCGCGCCACCGGGCTCGGCAGACCCAGTCGCGTTGGGCTCGCGACGAGTTCGTGCTCTCGGTCGACACGGGACTGGAAGCCGCCCGAAAGCTGCAGGATGGAGCGGCGCAGGTCGAGATGCTCACCATGCTCGGGGAGGCCAGCGCCACCTGGATGAGTGATCCGGCTGCCGCGCTCCGAGCCTACGAACAGGCCTTGGTGCTGGCGCGTGCTGCTTCGGACCGGGGCGCGGAAGCGCGGCTGCTGCGCGGCTTGTACCAGGCCCACCTGCGTTGCGGCGAGTGGGGCGAGCTGCGCCACCGAGCTGAGGAAGCCCAAGCCTTGTGCAGCGAGTTGGGCGATCCGGTCGGGCAGGCCTTGGCTCAGGCCGCCCTCGACTTGGCCGAGAACCTCCCAGAAGTGTGGAGTCCTGACCAGCCCGGCGGGTATGCCCTGGCCGACTTCCCCTTGGTGATCGAGCCCACCGGCCACCGGTGGGGTGACCTGTCGGCCGAGCGCCAATACTCCTGGGGGTGCCCGTCCCGTTGCGCCGCGCTCATCTTCCTCTACCGGCCGCGGCGCCTTCTGGGTCCGTCCCTCGAGCTGGGGGCTCGTTGGGAGGATTTGGTCACCCACCAGGCCGAC
Organism: Candidatus Latescibacterota bacterium; assembly: GCA_041661365.1. Lineage (GTDB taxonomy): Bacteria > Latescibacterota > UBA2968 > UBA8231 > UBA8231 > CAITNQ01. The sequence continues at coordinate 14,948 of JBAZUN010000032.1, forward strand.
GGCATGAGTTGGAACACCGACCCGGCCTATCCTGCACCTATCGCCCGCTCAGAGGTGATCAGTGTGGGGCAGACCGTGGTCACCCCGGGCGGCGCTCTGCTCGGCTGCATCGCCGTCACCACGACCATCGCGCCCCCTGGTGGCGGCCGGGCTCCAGAGCACAGCCTGCGCAGCATCTGCGGAACGCGCCAGGCGTGGTTCGCGCCGGGGGTCGGCCTGGTCAGGCTCCGGCACCACGACCAGAACGGCACGCGCTGGCTGGTGTGGCTGGTGAGCCACGACGGACCTCGCAGCCAGACCCTGTTCCCCCTGGAGGTGGGCCACCAGTGGCGCTATCGCTGGACCCAGAGCGGCCCGGACGGGTCCGTTTTCGAGGATCTGTGCCGCGTCGTCGCTTGCGTGGACGGCGCGACCCACCTGTCCTCGGCTACTTGGGGCTGGGAGCAGTCGCCCGAGCAGACCATGACCTGTCTCGAGGAAGAGCGGGCGCGCAACTGCGCTACGGCCGACCTGGCGGGAGAGGCGTTTGTGCTGGAGACCATGCTTGAGCGCTGTACCGCCGTGGAGGGGGAGCGAAACGATGAGACGCGCCGCACTGGCTGGCACCGCGCGGCCCTCATCGTGTATGAGGAGCTGCTGCAGCGCGTCCGAGCTGCGGCCGACCTGCCGGGACAAGTGCAGGCTTTGGAAAGCATCGCGCTACACGATCCGGATCCCGGGCGCGCCCGTGCCTGCGACCTGGAGCTCCTGCGTCTGGCCCACCAGCAGGGGGACGAGCTCCGCGCGCTCGAGGTGGAGCACCGCCTCGAAGGCCGCCAGCGCCAGCTCACTCCGGACGAGGAGCGGCAGTGGCTCGAGCGCCGGCTGGAGCTGGCGGGTCGTTTGGGCCAGCCAACCCAGAGGATGGAGCTGCTCAGCGCCCTGACGGAGCACTACCTGGCTGTTGGCCAGGGCGACGACATCATCCGCTGTCAGGAGGAGCACGCTCAGGTGGCCCAGGAGCTGGGCGATCCAGGAGCGGCGGCGCAGAGCCTTGCGCGGGCCGAGCTGTACCGAGCGATCGGCCTGGTGCCCGAAGGCCCACGCTGCGCCTACCTCCTGGGTACGGCCAACCTCAGAGATCAGGACGGCACCGTGGCCTTCGTCAGCTCCGGGTGCTGGCCACACTCCGCGTACTACCCCATGCGGGACGGCGCCGCGCCGACGCATCTGCTGTGGCTGGCTCCACTGAGCGGCTCCGAGCTCCTCGCCGGCTCGGTTGGCGCCACGCGGACTGATTGGCACACCTACGGGGTTGGCATCGGCGTTCGCAGCCTGGCTGAAAGCCTGCGTGCCACCAGCACCCTGGTGAGCAAGGAAGACGAAGTCACGGTCGCGGCTGGCCAGTTCGCCCGCTGTGCCCTCATCGAGACGGTTGTCTGCGTCAGTACCGAGCCGCGGCCCATGGACCCGGAACAGCTCGCCCAGGCGCGCGGCTACCTCGCCGGCACCAAACACGCCTGGTTCGCGCCAGGGATAGGGTTAGTCCGGCTGCGCTACGCCCACCACAGCGGTCAGATCACCGAGGTGGAGCTCACCCACCTGCAGATGGCCGGTGGCGACGGCGGGTACCTGGGCTTGGCGCTCGGTAACCGTTGGGGGTACCGCTGGACCGACGCGGCCACGGGCACGGTCTTCGAGGATCGCCTGCGCGTGGCGGCCCACCGCACTGGCCAGTGGCACCTCGCCTTCGTGACCCGGGCACGCATGCCGCAACCGGGATGACCACCAACCGGCTTTGCCGTAGATCCGCCCGAGCTGGCCCAGCAGACAGCCCGCAGTCTGGCTGCTCCCAGCATGCGACCGCAAGCCGATGCATCCGCAACCGGGTAGAACAGGGTTCTGTCCGCCCGTGTCCGCTGCGCTTAACCTGAGCGCTGCGTGGCCGGTGCCCTTGCTTCCTAGATGTCGTCGCTTGCCGTGCGATCGGAGACCCGAGCCGTGCACATCAAGCTTCAGTTGCTCATGGACCCGCAATCCACGGCCACTTCCGAGGTAGCCCACCTGAGCATCACTGCCTGGGGACGCACCCCGCCTCCTGAGGAAGTCAGCGAGCGCGCAGCGGAGCTGCGGAGCGAGCTGGCCATTCTCGATCCCGCACAGCAGTGTCTCTACCTCGCCCGCCGAGAAGGAGTCTTGGTCGGGGTCGTCCGCGCCTACCGTCAGGCGGAAACCCCAGACCGCTGGCTGCTCTGGGCCCTCGTGGTCGCATCAGACCATCGCCGCCTCGGGGTGGCATCGGTACTGACTCATGCCTGCGCCGACTACGCCCACCAGCGGGGAGCCGTCCTGCTGGTGTCACAAACCCATCTCGACAATCAAGCCTCCATCGACTTCCATGAGGCCTTCGGCTTCCGCCGCGCCGGCACCTTCACCGCGACCGACGGAGACCAGCTGATCCGCTTCGAGCTGGCCCTGGCTCAGCGGCACGAGCCGGCAGCTCAAGCGCGGCAATGAAACCAGACGACATTCTCAATAGCGCTCTGGGGAGCGCGATTCGCAGTTTGACATTCTGGCTGGCCTGTGCCCTGGGCGCGATATGTCCTGCCTTGGGTCTCGAACCTCACCTCGACAGGCGGATTGCCCATGGAACTCCCGCGCCGCGACACCTTCAAGGCCTGGCTCGCTGACGTCGGCTACCTGTATCTGGTCGTGGCTGCGCTGGTCTTGGTCGCATTCCTCGTGGTTGATTTGCTGCACGCTCGGGGCGTCTGGGGCCCTGGGGCCGAACCGACCGCGCCACCCACCCACCTGGCTCCCTACAACGCTGAGGGCCAGTGAACCCTGTATACCAACAGAGGTTCGCTGGGCAACCTGGTTCGGCGGCGTACTCGGCCCTCCTGAGGCTGGCTTGGGGTGCCTGCAGGCGCAGATCCCCTCAGGTTAGGGCAGATCGACGCCGTAGAGGATCAGCCCCAGCCTTCGCGCCACCCCCTGTGACGCCAGGTTGCCCCAGGAGGTGCTATACAGCGGCAGGCATCCCGCCCGGCGGACGAGGAGAGCCCAACCGACCACCGCGGCGCTCGCGTACCCGCGGCCGCGATAGGCTTCCAGCGTGTCGACCCCGGCCTCGTGAGCGTGGGCGGCAGACCCGCCCACAGGTAGTCCACGATGAGCAGCCCAACCCGGGTGCCGCCGCGTTCGCCCACGACCAACTCGCGCATCCCCGGTTGCTGGCGGGCGAGCTCCATACCCACCAAGGTGGCCGTATGGCAGCACCACCCTATGTCGAGCTCGTTAGCTAGACGGACCGCGATCTCGTCATCCTGAGCCACTGTCATCTCCATACTGGTGCACCCGGGGTGCCATTCGCTCACGCCCAGCCTGGTGGCCAGACTTGGGCGCCGTGCGCGGCCGTGCCCTTGATCCCCAACCGAGCCTGGCGGATCTCGCCAAGGGCCCGCGCCGCCCTACCGCTTCCTCAGCAGGGCGGTGTGATCCCACGAACAGCGGGAGAGCGGCTCAGGGCGGTACCTTTCGAAGTACCCCCGGAACTCGAAGGCGCCCTGGAGCTCCACCAAAGCGCGGAACTCCTCGGGGAAGAACAGCTTGGATTCCCGCTCGTCAACCAACCGCCGGTGCCGTCCGTTGTCTTCGACCTCCATGACGAGCCGGTCGCGTACCGTCTGTCGCAGGGCATCGCTGATCTGCCGTTGGAAGGTGGTCTGCACGGTAATGCCGTCGGCGGTCATCTCCCATATTTGGGGCTCATAGCTGCAGGGATTGGTCCAGTCGGCAAAGAGATTCTCGATGAGGTAGAGCCCGCCCGGGATGAGCCCTCCCGCCATAGCTCCCAAGTGACGCAGCATGCCGTCATTGTCGCCGACGAACGCGATGGAGCCCATGAGGATGTAGGCGAAGTCCACGGTCCGGCCGAGGCGAAACTCGCGCATGTCCGCCTCGATGGCCTGAACGTGGACACCCTCACCATCAGCCTGGCTCCGGAGGTACCCGAGCATCTCGCGGCTCGAGTCCAGACCGATGGCTTCGTACCCCCTGCGTGCCAGTTCTCTCAGTTGTCGCGACGGGCCGCAGCAGACATCGAGAACGGAGCTGACAGGTACCAGGCTGTGGTGCGTGATCAAGGGCTCGAAGAGGTTGTCTACCTGCTCGGGGACGTTCACGAAGCTGAAGGCAACGTCGTAGTAGCGGGCTTGCTGGTAGAGCGGGCAGGCCATCAAGGCTCCTCCTCCGCCTCGATCGTCGCCAAACAGCCATGGGCCGTCGCCTTCCAGGGCTCCACCGGTCCGTCTCCGGCTGCGCCAGCCAATGGCCACGACGACAGGTCCTCCGGCGGCTGGTACTGCACCATGCCGATGCGGCAGACCGTGACTGTGCCAGGACCCTTGGCCTGCAGACAGCGATCGATCACCCGGTCGATCGCCGCCACCGGCACGCCGGTCGCGATCGTGCAGTGCGACCGCCATCTCCCTGGTTGGTAATGCGCGTGGATCGCGGCTGCAGCTTCACCCAGCCCGATCACCAGCTCCCGGTGCGCTGCCTCGAGCGCGGCCGACGGCCCAGGCGTCAGGTAGACCACGCCCTCTGACGTCCTGAAGGCATCGACATCGAGCAACTGGAGAGGAAACGACGCCAGGGCAGTCGCCACGGCGGCGACCACTCTCGGCAGCACCGATGGCGCCCCCTGCCGGAACACCGCCAGACTGACATGCGGTCGGACCCCCAGTGCCGCGGAGCCTACCATCGGGTATTCGCGCTGCAGCATTGTCCACAAGGAACGCAACCGCGTTTCCGACGCAGGATCGAATGACAACTCGACGGACACCGTGCGCATTAAGCCCTCCGCCAGATCCTGTAGCCCGCATCAACTACGCTGCAGCTCACGCCGGCAATCCGTCGTGGTGCGCCGCTTCCGCGGTCGCCGCCTGGCCGCCTCCGCCGCCGCGCTCCAGCCCGCTCTGGTGGCGGCACTCCTCGGCCATCCGTTCCCACGTCTCCCACGGGAAACTGGCCACGGCCCGGTCCCATACCTCGTCGGGTACCTCGCGGCCGCCCGCCAGCCCTGCTTCCGCGGCCGTCGCCCGGGCGTGCTGTACCAGGTGCAGCGCCACCGGGTGCCCGGTCAGGGTGCACAACAGCGCCGCCCGCGCGAATCCCCCCCCCTCGGCCAGGTACCCCCGCGCCTCGAACCGCCTTCGCGTCTGGTCCCGGTCGTAGTCCACGGCCCGCGGCTCGACCTGCCAGCTGCGTCCGTCCCAGCTCAGCAGGGCATAGTGGGCCCGTGGATCACCGTTGCACGAGGAGCCGGCTGACCCTGGGTTTAGGGCGAGGCGCCCACCGTGGCGCTCGACCCACGGCCGGTGGGTATGGCCGCAGACCAGTACCGACTCGTCGAGCCCGGCCAGGATCTGCTCGACCCGTCCGGGCTGGCGCTCAGGATACAGGCCGTCCATCATCCCGGCCGGCGACCCGTGGACGACCAGCACCGCGGGCCGGCCATCGAGCCGCAGCGCCCGCCGCTCGGGCTGGGCCGCCAGAAAGTCCAGGCTCGACCGGCTCATGTGATCAAAGCCCCACCGGAGCGCCGCCCATTGGCGGTGGGTGCGCCAGGCGGCCGGGGCCGTGCCCCGGCGCAGATCGAGCAGGTACCCCTCGCTGTTCCCGCGCACCGTCAGGGCCCCGAGGTCGGCCAGGAGCTCGACGACCTCGTCGTTGGCCACGCCGCCGGCGAAGTCGCCGGCCGCGACGAGCCGGTCGTACCCATGCGCTCGGGCGTCAGCCACCACTGCCTCCAGGGCCGGCGCGTTCCCGTGGACATCGGCGACCAGGACTACACGCATGCAGGGCTCTCCCTCCGACGGGCGCGGCGCCGACCTCGGCTTCCGCGCCCCAAGATACCCAAGGGATACCGGCTCATCCATGAGCTGTGCGGGCAGAGGCCGAGGGGCTCTTGGGCCGCGGCGAGCGAGGGTGGGACTGACGACCCAGCCATCGCGACGGACCAGGCGGCCGCAGCCCATGACCTTGTGCTCGGACCGACTTCGGCCGATCCTGGGTACTGCAGCAGGCTCCTGGAGCGGATGCGTCCGCCGAGGTACTCTCCATGACCCGCGACCAGTTGATCGCCGTGCTGACGGCCTACCGACGTCCGGGCACTCCGAGCTTCGGGCGGCACTTCATGCGCCTGCCCCGGGCCGTGGTCCAGGCAGACAACGTGTCCCTCCTCCTGGACATCCTCTGGGACGACGGCTTGCCCGGCCGGGTGCGCGACCATGCGGCCGGTGCCCTGGGCGAGACCGGCGACGTCCGGGCCGTGGCCGCCCACCGCGCAGTCGTAGAGGCCGCGCTCGCCGACGTGAAGAAACGCCGGGAACAGGCACGGCCCGTGGAACCCGAGCGGCCGTGGGACCACGCTCCCGGCACCCTGGGCTGGTTCGCCGAGTGCGACCGGGCACGCACGTCGCTGACACGCCTGCTGGCCATCCTCGAGTGAGTGACCGGTCACGTCCCCGGCCTGTCCGGGATCCATGGGGGGAGCACACCGTGCCGGTCTGTTCCGCCGGCCCCCGCGCGGGATCGGGGAACAGCACCGATCCGGCGCCCGGCGCACCTCGCCGGTCTGGTCAGTTGCCCCCGATGTAGGCGACGGTGCAGTAGCGGACCAGCACGCTGCCACCTTCGGCCAACCGCTCGAACACCCGCCCGACGCGACGGGCCAGCTCAGGAGCCTGGTCGCTGTCCCTGGCCGGAATGTACGAGCGGGAATGCACCAGGCTGAGCAACCCGTCTCGGTCCAGGCGGTGCGCGCTGGGCCATGTCAGCGGCTCCGGCTCGCGGCCGCTGAAGTACCTCGACACCTCGCGGTGCTCCTCGTGATCCACCAGTGCCGCCCGCCGCTCCCCTCCGAAGGCCGCGAAGATCTCGTCGAGGGCCTGGTGCAGCGGGTCTTCCTCCACCCGGTCATTCCAGATCAACGCGATCTGGCCGCCTGGCCGCAGCACTCTGTGGAACTCGCGCCGAGCGCCATCCGGCTCGAACCAGTGGCCGGCCTGGGCGGCCGCGACCAGGGTGGCCGAGCCGTCGGCCACCGGAAGGGCTTCCGCCCGCCCGGCGACGCTGCGGTACCCGGCGACCTGCCCCAGGTGCCGGTCCGCGGCTGTCCGCATCTCGGCGTTGGGCTCGACAGCCAGGACCGGATAGCCGCACCGCAGCAACCCCTCGGTCAGCAACCCGGTTCCGGCGCCGATGTCCAGTACCAGCGCCGACGCCGATGGCGGACATCGCCGGCAGAGCTCCTCGAACAAGCCCGGAGGGTAGCCCGGCCGCGAGGCGAGGTAGTCGGCGACCTTGGGCGAGAACACCCCGCACGCCCCGCCCGTCCCTCCGTACGCCTTGCGGAGCACCACCCCGGTGTCGCGCTGGTCCATGGCCGGTCCATGCATTGAGCAGCTCCGGCAAGGAGGTGTGTGAGCTACAGCAGGCGGCCAGCGTCCTCGTGAAGCTGGCGGCGCCACCATCCTGGCAGGTCCGACCCCGACAGACGGTGACGAGCCGTTGCGGCGCCTCGAGCTGGGGGAAACGGGCTCCGGCGATCATGGGTGTATGCCGGATCTGGTCGCCAACGCCGGGCACCTTCGTCTAAGAGATAGGAAATCCGGCGGCCCTGGTCCATCCAGCGCCAACGTCAGCAGGACAACCCCTCCCTCCAAGGCCAGCAGCGTCCGATTCGATGTAGGCACTCGTCAGGCTCCGCTCGATTTAGCCACCCCAGAAGATCCGTGGGGTACGCGAGAGATAGCGAAAGGTCGGCCTCGGACCGCGCCGGCTCGTCAAAACAAGACGTAACAAATCAGCCGATGGCCCCATGCCGTCTAGCCCCGTCGAGGCCCCTGATAGATCGGGGAGACTGCTCGCGTCGACCTTGCGTACCACCATGCACACTCCGTAAGCGCTGGACAGGGGACATTTCCTCCCACCCCGCCACATCGCGCTCAAGGCACGGTTCAGCGCGCCTCACGGCCATTGCCCTCCCGCCTCATCGCGCTCCCTGAGAGTCCCTTACGGCGACTCAGTCGACCATGGCCGCACGGATCGTCACC
>JBAZUN010000032.1:23056-23677 GCA_041661365.1 Candidatus Latescibacterota bacterium
GCCGGCTACCGCCTTCGCTCCTTCACGGCGGGGTGGGGCGAAGAAGCGGGCAAGGCCAGTTGGCAAGGGGTAGAGCCGTGTTGCCTGGAGCTGTGGCCGGGAGGTTCGTGCAGCTCTGGCCCTTCCCGGGAAGATGGACACACCGAACAGCCAACGTATCTTGAAGGCAAGGAGGGGTGTCCATGGCAAGGAGATACGATCGTGAGTTCAAGGTGGAAGCGGTACGGCTGGCGTCCGAAGAGGGGGTGACGGACGTCGAGGTCGAGCAGCGGTTGGGGATCGGCCAGGGGTGCCTGGGACGCTGGCGGCGGCAGTTGGCGGCCCAAGGGCAGATGGCCTTCCCGGGTAAGGGGCACCTGCCGGGGTTGGAGGAGGAGGTCCGCCAGCTGCGGCGCGAGCTGGAGCGGGTGCGGCGGGAGCGCGACATCTTGGGAAAAGCCGTGGCCTTCTTCTCCCGGGACCGGTAGTGGCCCGTTATCGGTTCGTGGCCGAGCACCGCACTCGTTGGAGTGTCGAGGAGATGTGCCGTTTGTTGGAGGTGTCTCGGAGCGGGTTCTACGGGTGGCAGCGGCGGGGGCCCAGTGCGCGGGCGGTGGAAGGCGAGCCGCTGGAGGCGGCGAA
>JBAZUN010000033.1:0-23549 GCA_041661365.1 Candidatus Latescibacterota bacterium
TGGTCTACTGCTTCGCCGCCGCCGTCTCCCCGGTCTGGGCCCTGCTGCAACCGCGCGGCAACCTGGGCGGGTACTTCCTCTACATCGTCATGGGGGTCGGCCTGCTGGGAGTCGTGGTCGGCGCCCTGAGCGGTGGCGCCCAGATCCGGGAGCCGTTCTTCAAGGGATGGGAGGCCAAGGACGCCTTCGGGAACGCGGCGCCGCTCTTCCCGATCCTCTTCATCACCGTGGCTTGCGGCGCCTGCTCGGGGTTCCACAGCGTGGTGGCCAGCGGCACCACGAGCAAGCAACTACGCTGCGAGCTGGACGCCCGACCGATCGGGTACGGCGGGATGCTGCTCGAGGCCTTCTTCGCCTGCCTCAGCCTGGCGACCCTGATGATCGCGGTCCAGCCCGCCGGTAGACCGGACGCCATCTACGCCAACGGCATCGCCGACCTCGCCGACCGGCTCCTGTCGCCGCTGCTGCCGGCCGGAACCCAGATCCGCACCTTCCTCTTCCAGTTCGCCCTGCTCTGCTTCGCCACCTTCGTCTTCGATACCCTGGACGCCTGCACCCGCCTGGCGCGGTACGTCCTCATGGAGCTGCTGGGCTGGACCTCGCGCCGGCTGGCCCTGGTGGCCACGGCCGTCACCCTGATCCTGCCGGCCCTGGCGATCTCCCTGCCGCGGGTCGAGTTCGCCGGCAAGCCGCTCCCCCTGTACCAGGTCTTCTGGGGGATCTTCGGCAGCAGCAACCAACTCCTGGCCGCGCTGGCCCTGCTGGGGGTGACCGTCTGGCTGGCCCGCAAGCGGATCCCGTACTGGATCGGCCTGGGACCGGCGGTGTTCATGATGGCGATGACCCTGTGGAGCCTGGTTCTGTCGATCGGGCCGTACCTCGACCTGTGGCAGCGCGGGGTCCAGATCGAGCTGATCCGCCACCTGCAGTTCGGCATCATCGTCTCGCTGATGGGGCTGGCGCTCTGGCTGATCGCCGAGGCGGTCCTCACCTGGCGCTCGATGCTCCGGCCCCCGGTGCTCAAAGCGCCGGACCAGCCTGCCCTGACCTGACCGCTTGGATCGAACCGACTGGAAGGAACTGCATGGAAGCCGAGAACTACCTGCTGGCCCTCTTCACCCTGACCGAGCGGAAGTACGGGATGCCTCTCTACGAGAAGCTGGGGATGTCGCGGGACCAGTGCCGAACCTGGCTGATGGCCCTGCACGAGAAGAACCTCTCGCTGAGCGACGCCCAGGAGACGATCGCCACCGTGGTGGCGCGCCGGGGCGAGGCCGGGGACCAGGAGAGCCTGGACGAACTGCTGCACTACGTCTGAGCGATCCGTCGAGCCGCGGACCTACTCCCGGACCGTTCCCAGCCGGAACCCCGATTCCTCGTAGACCTGCAGGTACCCCGACTCGGGGCCGACGATCAGCAGCGGTCGTCCCGGCTCCTCGCTGGCCCAGCAGGCCTGCACCTGGCCGAAGAAGACCCGGTGGTCCCCGAGCTGCTGGACCGCCACCACGCGGCATTCCAGATTGGCCCGGCAGCCGGCCACCAGCGGCGCCTTCACCGTCCGCGCCGGGAGCGCGGTCAGGCCAGTGGCCGCGAACTTGTCGACCTCGGCCCCGCGGTGGGTGCCGCAATACATGAGTTGGCGCGCCTGATCGAGACTTGGTACGGCGATGACGAACTCGCCGGTCGTCGCGATGTTCTCCCCGCTCCGGCTCTTCTGATTGATCCCGATGGCGTAGATCGGCGGCTCCATCCCGGCCCGCATCAGCCAGCCCACGGCGATCAGATTGGGCCGCCCCGATTCATCGACCGAGGAGACCAGCACGGCCTTCTCCGGACTGTTCCAGGCGCGGTCGACCTCGGCGAACGGAACCTCCTTCATCCCTCTCTCCTTTCGATCAGGGCAACTCGGCCCCGTGGACCAGCAGGCCGCCGTAATGCGCGGCGATCCACAGCAAGGCGGTCGCGGCCCCGGCGACCAGGGACCAGACCGCCATGCTCCGGCCGCCGGGCTGGCCGCGCAGGTGCAGCCCCAGCCGTCCCAGGACCGCGGCCAGCAGACAGCACAGGGCCAGGGTGGCCCAATCCTCGTGGCGCTCCACCGCCGGGGCCAGGGCCGAGGTGCGACGGACCACGGCCGCGGCGTTCCCGGTCAGCACACCGGCCAGGGCTCCGGCCGCGGCCGCGGCCTGGAGGAGGAGGGCCGGCGGATGCCAGGCCGGCCGACGAGCCAGCCAGGCGATCAGGTCCAGAGCCAGGGCGGCCGGCCACAGGGCGAGGGGGAAGTGGATGACCAGGGGATGCCAGTCCATGGGCGATCAGGCGATCAGGTCCGGGTTGGGCGGCGAAGATAGGATCCCAGGAACGGCCGGGCAACGGCGGTGAGGGAATAGTAGAGCGTCCGAGAAATACCTTGGCATTCGCGGGCCGATTCATCCCGGCCAGCGTCGTGTGCCGGATCGCTCTCGATCCGGCCACATCCCTGTGCCCGCTCGCTTCCTGTATCTAGCCGTCGATACAGGGCGTTCGCGCGCCTAGCTGGCCGGGCGACTCGCCCCGCTCGGTGTCACAACCTATTCCTCGGACGCTCTACTAGGTCGCTGGTTTGACAGGCCTCCGGCCCCTTGGTACCCTTCCCCGCCCATGAGGAGCATCCTCCCCGCGACCTTCACCGTCCCTCGTGTCGCATCCGCGCAATGAGCTGTGTCACCCCCGGCCAGCCAGGCACGATCTACTGCCCCGGATGCGCTCGGGAGCTCGCGCCGCGTCAGACGGATCATCGCTGTCCCGGATGCAACGGACCGCTCTCCTGGCGACCGGCGGTACCGCCCCGCTTCCCCCGCGAGGAGCTGGCCCGAAGGCCGACCGGGATCTGGCGGTACGCCGAGGCCCTTCCCGCGCTGCCGATGCAGGTCTCCCTCGGCGAGCTTCCAACCCCGCTGGTCCCCTTCGACCTCGACGGGATCGAGGTCCTGGCCAAGTGCGAGTTCTGCCTGCCGACCGGGTCGTACAAGGACCGGGGCGCGGCCCTCCTGATCAGCCAGTTTCGGGCAGTCGGGGTCGTCGAGGCGGTCGAGGATTCTTCTGGAAACGCCGGGGCGGCCCTGGCCGCGTACGCCGGCAGGGCCGGGATCCGGTTGACGGTCTTCTGTCCGGCCTCGGCCCCGGCCGCCAAGCTGGTGCAGGTCCGCCAGTACGGCGCCGGGCTGGTGCGGGTCGAGGGGCCGCGACCGCGGGCCACCGAGGCCCTGCTCGAGCACGTCCGGCGGACCGGCGCCACCTATGCCTCGCACCTCTGGCAGCCGCTCTTCCTCCACGGGGTCAAGACCATGGCCTTCGAGCTGTGGGAGCAGCTCGGCGGTCAGGCCCCCGAGGTCGTGGTCTGCCCCGTGGGGGCGGGAAGCATCCTCCTCGGTCTGTACTACGGGTTCTCCGAGCTGCTGCAGGCCGGCGCGATCGCGGCTTTACCGAAGTTGGTGGCGGTGCAGGCCGAGCGGGTCTCGCCGGTCTGTACCGCGATGCAGACCAAGGCCGATCGCGTGACCCCGGCCGCGGCCGGAGCCTCGACCCTGGCCGATGGGATCGCCCTGCCGGGACCGGTGCGCGACCGCGAGCTGCTGCACGCCCTGCGCGAAGCGAGCGGTACGGCCGTGGCGGTGACCGAGGACGAGATCGCCGACGGGGTGCGACGGCTCGGTCGGGCCGGGTTCTGCGTCGAGCCGACCTCGGCCACGATCTGGCCCGGCCTGCAGCGGCTGCGAGACCAGGGCAGGCTCAGGCCGGGAACAACCGTAGTGGCGATCCTGTCCGGCCACGGCCTGAAGGCCGGAGCGGCCATCGCCCCGCTCCTCGACTGACCCCACCCCGCGCAATAAAAAAACAACTAAATCGCGACAGCGATAATCCAAAGAAAAAGAGGACGCCGCATGTTCGAGTACAAGCCCGACTTCGAGCAGGTGCTGAACCGGTACGAGGCCTGGTGGGACGGCCAGGTCCTCGACCGCCCCCTGGTCTCCATCGCCTTCCCCCGGACACCCCAGGAGCAGGTCCCCTGGCCACCGGCGAAGGACCATCCCACCCTGCGCGACCGCTGGCTCGACACCGAATACGTGGTCGAGCGGACCCGCGCGGCCATGGCCAACACCTGTTTCCACGGGGACAGCCTCCCGACCTGTTTCCCGAACCTCGGGCCGGAGATCTTCTCGGCCTTCTACGGCTGCGAGCTGGAGTTCGGGGAGAGCACCTCGTGGAGCGTGCCGAATCTTCGAGACTGGAACCCGGAGACCGTGGCCGCGCTGCGGCTCGATCCTGGCAGCTTCTACCACCGCAAGCTGGTCGAGATGACCGATGCCCTGATCGACGCGGCCCAAGGCCGGTTCATCGTCGGGTACACCGACCTCCACCCGGGCGGGGACGCGATCGCCGCCTTCCGCGACCCGCAGGAGCTGTGCCTCGACGTCCTCGAACGGCCCGCCGAGGTGAAGGCCCTGGTCGAGCGGGTGACCGACGACTTCCTGCGGCTCTACGACTTCTTCCACGACCGGCTGAGCCGCGCTGGCATGCCCAGCACCACCTGGCTCAACGCCACCTGCCGCGGCCGGTACCACGTGCCGTCGAACGACTTCTCCTGCATGGTCTCGGACCGGCTCTTCGACGAGCTGTTCCTGCCCGGGATCGAGCGGGAATGCGCGCACATGGACCGCTCGATCTATCACCTCGACGGACCGCAGGCCCTGCGCTTCCTCGACCGGCTCCTCGCCGTGCCCAAGCTCCACGCGATCCAGTGGGTGGCGGGCGCCAACCACGACTACTGGGCCGACTGGATCCCGGTATACCAGCGGATCCAGGAGGCGGGGAGGTCGTTCTGCCTGGGGGTGCCGCTGGCCGACCTGGAGCGGCTCTTCGCCGCGCTCCGGCCCGAGGGGGCCTGGGTCTCGGTCTCAGGGGTGAGCGACCGGGAGACGGCGGACGGGGTGCTGCGGACCTTTGCGAAGTGGGGCCGATAAGGCCCGTTCCTCACTCCGCGGCCTTCAGTTCCTTGAGGCGCTGGGCCTCGGGGAGATCGCGGTAGAACGGGTCGAGGGGGAAGCACCCCGAGATCATCCCCTTGCGGGGCGCGGTGGTGCAGTCGCTGAAGGTGCGACAGAGCCGGCGCCGCTCCAGCCTGGCCCGTTCGAGGACGTCGCGGGGGAGCTCCGGGTAGGCCAGGACCATCCGGCCGAGCCCAACGAAGTCGACCCGACCCGACCTGACCTCGGCCTGGCCGACCTGGGGCAGGAACTCCTGCAGATAGGAGTACCCGGTGCCGACCACCGGCATCGCGGGGAAGCGGGCCTTGACCGCGGCCACGGCCTCGAGCTGGCGGGCCACCCCGACCAGCGGGTCCTCGGGCGGCTGGTACCCGTCCGAGGGAGGGAAGAGCGCGGGCCGCTGGATGTGGGGGTTGTAATAGGGGCTGCCGCAGGAGAGGTTGACCAACTCCACCCCCAACTCCTCGAAGATCGTCATCAGGGCCAGCGGCTCGGTCAGGTCCATCCGCTCCGGGTTGTTCGCGTCCACGCCGAAGCCGTACCGGTAGGGCAGGCAGTCGGCGTACGGCTCGGGCACGCCCGGTCCCAATCGTCGGCCCTCGCTCTGCGCCGGGTCAGGCCGGAACGGCACCAGGTCGAACAGGCTCAGGCGTACCCCTATCCCTAGGCCCGGGGCCTTGGCCCGGATCCCGGCCACCACCTGGCGCAGGAAGCGGGTCCGGTTCTCCAGGGAGCTTCCGTACTTGCCGGGCCGGGTGTAGGCGCTCAGCAGCTCGTGCCCGAGGTACCCGTGGCAGTGCTTGACGTCGACGAACTGGAAGCCCAGCTCGTGAGCGATGCTGGCCGCCCGCACGTACTCCTCGACCAACCGGTCCAGGTACTCGTCGGTCAGCACCGGATGGTCAGCGGCGATCCCGAACTTGCGGTCGAGGATCGGGTGGTGGTAGGCGATCCCCGGCTCGAGTCGATCCTTGCGGTACGGCCGGCAGAAGCGGCCCGAGTGGGTGAGCTGCAGGCCGACCAGCAGATCGTCGGTGCTGCCGCAGGCGGCCAGGTGCTCGGTCCGCAGCAGGTTCAGCAGCTCGGCCAGCCCGGCCCTGGTTTCCGGCCGGACCATGAGCTGGTTCGGGTTGGCCCTCCCCTCGGGGACCACGGCGCAGGCCTCCCCGCCCCAGATCAGCTTGGCCCCGCTGCGGCCGAAGTTGGCCCACCGACGCCGCGTGTACTCGGTCGGCATCCCGTCCTCGGTCCCGTCCCACCCCTCCATCGGCTGGATCGCGAAGCGGTTGCCGATGACCCGTTCCCCGATCCGGTAGGACCGGGCCAACGGCGAGTCCGGGGCCCTGAGGATCTGCTCGTCGCACTCCAGGCGCAGCCCGAGCGAAGCAACATGGGCCCGGAACTCGGCCGCGGTCTTCAAGGTGGAGAGCCGCGGGTACCGGGGGGCGTCGGGCATGGCGGATCGTCTCCTCGAGGTTCGGCGATGGGAGGTCGACGGTGGAGTACCGGCAGCGCTCAGGCCGATGGCCGGTCAGCGTCTTTCCGGCGGGTCAGCCAGCCCAATCCCGCGACCCCGGCGAGGATCATCCCGAGGCTGATGAGCTGGGCGTCGCTCAGCCCCCAGAGCACCCTGGGGTTGATCCGGATGAACTCGACCAGGAAGCGGGCCAGACCGGTGAGCACCAGGTACAGGCTGAAGGACAGTCCCGGCCGGGACAGGCGCCGCCGGGTCGCCCACAGGACCCCGAAGATGCCGAGGTTGGACAGGGTCTCGTAGACCGGCGTGGGGTGGACCCGCTCCAGGGTGGGCACTACCCCGTCGGGGTAGGCCATCCCCCACGGCAGGTCGGTCGGGATGCCGTAGTCACCGTCCCCGGCGAGCTGACAGCCGATCCGGCCGACGGCGTACCCGAGGGCCAGGGCGATCCCGGCGGCATCGGCGACCTGGAGCACCGGCACGCCGCGGCGACGGATCAGCCAGACGATGGCGGCCGCGGCCACGAGGAATCCGCCGTACCAGGTCAGCCCCGCACCGGAGAAGGTCACCCGCAGCAGCTCGGACCACGGCAGGTCGGGGGGGGTCTCGAAGGCCACGTAGTAGAGCTTGGCGCCGACCAGGCCGCCGACCATGGCCGCGGTGACGATCGAGGAACCCAGCTCCGGATCGAGCCCCTTGCGGCCCAGCTCCCGCCGCAGGATGTACATGGCCGCGAGGAAGGCCAGGGCCACCATCAGGCCGAAGCTGGCGATGGTCAGGGGACCGAGCTGCAGCACGTAGGGACACATGGCGCCGGACCTCCGAACCGGTTATGGGCGGGCGGGTGCCAGGGACTCGACGGCCCGCCGCACCTGCTCGGCCAGGGCGCGGTACGACTCGTACCGACCGGCGACCGAAGAGCCGCCCGAGCCCGGCTCCAGGGGGGGGCCGAAGGAGAGATGGATCGGCACCCGGTGCGGCCAGCGGTGGCCGCGCGGCAGAGCCTGTCCGGTACCGTCGACGTGGACCGGAACGATCGGCAGGTCGAGCTCGACCGAGAGCAGGCCGATCCCCGGCTTGAAGGTCTGCAGGTGGCCGGAGAGGGAGCGGGTCCCCTCGGGGAAGACCAGCAGCGGCCGTCGCACCCCGACCAGGGCCCGGGCCCGGGCCAGGCTCTCGCGGAAGTCGCCGTACCGGTCGAACGGCTCGGCCCCGATCAGGTTCCGGATGAGCCAGGCCTTCACCCGCGAGCGGCGCAGGTAGTCCTCGGCCGCGATGACCGTGCACTGGGCCACGTACGGCCGAACCGCGACCATCACGGCCACCGCGTCGAGGTGGCTGGTGTGGTTGGCCGCGATCAGGTACGGCCGGTCCTGGGGCAGGTGCTCCAGCCCCTCGGCCCGGAGGGAGAAGCACCGGGCGAAGAGCCGGCTCGCCGGCCCCCACAGGATCGCCCGCAGCAGGTGTCCCGGCGGCTGGGACGTTGCGCCCGGCGGGGCCGCGACCGAGGCCTCCGGCCCGGCAGAGGCAAGCCCCGCCTCGGGTCGGGCGAGGCGCGGCCCTGAAGCGAGCAGCAGGTGGCCGTCAGGGTCGAGCCGGCCGCGATCCCCGGTCTGCACCCAGCCGTCGACCAGGACCTGCACGGTCAGGTCCGGTCGCCCGAGGTACCCGGACATCAGGCCCGGTCCGCGTACCAGCACCTCCCCCCACCCCTGGGCATCGGGCCCGCGCACGCTGATCTCGAACCCCGGAAGCGGCTGCCCGACCGAGCCGCAGCGCACCCCGTCGGGCTGATTAGCGGCGACCACCAGCCCTCCCTCGACCGGGCCGTAGGTCTGGCAAAGCGACACCCCAACGCCCCGCAGGGCCTCGGCAGAACTCCCGGCAAGATCCTCGCCGGCCAGCACCAGCCGCGCGCCGCGCAGGGCGGCCAAGCCGGCAGTCCAGAGCCCGGCCTCGGGCTGTCGGGCCGCGACCGCGGCCGGTTCCAGCAGCTCGGCCCCGGCCAGCACCACCGTGGCCGCTTCCTTCGGGTCTCGATTAAGCGCGGCCGGACCGAGCGAGGGATCGGCGTGGGTGACCGCGGCTCCGCCCAACAGCGGTAGCAGCAGGCCGCCGGCCAGGGCCAATCCCTGGTGCGGGGGCAGGGCACAGCAGACCCGGTCGGCGTCGATGAGGCGATGCACCTCGGCCAGGGCCAGCCCCGCGGCCACCAGACCGGCGTGGGTAAGGACGGCGCCCCGCTGCTGGTCAAGGGGCCCGACGCTGAACAGGATCATCGCCGGAGCCTCGGGCTCCACCTCCGGCGGGGTCCAGGCTCCGGTCGCGGTTTCGCCGGGGACCGGGATACCCACCGGCTGACCCTGCCGGTCGAGATCGAAGAGGAGCACCGGTCCGGCCTCGGTCGGCGACGGTATCGGGCCGTTGGCCGTCAGCCTGGTCAGTCGCTCACCGGGCAGGATCAGGGCACGGGCCTCGACCAAGGCGGCCAGCTCCAGCAGCTCGGCGTCGGAGAGCCGGTGATCCAGGGGCACCACCGGCGCGCCGAGGAGGGCACCGGCCAGGCAGGCCGCCGTCCATTCGGGTCCCCCTTCGCCGCAGAGGAGGAGGCGGTTGCCGGCTCCTACCCCGCACCGGTGCCAGCAGCGGGCGATCCCCTCGACCCGCTCTTGCAGCTCGGCGTAGGTCCAGCTAGTCGAACGGCCCGGTCGCTCCTGCTGCAGGGCCGGGCGAGCGGCGTGCCGGGTCGCGGCCCACCGCAGCAGGTCGGGAAGGGTGCGGATCCCCTGCTCGGTCCGCCATCGCTCCTCCTCCGCGCCCGGCTCCTCCGGGCTCTCCAGCAGCAGCGACTCGTCCTGGCCCCCCTCCTTGAGCACGTGCCGCCGCAGGCCGGGCAGGTGCACCCGCTGGTAGTAGGTGCGCCAGTCGATCCGCCGCACGTCCATGTTGAAGCGACGCTGCTCGTCGGGGGGAAGGGAGGCGTACAGGGCCAGGACCCGCGTGGCCTCGAAGCGGCAGTTCAGGGTGGTGTACGGGGTGAACAGCTCGGTGAAGTAGAGCACCCGGCGCAGCCGCTTCTCCAGGGCCGCGAGCCGGCGCTTGCGGGCCGTCGGCGCCAGGGATTCCGGCAGCCGGTCGAGGAGCCATTGCTGCACCCGCAGCGGGTAGAGGTAGCCGAGGAGGAAACGGAGGCGGAAGCGCCGCACGCTGGAGAAGCGCCATTCGGACAGCTCGGGGATCCGCCCGTCGCGGCCGCGCATCGGGTTCTCGCCGAAATACTGGCGGATGTAGGTGTAGATCTGCGCCGCGAGCAGGGGGTTCTCGGCGCTGGTGGCGGCCTGAAAGACCCGCACCTGGTCCCGCTCGGCCTGGGTGGCGCTGGCGAGGATGGCGTTGACCACCAGGTCGACCGGCACCAGGTCCATGGCCACGTCGGCGCGCACCGGGAAGTCCGGGACCATCCCCCGGCCGTAGGCCACGATCAGGGGATCGGTCACCTTGAGGCCGAAGATCCATCCCGGCTCCGGGTCCTCGAGGCTGCTCTCCACCACGCTGGGCCGCAGGATCACCAGGCGCAGCCGCCCCCGGTGCCGCACCAGCATCTGCTCGCCCATCGCCTTGGTGAAGGTATAGACGTCGTTCCAGCCGTGAGCCTTGGCCCGCCGCATCCCCTCGGCCACCAGGGCCCGCTCGCGCCAGCGACGGACGCGGTCCTCGACCAACTGGGTCAGGCGTCGCTCCGAGGGACGGTGCGACCGGCTTTCGGCGAGGATCTCGCGGCGCAACCGCTGGCGCAGCGGCTCACCGGCGGCCTCGGCGTCGACCCGGGCGCAGAAGGCCTGACCGTCGGCGATCTCGGCCTCGGGGTCGAATCCCGGGCCGCGGCGGCCCTCGATGAGCTGGCGGATGTCCCGGTCGGCGGGAAGGAGTTCCTCGGGGATCGGACCGGACAGGCGGCCGTTGACGTAGGCCGTGGAGACCTGCACGAAGACCGGGTCGCGCGGGCAGGAGGTCGCGAAGCGGAGGAGCTCGAGCGGGCCGAGGGTGTTCAGGCGGATCGACTGGTCGAGGGGCTCGTCGAAGGTGACCGTGGCGGCCACGCTGATCACCAGGTCGACCTCGTCGCGGAGCTGCTCGCGCACCTCGGGCTGCAGCCCCAGACCGGGCGCCGTCATGTCGCCGGACACCGCGACCACCTTGGCCCCGGCCGCGGCAAAACCGGTGGGATCCTCGCGCCGGAAACGGTCGAAGACGTCGGCCATGAGCAGCTCCTCGTGCAGCCGCTCCTGGGCCGAGAGGAGGACGCCGCCGGGCTGGCGCCGCGGCCGGATCAGGGCGTAGATCCGCCGGACCGCGGGCAGGTCGCGCAGGATCTTGGCCACCACGCCCTGACCGAGGAAACCGGTGGCGCCGGTGATCAGCACGGTGCGGCCGTCGTAGAACTCGGTGATCATGACAGATGCCGGGAAGCCGCGGATGGAAGCAGGCCGGTGATCAGGTTACCGAGGCGAATCGGGAAGCGCCCCGGCCGGACGAAGCCGGTCCGGGTGGCGACGAAGCGGGTAATATAGGACGGTTTCAGGACGGCACAAGGAACCGCGGTCATCGAGCGGGCACCGAGGAAAACGCTCCTGCCGCGGCTTGCCCGCCCCGGACGGAATCCCCATATTCCGGGCACCATGCCGCCCACGCCCCTCCCCTCGCGCCGCTGACCCGCCGATGGCTTCCCGGGCCCAGAAGATCCGCCTCGCGGTCTTCTTCCTGGTGGCGAGCGGCCTGCTGCTGCTCTTCCTGCTGGCCGTGGGGGGCAGCCACCTCGTCGGCAGCCGCGATCTCTACACGATCCAGTTCCGCGGGGTCTCGGTCGGCGGTCTGACCGAGGGGGCCCAGGTCAAGTACCAGGGGATCGCCGTGGGCCGCGTCGAACGGATCTACGTCTCGCCCCAGGACATCACCGCGATCGTGGTCGAGATCACCGTGGAGCCGGCCAAGGTCTCCAACGCCATCCGCCGCGACACCCAGGCGGCGATCTCCAACCTGGGGATCACCGGGCTCAAGTACATCGAGCTGATCGCCGGCTCCCAGCAGTCCGAGCCGCTGCCGCCGGGATCGCAGATCCCGACCAGCGCCTCCTTCCTGTCCCGGCTCGAGGAACGGGCCGACGTCATCACCAACAAGATGGAGCAGGCCCTCGACCGGATCAACGAGCTGCTGGCGCCGGCCAACCAGCAGGAGTTCGCGCGGCTGATGACGCGGGCCGCGGACCTGACCGAGCACCTCGACCAGGTGGTGCAGGAGAACCGCCAGCCGCTGGGACAGGCGGCCGTCAACCTGGCCCTGGCCAGCCAGCACTTGGCCGGCTCGGCAATCACCCTCGACGCCACCATGGACTCCCTGCGCGGTCTGCTCACCGGCCGCAAGCTGCAGTCGACGGTGGGGAACATGCAGGTCGTCAGCCAGCAGCTGCGGCAGCAGATGGAAGGACCGGTGCCCCAGTTGATCGCCAACCTCAACACCACGGTGGCGAACATCGACGAGACCTTCGCCCACATCGACCAGACCCTGGGCGCGACGCGGACCAACATCCTGCGGGCCATGCAGGACCTCGAGGAGACCCTGCAGAACGTGCGCGAGACCACCGAGATCGTCCGCGACAATCCCTCGGTGCTAATCCGCGGAGGAGGACGGACCAGTGAGTGAGTCCCGCCGCCGGTCGCTGGCCGGCCCGCGCGGTCGCCTGACCGCGGTCGCCGGGATCCTGGTCGCCCTGCTGCAGGTCGGCTGCGCCCAACTCCTCGGCGGGAAGGCCGAGCTCCCCCAGCGCCGGTACTACACGATCTCCCTCGAGCCGATCCGCGGCCTGCTCAAGGAGTCGGAGCGACCGTACCCCCTGCAGGTGCAGGTCCGCACCTTCGAGGTGCTGCGGGCCTACAACCGGAACGAGATCATCTTCCGCCGGGACCGGTACGAGCTGAAGCGGGACGGCCTGCACGGCTGGGCGGTCCGTCCGGGGGACCTGTTCACCGACGTCGTCCTGCAGTACCTGCGGCAGGCGAGCCTGTTCACCGTGGTCGGCGGCGACCGCGAGTTCCTCGAGCGCCGGCCCGACCTGATCCTCAGCGGCCGGGTGAAGGTCCTCGAGCGGTACGACAGCGGCGACCTGTGGGCCGCCCGCCTGGCGATCTCCCTGGAGCTGACCCGGGAGGCGGATGGGACGGTGGTCTGGCGCGGCGAATTCGACCGCGAGCGGGACGTCTTCAACCCCGAGATGACCTACACCGTGGCCGCCCTCAGCGAGATCCTGCGCGGCCAGATGGAGCAGTACCTGCGGGAGATCGACTACCTCCTGCTCAACCAGAAGCGCCAGCGCGAGGGGAAGCCGCTGGTCGCCGCCGGCACCGATACCACCGTCGCGGCCCCGGCCGTCGGCGACACCGTACCGACCGTGCCGACCACCGGCGACTACGAGCTGATCCCGGGGAAGCTGGCTCCCTGAACCCGAGGTTCTGATGCCCTTCCGTCGCGCCCTCCTGTTCCTCCTCTGCCTGGCTCCGGCCGCGCTGCGGGCGGACGAGAGTACCTGGATCGCGCCCCCGGCCCGCGGCCAGCTCGAGCTGGACCAGACCCTCCTCCCCCGCGGCAAGGGGTTCCTCTTCGTCCCGGCGATGACCGCCGCGCTCAACGAGCCGAGCTACCGCGTCCTGCAGGGGAAGCGGGAGGTGTCGGCCGCCAACCCGGGGACCGGCGTGCTCCTCAACCCGGGGCCGTACACCGTGCTGGTCGGCTCGGGCTCAGCCTCGCAGATGATGAGCCGCGCGGTCCAGGTGGTCGAGGGACACACCACCCTGGTCCGGCCGTTCTGGTCCGGCCTGGTGATCAACGTCATCGACGAGACCCGGACCGCGGTCAGCGAGTCGTACGAGCTCTTCGAGGCCACGGGCGGCGACCACTACGGGATCGGCTTCGGCATCGAGGAGGAGCGGGGCGAGGCGGTCCGCACCTGGCTCCTCCCCGCCGGGACCTACGAGATCGTCAAGGTCGGCGACAACGTCTCCACCACCCGCAAGTTCAGCCTGCGGGTGTTGCCCGGCGAGCTGGTCCAGCGCAACCTGGTGGTCGACTCGGCCACCAAGACCTTCGTGGGGTTCTACCCCCCTCTAGAGCGGCAGGGGCCGGTGGCCCAGGGCGCGGCCGGCTGGAAGAGCAGTTGGCAGCTCGGGGCCTCGGTCCTGTTCAACACCACCCAGCGCCGCACCGGGGACGACGGCTCCACCGTCTCCCTGTCGGCCCAGCTAGACAACCGGTCGGTCTACAACGGCACCCGGCACTACGCCATACTCCGGCTGATCGCCGAGGAAGGGTTCGCCAAGGAAGGCGGCCATCCGCTGTCTAAGTCGATCGACCAGATGGAGGCCCGGGCAACCTACATCTACCGCCTGACCCGGGGGTTCGGGCCGTACCTGCGCGGGGTGGTCAGCACCAGCGCCTTTCCGACCACCGCGCGCTTCACCTCGGCCCAGGACCTGGCCCTCATCGGCACGGGCGGGGACACCCTGCAGGTCCGCTCCGGGATCCGCCGCTTCACCCTCGCCCCCTCCTTCTCCCCGCTCCACCTGCGACAGGGGGTCGGGATCAACTCGCAGCTCGTGCGGTCGTTCCCGCTGAACCTGAACCTGCGGCTCGGCATGGGGGCGCGGCAGACCTACGCGACCGACGCCTACGACCTGAGCACCGATCGGAGCCGCGCCCGCCGGTTGGCCAACGCCTCCAGCAGCGGACTCGAGGCCCTGGTGATCATGGACGCCCGGCTGACCAGCCTGGCCATCCTCGACTCGGAATTCGACCTGCTCATGCCGTCGGCCGGCTCCGACTCCTGGGAGTTCAACTGGGAGAACCGCCTGCGCCTGGCCCTCTCCAGCTTCGCCAGCGTCGACCTGGTGGCGGACCTGACCAGGGAGAAGCCGCTGCGACGGCTGCAGGCCAGACAGCAGGCCCTGCTGCGCCTCTACTACCTTCTCTGAGGAATCGCGGTGGAGGTCCTCAACCGGGCCGACGGGATCCGCCTCGAGGGGCCGCTGACCGTGTGGACGGTCGGCCGGGTGACCGAGCAGGTCCGCCGACTCCTGGCCGAGCATCCGGGTCCCGAGGTACGGGTCGACGCAAGCGGCCTGACCCGACTCGATGCGGCCGGGGCCGTCTTCCTCCACCGCCTGGCCGAGGCCGAGGCGCGGCCGGGGTGCCGCGTCGCCGTGGTCTCCCTGCCCGAGGGGCTGCGGGCCATGCACGCGCTGGCCACCCCTCCGGCGGTCGGGGCCGGGACTGCGCCGACGATCCCGACCGGCACCCTGGAGCGGCTGGGCGGCTGGATCGCCGACCTGTACCGCGAGCTGCTCCTCTTCCTCTATCTGGCGGCCGATCTGACCTGGGCCGCGGTGGCCGCCTTGCCGCGGCGACAGGGGATCCGGCGGGGCACCTTCCTCGACCAGGCCGTGGCCATCGGCTCCCAGGCCGTCCCGATCGTCGCCCTGATCCTCTTCCTCATCGGCGCGGTCTCCATCCTGCAGGCCGCGGCCCAATTACGCCAGTTCGGTGCCGACATCTACACGGCCAACCTGCTGGCCATCGGGATCACCCGCGAGCTGGGTCCGCTGATGACCGCCATCCTGGTCTCGGGCCGCAGCGGCTCGGCGATCGCCGCCGAGGTGGCGACGATGAAGTTCACCGAGGAGCTGGACGCCCTGCAGACCATGGGCCTGGAGCCGCTCCGCTTCGTCGCCGTCCCCAAGCTCTGGGCCATGATGGTCTGCGTCCCCCTGCTGACGATCCTGGCCGACTTCGTCGGCATCCTCGGGGGGAGCGTCATCGGCATCGCCTCGATGGGCCTGGCGCCCCAGGCCTTCCTCGATCAGCTCGTGGGCGCCCTTTTCCTCAAGGACATCCTCACCGGCCTGCTGAAGAGCCTTTCCTACGCCTGGGCGATCACCGTGATCGCGGTCCACCGCGGCCTCGGCTTCCGCGGCGGGGCCACCGGCGTCGGTCAGGCCACCACCTCCTCGGTGGTCGCCTCGATCTTCGGGATCATCGCCCTGGACTGCCTCTGGGGCCTGGTGTTCTACCTCCGATGAGCGGCGACGGACGGACGGCGGTGGTCGAGGTCCAGGGACTGCAGGTGGCCTACGGCGGCCGGACCGTGCTGCAGGGGGTCGACCTGGAGATCGGCCGCGGCGCGATCGCCGTCATCCTCGGCGGCAGCGGCTGCGGCAAGAGCACCCTGCTGAAGTCGATCCTCGGGCTGGTGCAGCCGACGGCCGGCCGGATCTCCCTCTTCGGCGAGGAGACCACCGGCCGGGACCCGGAGGAGCTGGCCCCGCTGCGGCGTCGGCTCGGGGTGATGTTCCAGTACGGGGCCCTGCTGAACTCTCTGACCGTGGCCGAGAACGTGGCCCTCCCGCTGGAGATGCACGCGCGGGTCGACCCCGGGCTGACCCGGGCGATCGTGCAGACCCGCCTGGCCATGGTCGGACTGGCCGGGGCCGGGGATCGGTTACCCTCGGAGCTCTCCGGCGGGATGCGCAAGCGGGCGGCCCTGGCGCGCGCCATGATCCTCGACCCGGAGCTCCTCTTCTGCGACGAGCCCGGGGCCGGCCTCGACCCGGTGACCGCGGCCGGGATCGACCACCTGCTGCTGACCCTCAACCGCAACCTGGGCACCACCGTGGTGGTGGTGACCCACGAGCTGTTGAGCATCCAGCGACTCGACGGCCGCCTGGCCATGCTCGACAACGGCCGCCTGGTCTTCGAGGGCACGGTGACCGAGGCCCTGGGGTCGCCTCATCCCGGGATCCGCGGCTTCTTCCACCCGGGAGACTGAGCGGGATGGAGATCGTCCTCGTCGCCGCCGTGGCCCGGAACGGGTGCATCGGCGCCCAGGGCCGGATCCCCTGGCGGTACCGGGCCGACCTGCGGCATTTCCGCCGGGTGACCGATGCGCACCCCGTGCTCATGGGCCGCCGCACCTGGGAGTCCCTGCCGCGGCAGCCCCTGCCCGGACGCCTGAACCTGGTCATCAGCCGACGGACCGACTTTCCGCTGCCGCCGGGAGCGATCCTCTGCCCCGGCCTGGAGGAGGCCCTGGCGCACTGCCGCGCCGACGGGGTGGAGCGGGTCTGCGTGATCGGCGGCGAGGCGATCTACCGGCTGGCCCTGCCGCTGGCCGAGGAGATGATCCTGACGCGGGTCCCCGACGATCCGGCCGGGGAGGTCTTCTTCCCCGAGTGGTCGCCGGTCGACTGGGTTCTGGTCGACCAGCGCCACGAGGACGGGCTGGACTTCCTCACCTATCGCCGACGCCGACCGGTCTGATGTACCAGATGCGCTGGAGTGCTGAGCGGTCCGAGGACCGTCAAGCGCAGGTCGGATGGAAGGGCAACCTCGTGACCGACGACGAAGCGGTCAGAGCGCGGGAAGGCGGCGCAGCCGCGCCACCAGCTCGGGGAGGAGCCCCAGCACGCGGTCGACCTCGGCCTCGGTGTTCTGGCGACCGAGGCTGAAGCGGACGGCGCCGGCCGCCTCGCGCGGTCCCAGCCCCATGGCCACCAGCACGTGCGAGGGCGAGGGGTCGTCCGAGGCGCAGGCCGAACCGCTGGCCGCGGCCACGCCGAGCAGGTCGAACCCTTTCACCAGATCCTGGGAATCGACCCCGGCGAAGGAGAGGTTGGTGGTGTTGGGCAACCGCAGGATGGGGTGACCGTTGACCCGCACCCCGTCGACCGTCGCCAGCACCCCCTGCTCGAGCCGGTCGCGCAGCCGGGCCAGCGCGATCCGGGTGGTGACCAGCTCGGCCAGCAGCAGCTCCGCGGCCCGGCCCATGCCGACGATGCCGGCCACGTTCTCGGTGCCGGCTCGCCGTCCGTGCTCGTGGCCGCCGCCGTGGGCCAGGGACTCCAACTCCATCCCACTCCGGACGTAGAGCGCGCCGACTCCCTTAGGACCGCCGATCTTGTGGGCCGAGACCGCCACCAGGTCGGCGCTGAGCCGGTCGACCTCCACCGCCACCTTGCCGAGGCTCTGCACCGCGTCCACGTGCAGCGGCACCCCCCGCTCCCAGGCCAGGGCCCCGATCTCGGCCACCGGTTGAAGGACCCCGGTCTCGTTGTTCGCGTGCATCACCGAGATCAGCACGGTCCGCTCGTCCACGGCCCGGGCCACCTCGGTCGGATCGACGACCCCGAGGGCGTCCACCGGCAGGTACACGACCTCGAAGCCGCGACGCTCGAGGTACCGGCAGGCGCCCAGGACCGCCGGGTGCTCGATCCGCGTGGTCACGAGCCGCTGGCCGCGGCGGCCGGCGGCCGCGGCCACCCCCTTGATCGCCCAGTTGTCGGCCTCGGTGCCGCCGCTGGTGAAGTGGATCTCGGCCGGTGCGCACCCGAGCAGGCGAGCCACCGAGGCCCGGGCTCCCTCGATCCCCTCCCGCGCCTCCCTCCCCCACCGGTGCAGGCTCGAGGGATTGCCGATCCGCTCGGTCAGGTACGGGAGCATGGTCTCCAGCACCTCGGGACGGACCGGGGTGGTGGCGTTGTGGTCCAGGTAGATGCCCGGCACCGGATTCCTCCAGGGTTGTGCTACTGCACGGAGAAGCTGACCGCGCGGATCACCAGCGGCGCGCCGCTCAGCTCCTCGGCCCGGCTGCTCACCGGGGTACCGTCCTCGAGGATGAAGCTCTCCTCGGTTCCCGCGCGGACGTCGTCCCCCCCACGGACGACGGGGACCGCGGCCCCTTCCTTCAGGCCGCGGCCGAGGAACTCCGCCAGGACCCGGTCGAGCAGTTCCAGGCCGGTATCCCGGACGACCTGGCCCTGCTCGATCAGCTCGGCCAGCCGCTCCCACAGCTCCTCGCGCTCCTCGGGAAGGCGGCTGCCGGCGACCAGATAAAGGGTGTAGACCTGGGTCCCCTCACCCAGACTCAGCCAGGAATCCTGACCCGGTCCGTACTCCCAGCGACCGGCGAAGACCCGGCGGCTGGACAGCAGCTCGCGCACCTCCCCTGCCGAGCTGTAGAGGAAGGCCCAGACCTCGCAGTCCCGGCGGGCCCGCACCCGCACCTGCAGGCGATCCCCGGCCTGCAGCACCGCTCCGGGCTCGACGGCCACCGGCCGGGTCAGGCCGCCCTCGGAGCGAACCCCGAGCCGATGGACCTCCAGGACCAGCGGCTCCTCCTCGTCCCGTTGACCGCGCCGGTGATCCGAGGCAGCCACCAAACGCTGGACCGCGACCTCGCGCAGGGATCGGGTGGCCGTGCCGGCCAGGGCTCCGTCGGTCGGGTCGACCAGCACCAACTGCAGGTGATTCCACCCCGCCTGACGATGCACCCGGCCGGCCAGTGCCAGGCGGCCGGCTTCGGCAGCGCGCCAGACCCGCTCGGGGACCGCCTCCTCCTTCCCCCAGGAGCCGCCGGTCGCAACGCTGTCGGGTACGGTCACGGCCAGCCCCTCGGCGATCAGGGCCGAGAGGAGGTACCGATCCAGCAGCTCGCTGGTCGGCGTCAGGCCACCCTCCTCCTCCCGCACCCCGAGCCAGGCGATCGGTCGGCCCTGGGACAGCTCCCGGACGGACCGGGCCAGACCGGCAGCCGCGGTCACCACCTCGGGCTCGGCCGGCGGACGGTGCCAGCCCAGGCCGCACCCGGTGGTCGCGATCAGGGTCAGGACCGCGACCAGGTGGACAAGGTGGGCGTTCATCCGGGCCGCCGGACGTACTGGGCGCGCTGCCGGGCCAGCATCCGACTCCAGAGGATCCGGGCCTGCAGGAGGATCGGCCGACGCCGGAGATCGCGCTCGGGGATCTGCTCGAAGACCCCGTGCAGGGCCGATACGGTCGGCGCGCCCAGAGCCTCGAGCCGCTCGATGAAGCGCGGGTAGTGCTCGCTCCGGTCGAGGCGGATCAGCAGGCTGGCGAGCAGGAAGCTCGAGTCCGGATCGTCGGGTCCGAACTCGGCCAGGGACCGCCGGTAGGCCTGCAGGTACATCTGGGCCCCGCTGGGGTCCGAGGTAAGCCGGTGGGGACTACCGGTCAGCAGGGCCTGCACCGCCTCGTCCTGGTGCAGCCCCACGGACCGCGGACCGGCCGGCTCCGGGAGTCCGGCCCAGCGCTCCAGCACCTCGCCGGCCCTCGCCACGATCCTCTGCTTGCGCGACTTGAAGGCCTCCCACGCGTCGTCCTCGACCAGCTGCTGGCGCGCCACCAGGGATTCCAGCTCGGTCCGAGCCACTGGACCGCCGGCCGCCACCTCCTCGACCAGCTCGGGGTAGTTCGGCGCCCGGTCGAGGCGGATGAGGACCCCGGCGATCAGCTCCTCCAGATCGCCGGGTAGGGCCTGACGGGTGAGGGCCCGAGCCCGTCCCACCCGCGAGAAGACCCCGGCCGGATCCGAGCTGAGGGAGCAGAGGTAGGCCCACAAGGGGTGCATCAGCTCGCGCACCTGGGA
The DNA here is from genome assembly GCA_041661365.1 of Candidatus Latescibacterota bacterium. GTDB lineage: Bacteria > Latescibacterota > UBA2968 > UBA8231 > UBA8231 > CAITNQ01. The sequence continues at coordinate 19,991 of JBAZUN010000033.1, forward strand.
CTCGTCCTCCCGGTACGCGGCGAAGTACCCCCGCAGCCCCTCGCCACCTAGGGCCACGGTCTGCTGCAGGAAGGTGGCCCGCGGCTTGGGCATCCGGGCCCGCCCCAGAACGGTCATCAGCGGTCGCGGCTCGAAGCGCAGGGCGTCGCGGTAGTCGTGCAGGGCGTCGCCGAAGGTGGCGGCCTCGACCCGCTGACCTCGACGGCGGGCCTCCTCGTACGCGGTGCCGTGGATGATGTCCCGGTCGAAGAGGAACAGCTCGGGGAAATTGAAGACCTGGGCGATCCGCTCCATCTTCTCTCGGGCCCAGCGCAGCTCGCGCTCGGGATCGAGCAACCGCCGGGCCAGGGCGTGAGGATCGGTCCCCGCGACCTCGGCGGGGTGCACGGCCAGCAGCCGCGATCGATACCCCTCGACGAACTCGACGACCTCGGACCGGCCGGCCTCGGCGCCGTCGCGCCGGTGGCGGTTGTGGGTTCGGGCCAGCTTGAGCTGGAGCGCCTCGTTGAGCCGGTACCCGGGGAGTGCGGCCACCTCGGTCGCGTAGGCCGCCAGCAGGTCGACGAGGAGGAGGTAGTCGAGGAGCATCCAGGAGGCGAAGACCAGCCCCTCGGCGATCGCCCAGTAGTCGTACCCCCGCTCCTCGGCCGCCCGCAGCAGGGCCTCGGGCAGGTAGATGGTGCGCCGCCGGCAGCCGATGTGCACGGCCTGGTGGCGGCGGCAGTCGGCGAAGAAGAGCAGGCCGTCGCCGCGGACCAGGGTGAGGCTGAACGGTGTGGCCAGCAGGGCTTCGCGCAGGGTCTCCGGGACCTTCTTGAAGATTCGCCAGAACAGCAGCACCAGCGGATCCCCGGCGTGCAGCTTGGCCAGGCGCTCGTCGTCGGGGAAATAGGGCAGACGGGTCTGCTCCCCGTACAGGACGCTCTTCTCGGCCCGGGCGATGGCCTCGTTGACCTCACCGTGCGCGACCAACCCGTCGTAGAGCCCCAGGTTGGCGTCCGGCGCTGCCGCGAGGGTCTCGGATGGCATGATCTCAGTCGAGGATCAGGGGGTGGCCGGGGCACCGGGCGAAGCCGATCGCCGCGGCACCGAGGGGGAACGCCGACGGGTAGCAATACGCCAATGAGAATATAGGATCGACCCGGTTCCCTGTCACCGGAGTTCCCGGTTGACAGGTCCATGCCGCCCCTGTATACTTGCGCTGTTGCCGCTGAAGCGCGTCGCCGGCCGTGGCCTCCCTCCCCCGTCACCCTCCGGCGAACCGCGGGCGTGATCCTGCTGCCCCGACACGTCTTCCCCAGGCCGGCCGTAGTGCCTCCTGCTGAAGCGCCTGCCTTCGGCGTTCTGCCCCGATCCCGACCTCCAACGGAACCCGTCATGGCGCCTCGCATCTGGCTGATCCTCGGCCTGCTGGTCGTGCTGATCGTCCTCGGGTGCAGCGCCCCCCCGGCACCGCCGCCGGCCAACGAACCGCCGGTGGCCGAGGCCGGCCCCCACCAGCTCGCCACGGTCGGTCAGCCGGTGGAGCTCGACGGCTCGGACAGCTCCGATCCCGAGGGGAGACCCCTTACCTACGCCTGGACCGAGGCGGACGCCAATCCGGCCCGCGTTGCCACCGGCTCGGGTCAGGCCCACCTCTCCTTCATCCCCACGGTGATCGGCACCTACTGGTTCCGCCTCACGGTCAGCGACGGGGAGAACACCAGCCGCCCCGACTCGGTCCGGGTGCTCGTACGGCTGAGCAACACCGCGCCGGTGGCCGACGCCGGCCCGGACCTGATCTTCGCCTCCGGGACCCTGGTGCCGCTCAGCGCCGCGGGGAGCCACGACCCGGACGGCGATCCCCTGGACTACCGATGGCTGGTGGTGCGCTCCCCCGCACCGGTGACCCTGTCCGACTCCACCGCCGCCCGGACCACCGCCCTGCTCGCCACGGCCGGTGACTATCGCTTCCGGCTGCAGGTCAGCGACGGCCAGCTCAGCGACGACGACGAGGTCACGATCACGATCTCCGCCGCGGCCAACCAATCGCCGGTGGCCGACGCCGGCCCGGACCAGCAGGTCCCGGTCGGCACGCTGGTGACCCTCGACGGCAGCGGCAGTCGCGACCCCGAGGGAGCGGCCCTGGTCTATCGGTGGACCCTGGGACGGAGCCCGGGCGAGCCGGTGATCCTGTCCGACCCCGCGGCGGCGAATCCGGCCTTCGTCCCCGGCGAGGCCGGCGAATACGTCTTCGCCCTGGAGGTATCCGACGGGACCGCCACCTCGGTGCAGGACGTGGTCACCGTCGAGGCGACCGAAGGCGGCTTCGTCGAGCAGGAAGGGATGACCGAGGTGCCGACCGGTGCCTTCACCATGGGGTCGACGCAAGGGGCCACCGACGAGCGGCCGACCCACCGGGTGGAGCTGAGCGCCTTCTGGATCGACCAGCGCGAGGTGACCGCCGGGGAATACCAGGCCTGCGTCGACGCCGGCGCCTGCGGCCAGGCGGGCCGGGCCGCCAACTGCAACGCCGGTCGGGCCGATCGGGCCGATCACCCGGCCAACTGCGTCACCTGGACCCAGACCGCCGACTACTGCAGCTGGGCCGGCAAGCGACTGCCCACCGAGGCCGAGTGGGAGATGGCGGCCCGCGGCCTGGACAACAGGCGGTTCCCCTGGGGCGACGAATACCCGGGCCCGACGCGGATGAACTACGCCGGGAACGTCGGCTCCACCACCCCGGTGGGGAGCTACCCCGAGGACGTCAGCTTCTACGGTCTGCTCGACATGGGAGGGAACGTCCACGAGTGGACCGCGGACTGGTACGCCGCCGACTACTACGCCACCGGCCCGACGACGGCGCCGACCGGTCCAACGGCCGGGACCCTGCGGGTCGGGCGCGGCGCGAGTTGGCGGATCGGGGTGCCGCTGGAGGCGCTGACCGCCACGGTGCGGCTGGCCCTCACCCCCGCGACCAGCGACAACACCATCGGCTTCCGCTGCGCGCGCTCCGAGTAGAGCGTCCGAGAAATAGGTTGTGTCACCGAGCGGGGCGAGTCGCCCGGCCAGCTAGGCGCGCGAACGCCCCGTATCGACAGCAAGATACAGGAAGTGAGCGCAACGACGCTGGCCGGGATGAATCGGCCCGCGAATGCCAAGGTATTTCTCGGACGCTCTACTAATGGGCGCCGGGAGAATGAAACGAGGCAGCATGAGCAACGACGCGGCCGCCACCGTCCTGGTCGTCGACGACGAGCCCCAGGTCTGCGAGCTGCTGGCGCGGTACCTGCAGCCCGAGGGGTACTCGGTGCTCATCGCCGGCTCCGTCGACCAGGCCCTGAGCCTGCTCGACGGACAGCGGGTGGACCTGATCCTGCTCGACCTCCACATGCCCGGGGCCCACGACGGCGAGGAGCTCCTCTTCGACCTGCGCGACCGGGGGAGCGACGTCCCGATCATCGTGGTCTCGGGGTGGGTCGACGACGAGGCGACCCTGGTCCACCCGGACTGCGTCCACGGCGTGGTCAAGAAGCCGGTGAAACGCGAGGCCCTGCTGGCCATGGACGCAGTCCGGGTG
>JBAZUN010000034.1:0-22999 GCA_041661365.1 Candidatus Latescibacterota bacterium
CGCCCGAACGGTTGGCCGCCATCCGTTCGGGCGGGTAGTCGATGTCGAGGACGAAGCGCATGGGGTAGGGATCCTTTCAGAACGAGCCGAACCTGAAGGTGAAGGCCCCGGCGATCCCCGTGAGATCCCCGTTCTTCAGGCCTACCCGCCCAAGTTGCCTCGATCGTGCCGGACGGCCCAGCGTGGTACCAATCTCGGAGGATCAGAAGCTGTGCCGGGCGATTACCTTGTGCTGACCGCCGGTGTGAACAACCGCGCTCTGCAGGTAAGCGGAGGTACGGCGCCGGGCGAACCCTGTCAACCGGTGCTTCTGCGTTAGCAGGCCATGTCGGTCCTTGTCGCGCATCCGTGCATGTGTTATCATTGTGGCACAAGCGATAACATGGAGACTGATATGGTCCGCACCCAGATCCAGTTGACCCAGGAGCAGGCGCGTCTGGCCAAACAGCTTGCCGCCGAACGTCGCGTGTCCATGGCGGAGATCATCCGCGAGGCACTCGACGGGGCCCTTCGCTCCCGGGCCGAGATCCCGTCGCGCGATGAGCGCGTCCACCGTGCCATGGAGGCGGCCGGCCGGTTCCGCTCGGGCTCAGCAGACGGCTCGGTCCGGCACGACGATTACCTGGCCGATGCGTACCAGGCATGAGCGCCGTCTTCGTCGACACGTCCGCCCTGTACGCGGTGCTCGACGCGGCCGATGCCAACCACCCGGCTGCCGCGGGCGAGTGGCGGCGCCTGCTGCACGGCTCAGCGCCCTTGATCACCTCTAACTACGTCCTGGTGGAGACGGCGGCGCTGCTGCAGAACCGACTGGGGCTGGCGGCGCTAAGCCTCTTCGACCGTGACGTCTCCCCAGTACTGCACGTGGAGTGGGTGAGCAAGGCCCTCCATACGGCCGCGATGTCGTCGGTGCTGGCAGCCCGTCGCCGGGGACTCAGCCTCGTGGACTGCGTCAGCTTCGCGGTCATGCGCGCGCTGGGCCTGCGCGACGCGTTCGCCTTCGATGCGCACTTCATGCACCAGGGATTCGCGTGTCTGCCCGCGGCCGGCCCGTGAGCAACCATCCCCTTACCAAAGGACCCCTCTTGCGAGCCAGACCTGGGTTCTCCTGGTCGTGGGCGCGGCTGTCGGCCGCCTGCATGCTGGCGGCGGTCGTGGACGCGACGGCCGCTGATCTCGTGATCGTGCAGGACGGGCGTCCGCGGGCGAGGATCGTGATCGCCAAGGACGCCCCGGACTCGGTCCGCGGCAAACGGCGGACCGCGGCTGAGGAACTGCAGACCTATCTGCAGAAGACCTCCGAAGCCAGGCTGCCGATCGTCGACGACTCCCGGCAACCGGCCGGAGCGCTGATCCTGGTGGGGCGCAGCCGGCTAACGGATGAGCTGGAAACCGCCATCCCTGCCGGCCCGTCGCGAAGAGGGCTACGCAATCGTCTGCCGAGGCGATCGCCTGCTGCTGGCGGGCAACAACGACGGACCGTACCACGGCACGGAATACGCCGTGTACGATTTCCTCCGCGGCCTGGGCGTGCGCTGGTTCATGCCGGGCGACTTCGGCGAGGTCGTGCCGCGGCTGAAGACGATCGCGATTCCTGAACAGCACGTGGTCCAGAAGCCCGATTTCCCGATGCGGAACTGGTGGCTGCACGCCACGCCCGAGCTGGCGGCCCAGGAGAGGCGCTGGAAGCTGCGGAACAAGATGAACCCGGACCCGATCTTCGCCATCTGCGGTGACGGCAGCGTGCGGCAGGTGGTGGCCCCGGAATCGCTGGCGAAGGAGAAGCCCGAGCTGCTTGCCCTCAATGAGAACGGCACCCGGAATCCCTACCTGCCCAACCTGACCAATCCCGAGGCGGTCCAGGTGGCGGCCGGGATCATCAAGGACTACTTCCGCAAGCATCCGGAGGCCAATTCCTACGGGTTCGCGCCGGACGACGGCCTGCCCCGCGATTTCACCCCGGAGACCGTCCGGCTGAACCGGGGCTTCGTGACCTTGGGCGGACGTCCCGGCGTGCCGGGCGAGGCCAGCATTACCGACGAGTGGCTGACCTTCGTCAACCGGGTCACGACTGCCGTCCGCGACGAGTTCCCCGACGTATACATCGCCACCAACGGCTACGCCAACCGCAACCTGCCGCCCGAGGGCGTGCTGCTGGACGATCATCTGGTCATCATGTTCGCGGCCATCTGGAGCTGCACGCTGCACGGCTACGACGACGACCACTGCTGGCAGAAGGTCCAGCAAGGGCAGATGCTCCGCCGCTGGAGCGAGCTGTGCGGGAACGTCTGGATCTACGGGTACAACTACAATATGCTCGTGTCCGGCCTGACGCCGTTACCGGAGTTCACCAAGCTGCGCCGCGATTTCCCCTTGATGAAGCGGTGGGGCGTCATCGGCTTCTACGACGAGAACCGGAACGTGTGGGCCGAGGCGGGTATCGTCAGCCGCTACCTGCGGGCCCAGTTGGAATGGCGGGCCGAGGCCGACGTGGACGCCATCCTGGACGACTTCTTCACGCGCTGGTACGGCCAGGCCGCGCCCCCGATGAAGGCGTTCTACCTGGCCCTGGACGAGGCCGTTACCCGGGCCCCGATCCACGGACACGAAGACCGGATCATGCCGGAAGTGTATACGCCCGAACTGCTCGCGCGACTCCAGGAGCTCGTGGCCCAGGCCGAACGGTCGGCCACCACGGAGCGGGACCGGCTGCACGTACGCGTCGACCGGTTGATCTACGACCACCTCGAGGCCTATATGGGCCTGGCCGCCGCCGAGGCCGCCGGCGACTTCGCCGCGGCGGTGCGGCAGGCCGACCGGACGCTGGCCCTTCGCCGGCCGTTGCACGACATCAGCCCATTCTTCATCTGGCCCGACGAGCAGGGGTACCACACCGGCGTGTGGTACTGGACGATCCGCGACCGGCGCACCTACTACCGGTCCCTGGTCGAGAAAACCACCGGCCGAACCGGCACTCTGGTCGCCCTCGCTCCGGCCGAGGCGCTGTTCCGCACCGACCCTCACGACGAGGGCATCCTGGCCCGCTGGCATCGGCCGGAGCAGGACGAGACCGATTGGCGGCCGGTACGCACGACCCGCCCCTTCTATCGCCAAGGGTACGACGACCGGCGCGGGCACCCCTACGTCGGCCCCGTCTGGTACCGGATCAAGGTGGACGTGCCGGCCACGGCGCAGAGCCAGCAGGTCCGGCTCTGCGCTCCGGTGGTGGTAACCGAGGCCTGGTGCTGGGTCAACGGCCAGTACGTGGGCCACCGGCCCTACCAGGAGGCCTACGTGCGTCCGGCGGAACTGGATCTGGACGTGACCCCCTTCCTGCGGCCCGGCCAGACCAACGTGATCGCGCTGCGCGTCGACACCAGCCTGTCCCCGGCCCAAGCGGCCGAAGGCCTGCAATCGCGCCTGTTCCTGTATACCCCGAGGTAAGGCCGCAGGTCGCCCACCCGTTGGCCCGGCCTCAGGGCCTCGTGATGCAGGCGGTCGGCGAGCCGCCGTTATCTGCCGGTCCGACGGTACACCACCCGTCCTTCCACCAAAGTGGCGTACACCTCCAGGTCCGCGCCGAGGACGACCAGATCGGCGTCCATGCCGACCTGCACCTTCCCCTTGCGCTGCTCCAGCCCCAGCACCCGGGCCGGCACCGATACCGCCGGCACCAGCGCTTCGGCCAGGCTCGCGCCGGTCAGGCGCATGTAGGTACCCAGGATGCGGGTGAACCCGCAGGCCGTGCCGATGAGCGTGCCGTCGCAGTACCGGGCGGCGCCGTCGCGCGCCGTGTACGCCACGCCGTCGTACTCGTAGTCGCCGTCGGGCAGACCCATGGCCTGCATGCCGTCGGTGATCAGCGCGATCCGGCCGTCGCCGATAAGCCGCCGCACCAGGCGCACCATCGCCGGGTGCAGGTGGACCCCGTCGCTGATCACCTGCGCGGTGACCTGCGCCGCTTCGAACAGCGCCAGGGCCGGACCGGGCTGGCGGTGGTGGATGGAGGTCATGGCGTTGAACAGGTGCGTGACGTGGGTAATGCCCGAGGCGATCCCGTCCCGGGTCTGGTCGTAGTCGGCCGCGGAGTGGCCGAACGCGGCCACGCTCCCGCCGGCCGCCAGCGCGGAGATCACCGCCAGACTGCCGGGCAGCTCGGGCGCGATGGTCATCATCCGCAGCGCGGCGCCGCAGCGCCGGCGGATGTCGACCATCACCCCGGGATCGGGAGGACCGATGCAGGTTGAGCGGATCATCCCTTTCCTGGCCGGTGCGATGAACGGCCCTTCGAGGTGGATGCCCAGGCAGGCCGCCCCGGGCGCCGGATCCGCCAGGCCGGCGGCGATCGCGTCCAGGTGATCATTGTCGCCACCGGGCCGATACACGGTGGTGGCCAGGTACCCGGTGACCCCGTACCGGGCCTGAGTGGCCGACACGGTCCGCAGGGCCTGGGGCGTGCCCTCCATCACGATGGCTCCACCCGCCCCCTGCACGTGGACGTCGATGAACCCGGGGACCAGGAATCGCCCGGCCGCGTCGATCCTCTCCGCGCCCGGCGGGACAGCTCCCCCCACCGCCGCGATGCGCCCCTGGTCGACCGCGACCACGGTGGGCGGCGAGGGTTCGCCACCGGGGTTAAGCAGGCGGCAGCCCGAGATATACAGCGCGGTCATTGCACAAAACCTTCCTTGACGAGAACGGACCACGCCCACGAACCCCGGCACGGCAGCGCGGCGCCCCGCTTACCGGAGCGCCGCGCATTGGTGTCTGCCCGACGGGGCTCAGGCCAGGTCAGGCTGGTCGTAGGTCGGCCGGTTGACCAGCCGCTTCATCCCGATCCGCAGCCGCGCCTGGGCCGCCGGTCCCAGCCGCACCTTCAGGTGGCGCCCATCCACGGCCACCGGAGCCGCCTCGCTGCCGTCGCGGCGCACGTCGATGAACTGGTGCTCGGCGCAGCCACCCGCCTGCAGCACCACCTCGCGCGCCTGCAGCAGATCGGTGTTGACCAGGTGGACGTGGAGGTAGTCGTTCTGCACCTCGTCCACTAGGGCGGCGACGCCCGGCGGCAGCCCCGGCCGGCGGGCTGCCGGATCGAAGTAGCGCACCGCCGCGTGCACCATGCCCCCGTGGTACACGGCGGCCGGCGTGCCCATGGCCATCTGCATCAGCCCTTCGGGCACCACCGGGTTGATGTTCTGCCAGTGATGCACGTCCTGCCAGTCCGGTCCGTCGTTCCAGGTGCGCCAGTCCAGGCTCTCCGTGTCGATCTGCTCCAGACGGCGGCGCATCTCCGCCTGCGTGACCTCCAGGACCCGCCGGGGGAAGTCCGGATTGCGGCCCACGGTGTACTCGAACCACTCGTGCACGGGGAAGCTGCCGGCCTTGCCGCAGCCGGGCAGCGGCTGGTCGGCCGGCAGGGGCCGGTCGCCGTACTGTTCCTGGATCCGGTCCATGTCCTGCTGCTGGCGTCCCACGGCATAGGCGTGCATGAGCAGCCGCAGCGTGGGGCTGGCCGTGTGCGGGATGAACTGGAACCAGCCCTGCGCGCCGTGCCGGTTGGGGATCATGATCTGGCCGTTCTCCACCCGGCGCATCTCCCACAGCCGGTCGGCCTGCGAGCGGAACAGGTCCAGCCAGGACGGGTCACCGGTCAGCAGCGTGGCGTTGCAGCCGGCGTTGCACAGCGCCTCCAGCATCACGATGCCGCCGTGGGGCCAGCGCCAGCCGTAGTACCCGCCCCACCAGTTGCCGCCCATCCGCTCGCCGATCTTGCCGGTCGCTCCCACGTTGTCGGGGATGAGGCCGCCGTTGGCCCGGGTGCGATCCATCCAGGCCTGCACGTAGTCCAGCACCCATCGCTTGTACTTCTCGTCGCCGGTGTACAGGTAGGCGTTGGTGATCAGGCTGGTGGCGTTGAGGTTGAGCGGCACGTCGCCCGGCACCATCCGCTCGTTCATCAGCTTGAGGATGCGCGCAAAGACCACCTCGTCGGTCCAGTCCGCCTTGACGAAGGGGTCAGAGGCGTCGATGCCGGGGATGTCCTCGTACGGGGCGAGGTAGTGGGAGAGGTTCTCGCGGTGGGTGAGCCAGTCCAGGGCCGTCATCTCGAAGCACGGACCATGGCCGCCGTTGATCGGTGAGCGGATGATCTTGTGAACGGGATCCCAGTTGGGGGCTTCGGGATCTTCGCCGGTGTACATGGCCGCGAACTTGAGCGCCCGCTGCCGGTCCACGTAGTGGTTCGGATCGGCCAGCCCGAAGTAGTGCAGGTAGGTGTAGGATTCGCCGTGGTGCATCCAGTCGTAGTGGCCGTCGAACTCCCGGGCCACGGTGCCGAACTGGGTGAACTGCCAGGTGACCGCGTTCCACAGTCGGCGCCCCAGCGCGTGGATCTGCTCGCTGCCGCCCAGCACGTAGAACAGGGGGAACGAGAGGTAGCTCTCGTACCCGTCGTCCGAGCCGTCCATGCCCGGCCATTCGTCGCGCCAGATGAAGGTGCCGTCCGGCCGCGTGTACTTCTCCACGAACCGCGGGGCCGCGCGGTCCATCGCCTCCATCAGGTAGCGCTGCCGAAGGGCCCACTCCGGCGGACTGCTGCGGCCAACCACCTCCAAGGTCTTCATGGTCTTTCTCCGTGGACCGGCAGCGCCGGTCAGGGGCAGGGGAGCAGGGATGATCCAGCGGGTAGAATGCGCGGCTGCCAGCATAGGGCAGGAAGCACCGGGGTGTCAACAGCACGGCTTATCCCGGAGGGGCGATGCCCCGTACGTCCCGACCGAGCGACCTTGACAACACCCTGCGGCCGGGTTTGCGTACGGGCAACCCGGGTCACGGCCCGGCAGGAAGGGAGATAAAAATGGCAGGGAAGACGCACCTTCAGGACGGCTTTCGCGGGGACCGCCGGATCCGCCCGGCCCAGTTCTTCCAGCTCGACGTGGGGCTGCCCGATCGCAACTTCATCCACCTCTGGCTGCCGGAGACCGTCAGCGCCGGCGGCGAGACGCGGTTCTTCGCGCCGCGAGGTGAGGTCGGCGGGGAGTGGGAGATCGATCCCGAGGGCGCGGTGCACTGCTGCCGCGAGCTGGGAAGCGACCTGTGGATGGAGAGCGTCGTGGCCGAGGTCGAGCTGGGCGTGCGCCTGACCATCCGATTGAGCAATCGGTCTGACCAGTGGCTCCGCGGCGTGACGGCCCAGACCTGTGTCCAGTTGCCGGCGGCCCCGGACCTGAGGGACGTGGCCCTCGAGCGCACCTTCTGGCGCGGTCAGGGGCGATGGCAGCGCTTCGCGATCACCGGCCGACCCCAAGAGGGCCGGTGCCTGTTCTACAGCCACGACGGGCCCGTCGACCTGCCGCTGGTGGTCGTGGCGTCGGGCACCGGGCCGTACGCGGCCGGCCTCGTCTTCCGGGGCGCCACCAGCGTGAGCGGGAACTGCCAGGGTGCGATCGCCTGCATGCACTCCAGCGTGCCCGGCGCCGATCTGCCGCCGGGGGGCATGCTGTCGCTGAAGGGCTTCCTCATCCTCCACCCGGAGGGGCTGGACGGCGCGCTGGCCGCGGCGCAGACCTTCCTCGCCGAAGGCGATTCCTGAGGAGGGAGATCCGGGCCGCGAGCCGCGCTCAAATGCCCGCCAACCCCCGCTCGTAGGCCGCGACGATCCGGTCCATCAGCGCGTCCCGCTCCGGGTCGAGGCGACCGCGCTCGGGATCGGCGTCCAGCCAGGCGACGCTCTCCTCGACACCGCGCGCAAAGGGCACGGTGCAGACGAAGTCCGGCACCAGACGCCTGACCTTGCGGTTGTCGAAGACGACGCTGATCGCCTTGTCCCCCAGCAGCCCGGCGCCGGTGGCCGGGTCCCAGCCGGCGATGAACTCCGACGGGATGTGCACCAGCCGGGGCTCGACGCCGGCGGCGCGGCCGATCTGGCGATAGATCTGGTTCCAGGTCAGGACCTGATCCGAGGTGATGTGGAAGGCGTGGCCCAGGGCCTGCGGCTGGCCCAGCAACCCGACGAATCCCCGGGCGAAGTCGGTGTTGTGGGTCAGCACCCACAGCGACTCGCCATCCCCGTGGACGATCACCTTCCGCCCCTGGCGCATGCGGGCCAGGACCGTGGGGCCGCCGCCCACCGCGGTGGGGAGCATGGTCGGGCCGTAGGTGTGCGACGGCCGCACGATGGTGCACGGGAAGCCGTGCTCGCGGTGCTCGCGCAGCAGCCGCTCCTCGCAGGCGATCTTCCGGCGGGAGTACTCCCAGTACGGGTTGGCCAGGGGCGTGGACTCGGTGATGAGGTACTGCGTCGGCGGCTTCTGGTAGGCCGAGGCCGAGCTGATGAAGATGTACTGGTCGGTGCGGCCGGCGAACCAGGCGAGGTCGCGCTCGACGTCCGCCACGTCGTAGGCGATCCAGTCGACCACGGCGTCGAAGGTCTGGCCTTCGAGGCACTGCAGCACCCGCGCTCGATCGCCGACGTCGGCCTGCAGCAGGCGCACGCCGGCAGGCAGATCGACGGTCCGTCGGCCGCGGTTGAGCAGCACCACCTCCATGCCGCGGGCCGCGGCCAGCCGCGTGCACGCCGTGCTGATGACCCCGGTACCGCCGATGAACAGAACTCTCACGATGCGCTCCTTTTCGATGAACCGCCGCCGTGCCGCATCCAGTTGAAGCCGATGGCCAGGCAAGGTACTCACGCGGCCTGGTGCGGCGCCACCTTCGTGACGGGACCGGATCCTGGGCCGCCGACTTGACCCGCCGCCCAAAGAGGTTCTTCGTTCTGCCCATGCAGACCGCCGTCCGGATCATCCAAGGGCAGATCGACTCCGGCGTCCTCGCGGCCGCCGTGCTGCAGGTGCGCCGGGGTCGCGAGACCTTCCGGCAGTCCTTCGGCCGGGCGCAGGACGCGGACGCGATCTTCCTGCTCGCCTCGATCACCAAGCCGATGACCGCGGCCGGCGTCATGGTGCTCGCCGATCGCGGCGAGCTGCGGTTGTCGGATCGCGTCGTGAGATTCATCCCGGAGTTCCGCGAGGGAGCGCGGCAGGAGATCACCATCGCGCACCTGCTCACCCACACCTCCGGCCTGCCTGACCAGCTCGACGACAATGCCGAGCTTCGCTCCCGACACGCGCCGCTGGCAGAATTCGTACGCGGCGCCGTCCGCGCCCCCCTGCGGTTCCCCCCGGGGACGAAGTACCACTACCAGAGCATGGGCCTGCTGCTCGCGGCGGAGATCGTGGAGCGCCTCACGCGGACCGCCCTGCCCGAGTTCCTCGCCAGGGAGGTCTTCGGGCCGCTGGGCATGGAGCGCAGCGCCCTCGGCCTCGGCCGCTTCAGGCTGGAGGAGACGATCCGCTGCCAGACGGAGCGGGCCGCGCCCGAAGCCGGCGCCGGCGATCCCGCGACGGCCTCCTGGGACTGGAACAGCCCGTACTGGCGGAACCTCGGCGCGCCCTGGGGCGGCGCGCACGGCTCCGCGGCGGACGTGGCGCGGTTTCTCGAGGCCTTCCTGCACCCGGATGGTCGGGTCCTGCGCGAAGAAACCGCCCGTCTCATGGTGCAGAACCACACGCCTGGGCTCGAGGCCGCCCGCGGCATCGGCTTTGCGCTGGGACCGGCCGGGTTCGGCAAAGGATGCTCGGAGAAATGCTTCGGCCACGCCGGGGCGACCGGCACGATCGCCTGGGCCGATCCGGCGACGGACACCACCTGTGTCCTGCTCACCTCGCTGCCCATGCACCTGTCTGCCGCGGCGGTCCTGCAGCCGGTCTGCGATGCCGTGTCGGGCCGGTGAACGGCAGCCTCACAACCAGCCGCGTGGGCCCCTGACCGGCAGTCGCCCCGCGCGGCAGGTCTGTTGTCGCGGCCTGATCCAAGGGCCAGATTCAGCACGGCGATGGACATCCGCACCTGCACCGGGAGCTTCCCTATGCTGACGCCTCTGCCCTTCGATACCGTCACCCAGCCCTGGCTCCGCGCGGCCGCGCGCGCCGCGTCGTGGTTCGAGCAGCACCTGCACGACGGCCGCTTGCCCGCCGGGCTGCACGACCTGGGGTCGTACTACAAGTGGCCGCTGGCGCTGGCCAGCCTGGGCCGCACGGAGCTGGCCGTCCGCGTCTTCGACGTCGTCGTGGCCGACTTTGGCACCGAGGACGGGGACTTTCGCACCGGCGAGGCGAAGAGCGCGGATCCGATCTACGGCCGTATTGCCGACACCTACACCAACACCTGGCCCTTGATCGCGGCCCGCGTCCTGGACCGCCAGGACGTGGGTCGGCGAGGGCTGGACTGTCTGCGCCGCCGCCGCGTCCAGCGGACCGGCGGCTTCCTCACCGGCCGGCCTGGCCAGCACGAAGACGAACGCCAGGACATCGTCACCATCGCCGGCTGCGGCAACGCCCTGCTGGCCTGGGGGCACGCGGACGAGGCGACCGCGGCCGGTGACTGCCTGCTGCGCGTGCTGGCGGCGCAAGGCGGCCCCGGGGAACCGTTCCACCTCTACATCGACGGCGAGGGTCGGCCGCTGCGGGGCGATCTAGGGATCGAGTCCCGGCTGGCGCGCATCGATCCGCGGCTGCCGGGCCAGGCCTACGTGTACTGGGGCATGGCCACGGTATTCCTGGCCCGGCTCCACCTGGTGACCGGCCAGGAGCGCTTCCTCGCCGGGGCCCGGGACTACTTCGCGCGCCACGACGCCTGCGATCCGGCTCACGTGTACGCCGGCATCGGCTGCTGCAAGACCGGCTGGTCGGCAGCCACGCTCTTCCGCCTCACCGGGGCCGAGGCCTATGCCGAGGCCGTGCACCGCGCCGCCGGCGAAATCTCGGGCCTGCAGCAGGAGGACGGGGGCTGGGCCCTGCCGGTCTCGCCGATCCTGGCCTGCGACTGCGTGGGCGAGATGGCCTATCACCTGACCCACTACGTCCTCGAGCTGAGCGGACGCTGAGGAGCCGCGCCGGCGGACCGACTGCCAGCCCGGCTCACCCTCCGCCGAGCGGCCGCGGCCCCACCCGGCTGAGGTCGATCGGCTCGAAGCCCAGGGCCCAGGCGGGCGAATCCTCGGCCAGCGACAGGTCGCGTCCCGCCAGGTCGGCGAAGCGCGGATCCGCGCCCACCGAGTGCACGTCCAGGCCGGCCTCCTGCCAGGCGGCGAACGGGTATCCCTGCCCGCCGGCCTCGACGAAGGGCTCCCCACCCGAGGTGTCGAAGACCAGGTTGAGGTCGGCGATCAGGCGCTCGCGCTCCAGGGCCAGGCCCACCTGATCGCTGCGGCGCACGCGGTTCCACAGGGGCTTGCCGTCGGTGACCAGGATGTTGCGCACGAAGGTGAAGCCCCGGTGCGGCTCGTGCTGCGAGTAGGTGCACACCGCCTCGCCGCCGAAGGCGAAGACGTTGTTGCGGATCACGTTCTCGCGGCCGTAGTGCTGGTGGAAGGCATTGCGGTCCGCGTCGTAGCAGACGTTGTGCTCGATCAGCAGGTGGCTGGAGCCCTCGTCCGGGTAGATGCACCAGCCGCCGTAGTGGGCCGAGCGCACGTCGTGGATGAGGTTGTTGCGCAGCACGGTGCCCGGCTGCACGCCCAGGGTGTAGATCCCCCCCATGTCGCTGAGCAGGCCCTGGCCGAGGTGGTGGATGTGGTTCCAGCCGATCAGGTTGTCGCGGCTCACGTTCTCCTGGTAGCCCCACTCCCAGCCGCACGACACGCCGGTGTAGAACAGGTCGTGGACGTGGTTGTGGACGATGGTCACCTGGAAGGCGTTCATGCTCAATACGCCCACGGCCGAGTGGAATACCCGCCCGCCCGCGGTGATCTCGTTGTCGGTCACCCGGCAGCGGCCCGTGCGCCGCAGGGCCACGTCCACGTCCCGGGCCGCGGCGCCGTTGATCTTGACGCCGCCGGCGCCCATATCACGTAGCGTACTGTGGCG
This sequence comes from Candidatus Latescibacterota bacterium, assembly GCA_041661365.1. Classification (GTDB taxonomy): domain Bacteria; phylum Latescibacterota; class UBA2968; order UBA8231; family UBA8231; genus CAITNQ01. Next base: position 11,925 of record JBAZUN010000034.1, read on the forward strand.
CACCTCCACGTGCTCGCAGGCGTCGCCGATCTCCACGGCGTACCAGCCCACGTGCTCGATCTTGCAGCCGACCAGGCCGCAGTGGCGCGCCCCCTCGAAGGCCACCACCCCCGGAATGTCGCAGGCCGCCTGGGACGCGGCCGCCTGGCCGCCGCGGGAGTGGCGCTTGCCGAAGGAGTGGTCGCCGGGGCCGTTGGGCCGCACGCGCCAGGAGCCGAACAAGGGCTGGACCGCCTCGTCCGGGTGGCGCCAGTCGGTGTGGCGGAAGGTGATGCCTTCGAAGTGGATATGCTCGACGAGGCGATGGGCCTCGGGGTCACCGCACAGGGCGAGCAACTGCAGGCAGCGGGGCGCCCAGACCTCGGTGTTGTCCGGGGTCTCGCCCGGGCGAGGGAGGTAGTAGAGCCTCCCGGCAGCCCGGTCCAGGTACCACTCGCCCGGCTCGGTGAGGGCCTCGACCACGTTGTCCAGGTAGTAGTCGGCCAGTTGGCTGCCGTGGGAGCCCACCAGGGGCGCCCGGCTGGGCCGCGACATGGTGACCGTGCGCGTATCGCGGCAGAAGCCGGCGATCGGCGAGCGCTCCTCGATCCAGAAGTGGACGTACACCACCTCGGCCTCGTCGAGCCGGCTGAAGCGGTCCAGATCCCCGGCCGCGGCCACGAATTGGGTGTACCCGCCCTCTCCCCAGCCGGCGCGCTCGGGCATGCCCGGGGCCGACTCCATGCGGAACAGGTCCTTCTTGGGGAAGCGCGGTCGCGGCGCTCGGGCGCCGTTGACGAAGAGCTGCCGGAAGTACCACGAGCCGTCGCGCACCTGGGGCAGGTCGGCCACCCAGGCCGCCGCGCCGTTGATCCGGGCTGCCTCCCAACTCGTGATCCTCACCCCGCCGTCGAGGATCGGCTCCTCGTCGTCCGAGGCGCGGAAGGTCAGCGGGTAGCTGTCCTCCGGCCCGAACTGCAGCGGCGCGTCCACCGGGTACACGCCGCCGCGCACGTGCACGGTGACCGACCCGTCCAGGGGGGTGTCGGCCCGGCCCCAGCTCGGGTTGAACAGCCCGGCGCGCAGCACGCGCAGGCGGTTGCGGGCGCCGGTGAAGGTGGCCAGGGGGCCGTCGCGGCCATCGGCGGCGGGCTCGGGAAGCAGGCCGCTCCAGCGGTCGTTACCCTGGGGAGAGAGGTACAGATCCATATCCGTGTCTCCGTCGTTAAGGAGGGTCACTTGGGCTCAGGCTGCGCCGTCCGGATCTGCCGCCCGCCGCGTCTGTCCGACGGCCTCCACCATGGCGCGGAAGTTGGCCGGCGGGACCGGCGGGTTGATCTCGCTGGACGAGGCGACGAACATCCCCCCGGTCTCGAGCGCCCCGGTTTCGAGGATCTGACGCCGCACCTCGGTGCGCACCTGGTCCGGAGTGCCGCGCTCCAGCAGGTCGACGCCGTCCACGCCCCCGGACCAGACCAGCTCGGGCCAGGCCTGCTTCAGCTCGACGATCTCCATGCCGCAGTTCTTCTCCAGGCAGTAGAAGCCGTCGACCCCGCAGGCCGCCAGCTCCGGGATCACCTTCTTCCAATTCCCGTCGCTGTGGTACAGGACCCGGACGCCGTGCTCGTGCCAGGCCTGCGCGAGCCGGCGCACGTGGGGGAAGTGGTACTCGGCGAGGAAGGCCGGCGGGAAGATCGGCCCCTGCCGGGTGGCGAAATCCTCGGGGATGAGGATGACCGGCGACAGCTCCGGGTCGGCGACGGCGTGCACCCGGCGCAGCTCCGCGGCGACCGAGGCCTCGAGGAACTCGGCGAAGACCTCGGGGTAGTCGAGCTGGAAGAAGGTGAACAGCTCGAGCCCCATGGCGTCGAAGACGCCGCAGAACCCGGTGGGACTGAAGTTCAGGATGACGGTCTCGCCGACCTGCTGCTGCAGCTCGAGCATGTAGTCGCGGTAGGCCTGGCAGGCCGCGTCCGAGTCCCAGGGCGCGTCCCGCAGGGCCGAGGTGCGCGACCGCAGCCAGGCGCAGGCGCCCTCGGGATCGTCGAACGGCCGCGACACGTGCCAGGAGGTCCAGTTGTCGTGCTGGGTCACGAACCCCTCGGCCGAGGTCACCCGCGCCGTGCCCCGGGGAGCCACCGGCGGCATGACCAGGTCCAGGGTCCGGCGAATGACCGCGGCGACGTCGGCGACCGTGTAGTCGAACCCGGCGATGGCCCGGCCGGTCCAGTCGGCGATCACCTCCGGGTTGTAGCTGAGCTGCTCGAGCAGGGCGCAGCGGTCGACCGGCAGGTGGTCGAGGGTCGCCTGCACCCGCTCGCGCTTCGACATCCGATCGGCGGGGAAGAGCTTCTCCATCCTCGTCTCCAAGGTCGTCTGCCGCGACTCGCCGCGGGGACTACCGTTCGCCGCGCGCCGCCGCTGGTCCGTCGACGTAGGCCTCGCGCAGGGCGGTCAGGGCCAGCTTGGGATGGCGGTGGTAGTCGACCATCCCCTTCAGGTTGAGCTCGTTCCAGTACCCGTTGTGGACCTTGGACGGATCGCGGTAGTCGGCGAAGCAGAAGGGGAAGGTGCCGGCGAGCCGCGGGTACTCGCGGGCCAGGGTGAACACGGCCCGCAGCAGGTCGGCGTGGTACTCCTCGGACCACAGGTCGCGGCTGGCGGCTCGGAAGCCGGGGACCGAGTCCGCCCCGAACTCGGTGAGCAGGAGCGCGGCCTCGACGCCAAGGGCCGGCACCTCGTCGAGCATCCGGCGCATCGGCGTCAGGTCGATCGGCCGCCGCTGGACCACCCCGTCGCCGACCGGCTCCGGCGGCCGGTCGGCGCCCCAGATCACGTCGTACCAGCCCCAGTAGGAGTTGACCCCCAGCACGTCGACGATGCGGGCCAGGGGACCCACGTTGCCGTACAGGGCGGCGTACGCCAGCAGCCGCGTCGGGTCGGTCCGGCGCAGGGTCGCGGCCAGGGCGCGGAAGAACGGCTCGGCCTCGGCGTTGCGCGTGTTGCACTCGTTCCCCAAGCCGTAGATCGCCACGCTGGGATGGAGTCGAGCCCCGGCGACCATCTCCTCGGCCATCCGCTGGGCCAGCCCCTGCCACTCCGGGTCGGCGAAGGCGGTGTCCGTGGCGTCGTCGGCCGGATGGTAGCAGTAGACCGGCGGCTCGATCCAGACCAGCAGGCCCAGCCGGTCGCAGGCCTCGTAGAAGACTGGGCCCATCGGGTAGTGGCAGCGGACCGCGTTGCAGCCGGACTGCTTCATCAGGCCGAGGTCGGCCTCCACCTGCTGCCGAGTCATGACCAGGCCGTGCGAGGGCGCGTCGTACACGTAGCAGACCCCGTCGAGTCGCAGCGGCTCGCCGTTGAGGTGTACCTGCCCTCGGGCCACGGTGACCGTGCGGAATCCGCACGACCAGCACCGCTCGTCGGCGACCTCGCCATCGGCCCGGACCAGACGCAGCCGCACCGGATACAGGATCGGGCTCGCCGGAGTCCAGGGCGCCGCGTCGTCGCCGGGAACCTCGGCCTGCACCTTGCCGTCGACACCCAGGTCGAGCTCGTGCCGACGGTCCCCGAGGTCGAGGTGGGCCTGCAGCCCGGGCTCGGCGCCGATGACCGAGGCGCGGATCACCAGGCGGCTCGCCGGTCCGGCGGTCACGGCTTCGGCCGCGACCTCGTCGAGCCACGGAGGATGCAGGATCTCCAGGTGGACCTCGCGGTGGATCCCGCCGTAGTTGAAGTACCCCAGGCAGGGCGGCCAGCGGATGGTGGTGGCCCGGTTGTCGACCATCACGGCCAGGTGGTTGCGCCCTGGGACCAGGCTGCCGGTCACGTCGACGGTGAAGCCGGTATACCCTCCTTCGTGGCCGCCGACCTCGGTCCCGTTGAGGTACACGCGACAGAGGTAGTTCACCCCGCCGAACACCAGCCGGGCCGAGGCGCCCCCGGCCCCCTCGGGGGCATCGACCTCCCGGGCGAACCAGCAGACCCCCTCGAAGATGGAGTAGCGCTCGCCGTAGGTCTGCCAGACTCCGGGGACGGGCACGGGCAGCCAGTGGCGCCGGTCGGCGGACGGCCGGTGGAAGCCGCCGTGCACCGCGTGGTACTTGGGGTCGAGATCAGCGACGAAGTCCCAGGTGCCGTTCAAGTCGACGCAGGTTCTCATGGCTCCTCAGCACTGTCTACCGGGGCAGCGCGTAGAGCGCCACCCGACGCGGCCCAGGGGGGAGGCGGGACGGGCGGTGGCACATCGACGGCAGCGGCCATGGGCGTCTCGCGCTCTCCTCGTGCGGGGCTACTGGGAAAACAAGGCCCCTTCCCGGCTTCGGGTCAAGGAAGGAGCGGCGGCACTGGGGAAGCAACGGCCACGTGCCGGCATCGGTGCGGCCAGCGGCTCCCTATGGTCCGGGGTCGGCCATCTCGCTGCAGTTCTGACGCTACACCTCATCGCCGGCTGTCGACAGCGACCTTCCGTGCCGCTTCCACCCTCTATGGCTATATTCCATCGCCGCGTCATTGGCTGTAGGGCTGCCCGCCTTCACCCGTCGCCTTGGGCAGCAACATGACCGACCGCGACCATCTCCGCACTGAACTCGCCCGCGCCCAGGCCCGCCTTGCCGCGGCTCAAACCGAAGCCCGGCAGGCTGCTGCCGAGGTGGCCGACCTCCAGCGGCAATGGGCGGCCCTGCTCCCTGCCCGAGCTCCACGAACACTCGTCGACCAGTCCGAAGACCTGCTGGCCGGTCTGCCGGCCCAGGCATCCGCCGTTTCCTCCACCTCCCCGCCGACAGCCAGCCCACCGACCACCAACGCCGAGAAGGTGACCCTCTTCCGGCACCTGTTCCACGGTCGGCCGGACGTCTTTCCCCGCCGCTGGGAGAACGCCCGGACCGGCCGCTCGGGTTACGCCCCGGCCTGTGCCCATGAGTGGCAGGCAGGACTCTGCCAAAAGCTCCGCGCCGCGGGCAGCGATCGCCGCTCCACCTGCTCCCAGTGTGAGCACCAGGCCTTTTTGCCGGTCAGCGACGAGGTCATCGCCGCCCATCTCCGCGGCGATCAAGTCATCGGCGTATACCCGCTCCTGACCGACGACACCTGCTGGTTCCTGGCCGCGGACTTCGACCAGGCCTCCTGGCAGGAGGACGTAGCCGCCTTCAGCGAGACCTGCCAGGAGGAGGGGATCCCGGTAGCCGTCGAACGCTCACGCTCGGGCGCCGGCGCTCATGCCTGGCTCTTCTTCAGCACGCCGGTCCCGGCCGCGGCGGCCCGCCAGCTCGGGTCCTGCCTGGTCACCCTGACCATGGCCGCGCATCACCAGTTGGCCATGTCCTCGTACGACCGGCTATTCCCCAGCCAGGACATCCTGCCGCGCGGCGGCTTCGGTGGTCTGATCGCCCTGCCCCTGCAGCGTCAGGCCCGCGAGCGGGGGAACACCCTCTTCCTGGACGAGGATCTCGTCCCCTGGCCGGACCAGTGGACCTTCCTCGCTTCCGTGGCCCGTCTCGACCCGGCCCGCGTGCACATCCTGGCCAGCCAGGCGACCCGCTCCGGTCAGGTATTGGGGTCCTGCCTGGGCACGGACAGCGAAGAGAGCGACTTGGCGCCCTGGCAGCGACCGCCCTCAGGCCGCTCCTCGCGGCCAGTGGGGCAACTCACTGGTCCCGCCACGGTGCAGGCCGTGCTGGCGCAGCGGTTGTTCATCGCCAAGGCCGGCTTGACCTCACCGCTGCTCAACGAGCTCAAGCGCCTGGCCGCCTTTGCCAACCCGGAGTTCTACGAGCGGGAACGCCAGCGCCGGCCCACCCACGGCGTGCCCCGCATGATCTGTTGCGCCGAGGAGCTCCCCGAGTACCTGGTGCTGCCCCGCGGTTGCCTGCCCGCGACCCAAGCCCTGCTGACGGAGTGCGGCACCACCCTGGTCCTGGAGGATCAGCGCGACCCGGGAGAACCCCTGGGCGTGCGCTTCACCGGTGAACTGACCCCGCTGCAGCAGGAGGCGGCGCAAGCCCTGCTGGCGCACGACCTGGGGGTACTGGTGGCGCCTCCTGGGGCAGGGAAGACCGTGATCGGAACCTATCTGATCGCCGCCCGCAACACCAGCACCCTGGTCCTGGTGCATCGCCGGCCGCTTCTCGACCAGTGGCTCGCCCAGCTCTCCCTGTTCCTGGGGATCGACCGCCATCAGCTCGGTCAGCTCGGTGCCGGCCAACGTCGGCATACGGGCCGCCTCGACGTGGCCCTGTACCAGAGCCTGGTGCGCCGTGGCCAGGTCAGCGACCTGGTGGTCGGATACGGCCAGGTGATCGGCGACGAGAGCCACCACGGCTCCTCGGTCAGCTTCGAGCGGGTGTTGGCCGCGACCAAGGCCCGGTACGTGGTCGGCCTGACCGCCACGCCCACCCGCCGTGACGGCCATCACCCCATCTCCCACCTGCAGCTCGGACCAGTGCGATATCGGCTCGAGGCGCGCCGGCAGGCGACCACCCCGCTCCTGGCGCGCCAGCTCGTGGTCCGTCGGACCACCTTCACCGCAGTGCAATTGGGTCCTGCCCCCAGCATCCAGGAGCTGTACGCGGCCCTGGCCGCTGCCCCGCAGCGGAACGACCTGATCTTCGACGACGTGGTTCGTGCCTTGGCAGAGGGACGCTCGCCCCTGGTGCTGACCGAACGTCGCGACCACCTCGAATACCTGGCCGACCGCCTGCAGTCGTTTACCCGACACCTCGTCGTTCTCCACGGCGGACTCAAAGCCAAAGAGCGGCGCGCCGCCTTTGCCCAGTTGGCCGACCTCCCCGACCGCGAAGAACGCCTGGTGCTGGCCACTGGCCGGTACCTCGGCGAGGGATTCGACGACGCCCGGCTGGACACCCTGTTCCTGGCCCTGCCGGTCTCCTGGCGCGGCACCCTGGTCCAGTACACCGGCCGGCTGCATCGCCAGCATCCGGGCAAGACCCAGGTGCGGCTCTACGACTACGCCGACCTGCAGGTGCCGATGTTGGCCCGGATGTTCGCGCGCCGCCAGCGCGGGTACCGCGCCTTGGGCTACCTGGAGGTGGAAGCACCTGCCAATTCGCCCCCTCCACCTCAGCTCCGACTCACCTACGATGATTCTGCAGTATCTCGCGCTTGTACAGACGAGGAAAGCTGACCGTGACCCGCGCCCGTGCAACCCGTAAGCCCGCGAAGTCCCGTGTCCCGTCGGCGACACGTCTCGATCTGCCCCTGCCGCGCCCCCTTCCACTATTGCGATGCCCCGTCGGGCCTCCTACATTGGGAACCATGGAGATCATCTTCGAGGTTACCCAGGAAGCCGACGGCGGCTTTGTCGCGGAATGCCTGACTGAGACCATCTTCACCCAGGCCGACACCTGGGAGGAGCTCCGTCTCCAGACGCGCGACGCAGTCGCCACCTTCTTCTTCGACCGGCCAGCCCCTGCCGCGATCCGTCTGCGTCTGGTGCGCGACGAGGTGCTCACCGCGGCATGAAGCTGCCCCGCGACCTCAGCGGAGAGGCCCTCGTTCACGCGCTCTGCACCCGATGGGGATATATCCGCGTGCACCAGTCAGGCAGCCACGTGATCCTCGAGACCGCGGAGCCGGCACACCAACGCCTCGCCGTACCCGCCCATGCCACCTTGCGGATCGGCACCCTCAGTGCCATCCTTCGAGCCGTCTCGGAGCGCAAAGGCGTCACCCGTGACCAGGTGCTGGCCATCCTGTAGGTGGACCTCGGCCCATAGACGGCGGATGTGGTCGCGCTTCTCGACCATGCCGGAGAACCCGTCATGCTGAGCATCCTCAAGGGACCGTACCTGCAGTGGCCCACTGGCGTTGCGGTCACGGTCATGTGGGAGACGTCCTGTCCGGCTTCGTCGCAGGTAACGTGGTGGGAAACCGAGCCGGTGCACAGCCGGACCGACGGCAGGATGGGGACCCGGCCGGCCTCCGAGCGGCAGGCCGTGGCCGCCGGGCCTGCCTGCCTCCACCGACTAGAGCTGTCCGGTCTTGAACCTGGCCGGCTGTACCTATACCAGGTGCGCTCGACCCTCCCTACGGGAGAGACGGTCGAGAGCGAGACGCACCCGCTACAGGCAGCAGCACCGCCGGGAACGCCCTTTTCGTTCGCCGTGACCAGCGAGACCGGCGGGTACGGGGACGTGGAGATCGACCGCCGCGTCTTCGCCCAGATCCGGCGCTTCCGGCCGGACTTCCTGCTGGTGGTGGGGGACGCGGTCCAGAACGGCTCGCGCTACGAGGACTGGGACCGCTACTTCTTCGGGCCGGGCCGCGAGCTGCTGGCCAGTACGCCGTTCTATCTGTGCCTGGGCAACCACGAGGAACACGCGGCCTGGTTCCATCGTTTCACCGCGTATCCCGAACCCGGCAGCTACTACGCCTTCGACTGGGGCGACGCCCATTTCGTGGCGCTGGACTCCACCGCCCTGGTGGAGTACCGCGACGGTCGCCCGGAGGCCATCCAACCCTTCGGGCCAGGATGCCCGCAGTACGAGTTTCTCGAAGCCGACCTGGCGGCGACGGCGGCCGCCTGGAAGATCGCGTTCTTCCACTATCCGCCGTACGTGTCGGGCGATTACCAGGTGGAGCAGATGCGCGCCGTCTGCCCGGTGCTGGAGCGGTTCGGCGTCGATCTGGTGTTCAACTCGCACACGATCGTCTACGAGCGCAGCCACCCGCTGCGGAACGGACGGGTGGATCCGGACGGCGGCATCGTCTACGTGGTGGCCGGCGGGGCCGGGGCGATGCCCGAGTGGCTGCATCCCAAGCGGGCCTGGCACACGGCTCAGTCCCTGGCCGTGCCCCACTTCGTTCAGGTGGCGGTGGCCGCGTCAACGCTCGAGCTCCACGCCTTCGACGAGCACGGCCACCTGTTCGACAGCCTGCACCTGCACCGGTGAGGGGACCGCGGCCGTCATTCGATCCGGGAAGCGATCAGGACGGAGGTGCGACCTGGTGATCCGCGGATCGAGTTATCAGCCGGATACCAGAGCCGGCTCGGTCCCTCGACCCCGCAGGGAAGGAGAGCGCCCATGGGCCGCACCGTTCGTCTGGCCGCGGCGCAGCCGGTCGTCCCGCTGATCGACTACCACCTCGCCCGCGTCGAGGAAGCCCTCGATCGCGTCGACGCGAATCTCGTGGCATTGGTCGACTCGGTGCGGCGGGCCGGCCGCGCCGGGTGCGATGCCGTCGTCCTCACCGAGGACACCCTCGGGCTGCACCGGTGGCTGGCCGCGCACGAACCGGCGGTCCCCGACCTGGTCTCCGTGGCCGTCGAGCGGATGCTGACGCGGCTGGGCGAGGCCGCCGCGGAGCAGCGCCTGTACTTGACCTGCTGCAGCGACGCCCTCGAGGCGGACGGCGGCCTGTACAACACGGCCTTCCTGCTGGGACGCGACGGGCACGAGATCGGCCGCTACCACAAGGTCAACCTGCCGTTCAGCGAGCTGGGACTGCGACGCCGAGGCAAGGGGTTCCCGGTGTTCCGGACCCCGGACCTGGGCGGTGTGGGCCTGTTGGTCTGCTACGACCTGGTCTTCCCGGAGCCGATCCAGTGCCTGGCCCTGGGCGGGGCGGACGTGGTGTTCGTCCCCACCATGGGCGCGGCCAGCATGGGCAGTGCCGAGCTGGGCCGCACGGCGTTCCGGGTGCGCGCGGCCGACAGTCTGGTGTACCTGGTGGTGGCGTACCGGAGTGCCGGCAGCATGGTCATCTCGCCCCTGGGCGAGGTGCTGGCCCAGGGGGTGGAGGGCAGCGAGCTCGTCTGGGCCGACGTGGACCCGTTCGGCGGGCGCCGGGGCGGCAATGCCTTCGACTGGCAGGAGGACCTGCGGGTCCGGCTCTTCCGCGAACGGGTACCGACCGCCTACGGCCGGCTGGTCGAGCCGACGCCACCGGCCTTGACCGGACTGCCTTCGGCCGATACGCCGGAGGAGATGACCCGACGGGCGAACCGCGTGCTCACCGAGGGTGAGGACCGCTTCGCCGCGGCCGAGGCTCTGGAGCGCGCCGGTCGCGTGCACGAGGCGGTCCGAGCGTACGGGGAGCTGCGACGCGACTTCCCCGGCTCCTGGATCGAGCGAGTGGCCGGCGAGCGGCTGGCTGCCCTGACGGCCTGAGCCCACGGTCGGCCGCGGCCGAGGACGGGATGGCGCCGCGGCTCATCGGGCTTCTGGTCGGTCGTGAACCTCCTGGTTGCCCTTCCCGGCCTTGTCGGCGCGGTAGGCGAAGGCGACGACCCACGGCGTCCCGAGCATGAGGGTGCCGACCAGCACCCAGATCCCCCAGCCCACCGGCAGGGCCACGGCGGCAACCGCGCCCAGCAGACCGGCGGCGACGAAGAACCGGCTGCACAGGCGCTGGCTGCGCGCCCAGGACTCCGGCGTGGCGCAGCCGCGGGGCCTCGTATCTCCAGTTCGTCTTCATGGATCAAGTGCTCCTTCAACCGGTTTCAGCCGGGGCCGACAGGACATCGTCAGCAGAACTCGACGCTGAACAGCCTGGCCTGGCGCAGTTGGAAGGAGAGGATGACCGGCCTGCCCTGGTGGCCGATCCCGTCCTCCCCGCCCCAGGTGACCGGCAGCGCCAGGCCGTCCCCCAGCAGGCGATCGGCCTCAGCGAAGCCGCGCCCCGGGATCGGACCGGCGTTGAGGGTCCTCACCGCGGTCCGGATATACCCGGTGGGCTCGATCGAGGCGTTCAGGCGGAGGCGGTCCCCGCGAGGGACCACGGCGACGGTGGCGAACTCCCCTTCCCCGTCGCAGGTCAGGCTGACCAGCCTTCCCCGGGGCCAGGTGGCCAGCCCGCTGACCCCGGTCACGCCGGGGAACAGGCCCTGGCGCCTGGCCAGGTCCCGGCCGGGGTACTTGTGGGGAATCGGCGCGCCGCTGTAGGGGATGCCCCAGCGATCCCCGGGGTACTCGAGCAGATTCCCGGTGCACACGACCATGGATCCGTCCGGAGCACCCGGCGCGCCGGTGGCGACCACCGGTCCCCCCGGCACCCGGGACCAGGTCCAGCCGTCGACGCTGGAGAGGAGCCAGACCGATCCGCCGTCCCGCTCGAGCTCCCAGACCCAGGGGAAC
>JBAZUN010000035.1:0-22870 GCA_041661365.1 Candidatus Latescibacterota bacterium
CTCCGCAGACTACGGGTACCGGAGCTACGGCGTCGGCCTGGACGTGGAGGACGGCACGGTCCCTGAGTTCACCCTCTTCGATGCGCTCTCTCGGTGACCCACGGATCGCCCCGGACGATGGCTTGACAGCTCCAGCGCCCGGAGCCTTCGTATCCCCCACGACCGCACCCACACAGCGCTTCTTCCTCTCGACCCGGAGCCCTGAGTCCCATGGCACGCACCCAGCTCGCCCAGCGGCAGATCCACCTCGACTTCCATACCGGCCCGGCCATCCCGGACGTGGGCGCGGACTTCGACGCCCGTGCCTTTGCGCGGACGATGAAGGAGGCCCACGTCAACTCGGTGACGGTCTTCGCCAAGTGCCACCATGGACATCTCTATTTCCCCACCACGCACCCGTCCCGCCACCCCGGCCTGAAGAAGGGGCTGGACCTGACCGGGCGGCAGGTCGAGGCCCTGCACCGCGAGGGGATCCGCGCCCCGATCTACATCTCGGTCCAGTGCGACGAGTTCGCCGCCGACACCCATCCGGAGTGGATCGCGCGGAACGTCGACGGCACCAACGTCGGCTCGCGCCCGCTGGGCCCGGGGTGGCAGATCCTCGACATGACCAGCCCGTACCAGGACTACCTGGCCGAGCAGATCGAGGAGGTCCTGCAGCGGTACAAACCGGTCGACGGGATCTTCTTCGACATGTGCTGGAACCAGCCCAGCGTCAGCAACTGGGCCGTGGAGGCGATGCTGGCCCAGGGGCTGAACCCCGAGCGCGAGGAGGACCGGAACGGATACGCCTCGGAGCTGGCTCTGACCTATATGAAACGGTACTACCGCCAGGTCAAGGCGGTCTGCCCGCGGGCCACGGTCTATTTTAACTCCCGGCCCCTCTCCCTGCTGTCGCGAGACCTCCAGTGCCTGTCCCACGTCGAGATCGAGGCCCTGCCGACCGGTGGCTGGGGGTACATCTACTTCCCGCAGAACGTCCGGTACGTGCGCACCTTCGACCGGCCGTACATGGGGATGACCGCCCGCTTCCACAAGAGCTGGGCCGACTTCGGCGGGCTCAAGCCGCTCGCGGCATTGAAATACGAGGTCTGCCAGATGCTGGCCCACGGCGCGGCCTGCTCGATCGGCGACCAGCTTCACCCGCGCGGGGTCCTCGACCGGGCCGCGTATGATCTCATTGGCCAGGTCTACGGGTACGCCGAGGCCTGCGAGCCCTGGTGGCGCGGCGCTGAGCCAATGACCGAGATCGGCCTGTTCCAGGTCACGGGCGGCGGGTATTTAGCCGACATGCAGGGGACCAACACCGGCGCGGTGCGGCTGCTCACCCAGCTCAAACTGCAGTTCGACGTGGTCGACGCCGACAGCCGGTTCGAGGGGTATCGCCTGCTGATCCTGCCCGACTCGGTCAGGGTGGACGCGGCCCTGGCCCGAAAGCTGCGGGCCTTTCTCAAGCAGGGCGGCTCACTCCTGCTGACCGGGGCCAGCGGCCTGGACCTCGATGGCAGGCCGATCCTGAGCGAGGCCGGGATCCGCACCGCGGGGGACAGCCCCTTCACCGTCACCTACCTCCGCTTCGGCCGGCGGATCGCCGCCGGGGTGCCGCCGACCGACCACGTCTTCTACGAGCGGGGGATCCGCATGCTGCCGGCCCGCGGCGCCGAGAGCCTGGCCGCGGTGGTCGAGCCGTACTTCGAGCGGACTTACGAGCACTTCAGCTCACACCACCAGACCCCGCCGAGCCCGAGCCCGAGCCGGTACTCGGCGGCCATCCGCAAGGGATCGGTCATCACCGTGCCTTATCCGCTCTTCCAGGCCTATGCCCGGCACGCCAACCTCCCCTGCCGTTGGCTGGTCGAGAAATGCGTTGACCTGCTGCTCGGTGAGCGTCTGGTGCGGGTGACGGCGCCCAGCACCACCGAGGTCACGGTGATGCGGCAGGGGAAACGGACCATCGTCCACCTGCTGCAGTTCGTCGCCGAGCGGCGCGGCGATCTCGACATCGTCGAGGACGTGGTGCCGCTGCGCGAGGTGCCGCTGTCGGTGCAGGTGCCCAAGCGGCCGACCAGGGCCTACCTGGCCCCGTCCCGGGAGGCGGTGCCGGTCGAGTACGCCGACGGCCGGGCCAGTCTGAACGTGCCCATGGTCGACGGCCACCAGATGGTCGTGCTGGAGTAGTCCACCGCCGTCGAGGCGCGGCGGAACCGGTTCACAGCGCCTCGACGGCAAGACCGAGCAGTTGGGCGGCGTTGTCGTGCAGGATCCGCCGCTTGTCCGCCAAGGGGATCTCGGCCTGGTCGACCCGGGCCCGCTGCGTGGCCGCGGAATACAGGGGGCTGTCGGTCCCGAACAGGATGCGGTCAGCGCCGACCTGATCCACCGCCCACTCCAGCAGCCCGCTGATGATGCTCGAGGCGCTAGAGGTGTCGACGTACAGGTTGCCGTGCGCGGCGCGGGTGATGGCGCGCACCTGATGGGTCAGGTCGCCGTCGTGGCCGCAGCCGAGGTGTCCCAGGATCAGGCGGACCCGGGGGAAGGCGTCGGCGAACGGCAGGAAGTCGGCCGGAAGGGAGTTGGCCTCGCCGCTGTGCGTCAGGACCACTGCCCGGCAGGCATCGGCCAGCGCGAACAGCTCCCGCCCGTGGTCGGCAATGGCGTAGCCGTGCTCCTCCGGGTGGATCTTGATACCCACGCACTGAGGCTGCCCCAGCATCCGCTCGGCCTGGGCGAAGGTCGCCTGTTGCAGAGGGTTGACCACGACCCACTGCCGCAGGTGCGGCTGTCTGGACACCTCCTCCGCGGCCTGCTCGTTGGCGGTGAAGGCGTCGGCCCGGCCGCGCGGCAGCAGGCCGGCCAACGGCGAGACCACGGTGATCCTGACGTTGGCCCGTGCGGCGCGCCGGAGCACCACCTCGGGCGACCCGGTCATCCAGGCATGCGCCGGCCTTGCCGGCTCCCGAAGGTAGGTGCCGTAGTGGGCGTGCACGTCGATGCCGGAGATGGTGGACGCCGTTCCGCTGGACTCGTCCTGCATGCTGGCCGTCCTTTCACGAGCCACCGTCTGAAAGGGATGATGATATGACCGATCCTGGCCAAACTCAAGCTCGGGAAACCGCCTTCCGCTACCGCATCGGCTTCGGCACCTGGATCAACGACCTGCGGCCCGAGCCCCTGCCCCTCGACCAGTGGCCGTCGGGCCGCTTCGACGACCTGACGGTCGACGGGCTGCTGGCCACCCTCGACGTCATGGCCGGTGCCGGGTATCAGTACCTCGACGTCTTCGGCCTGTGGGCCACCAGCGAATACCCCCGGGACGTCCTCAGCGCCTTTGCCGATCCGGAGCGGAACCGGCGCGTCGAGCAGGTGCTGGCCGGGGCTCGCGACCGCGACATCCGCCTGGTCCTGCCGCTGGGGGTCTTCACCTGGGGGTACGACCGGATCATCCGCGAGGACCCCGAGGTGCGCGGCCAGGACGACCAGGGCCGGCCCCATCCGCACGCCATGTGCGGGGCCCGCGAGCGGGCCTGGTCCTACCTCGAGCGGCTGGTCGACGCCTTCTTCGACCGCCACGAGTTCGGTGCCGTGCATCTCGAGTCGGCCGACCTGGGGTACTGCGCCTGTCCCGAGTGCGCCGGCCGCGACGGTTCCGTGGCCTACAACGCCCGCCTCAACCAGCGGGCCGCGGAGTACATCAAGTCCCGTCACCCCGAATGCCTGGTCTACGTCTGCCCGATCAACTGGAGGCCGTGGGCCCTGGGCGAGGACGGCCTTCAACGGCCGTTCACCCCCGCAGAAGTCACCTCGGTCGTGGCCCTGTCGCGGCGGATCGACTTATTCGTCGACCAGGGACACCGCGGCCGGTTCCTCCGCTGGGAGGACCTGCCGGCGCTCCAGTGTGCCTATGCCACCTCGGGCGGGCTGTGGGCCTACCACGGGTGTCGGATGGACCGGCTGAGCTACCTGCTGCCCTACCCGATCCGCGCGGCGCGCCATCTGATCGAGCACCATGCCCACGGGGCCCGCGGCGCCTTGATCTATCAGGGACCGATGGTCAACCCGGCCGTCGAGATCAACAGCGTGGTTGCCGGACTGACCATGCAGGACGTCGGCCGCGATCCCCTGGACATCCTGCGCGAGGTGATCGAGACCCGGTACCGACCCCGCGTCCCTAGTGCCGGCGAAGAGCTGGCGCGGATCCTCGTCGCCTTGGAAGAGGCCTACTTCGGCGGCTGGGAAGCCCGGAGGTTCCGCGACGAGCAGGGGATGGAGATGCCGGGGGAGTTCTGCCTGGGACCGCTGTTCGGCACCTCGCCCGACCCTGCGGCCTTCCTGCTCGAGCCCTACCTGACCGCTGACGGCAGACGGAACCTGCGGCAGGGCCTGCTGGCCGCCCTGCGTGATCTGAGCGGCCTCGACGGTCAGTTCCAGGACCAAGGCCGCCTGGCCCGGATGCAGCGGGCGGTCCAGGTGATGTGCCAATTGCTGGCCACGGCGATGGCGGCGAGGGGGGAGAGGGGGGAATACTGAGCAACCCAGTCCCAGCGACGGTGCACCCGACCTCGTGATGGCGTACCGGCAAGGGCCGGGGAACCAGCTCGACGACTCGAGCTCGAGGGAGGAATCCCATGCGCAAGGTCCTTCAGACCATCTGGCTCATCGGTCTTTCCAGTGGGGTATCGTGGGCGGCGCTGCCGGTGACCGGTAGTCCGGCAAAGGCGATAGGGCAGGTGCTGGATGAGGTAATCTCGGAGAGTCGGGACATCGACACGCGGCAGGTCCTGCAGCGGATGGCGGAGCGCGCCGGCCTGTCGGTCTTGGCCATGCAGGACACCCTTTCAGCGGCTTTGGCAGGCACCGAGACCGGACTGCAGCGCGGCGACACGGTCCTGGTGCAGCTCCTCGAGACCCGAGCTGCGGCAGCCGGCATCAGGCCGGCCAACGCCCGCCGGTTCCTGCTCGGTTTGGTGCGGCGCCTGCAGCAGGTTCTGGACCAAGGCCAGACCTACCAGATCGACCGGCTGCTGGCGGCTCAGGCCAAGCAGGCCGGGGTTCCGACCGAAGCGGCCCGAACCTTCCTACTGGCTCTCGCCGAAGCGTGGCTGAAGGAGAAGGGCGCCAGCCCGATGGGAGGGGACTCAACGGGACAGGCCGCAGGACAGGTCCGCACGGATCGCGACCGGACCAAGACACCGATCCTGGAAGATTGGTGGGGACCGGCGTCGAATGCGGCGACGGAAAGGGTGCCGCCGGGCTCCGGTCTGCTCATCGAGGGGCGCAGCACCTACGATCTGGACCGGGATCTGCAGTACCTGACCAACAGCACGGCCCAGGCGGGACTGAGCTCCAGCAACATGGACGCATACGCCGTCCTGTTCAGCACCCGGGACGTGCAGCGCATCCGCCAGGAGCTCACTGACCTCCATCGTCGCATCCTGCCCCTGTTGGTGCAACGGATCGATGCATCGCCGCTGCGCATGGCAGCCTGGCGCAGCGAATACCGCCTGCGCTTCGACGTGATGGATCTGGAGGTGATGGGCGACTACCGAACGGAGGGACCGCCGGGCGCCTCCTGCTCGATCCAGATCCGGCTCAGGATGGAGCGCGCGGCGGATAATAGAGCGGTGCCCTTCCCGATGACATGGCTGGGGGCTGGCGTGCGCAAGGAAAAGTCCTCGTCCGAGGACTCCCTGGAACTGCTCTGCCGGCAGGCTGCCGACCGGATCCACGAGGTACTGGAGAGATGGTGGGCGGAGCGTGAAAACGGGGAGCCGCGCCAGTAACCGGACAGCAGTGACGCCCCGGTCGCGCGAATGTGGCTCAGGACACCTCGACTACCACCTCGAAGGTGCTCAGCGGCGGGGTGTCCTGCTCCCAAGAGCGCCGGTAGACCAGGCGCAAGGTAGTTCTGCCCGGTCTGCGGCGGTGAAGCGCAGGACCAGGATGCCGGACGCGCCCAGGGCCTGGTTCTCGGGGAAAAAGGCAGGCTCCCCAGACGGTTGGAGGACGGCGGGCAAACCGGCTGAAATCTACCGCAGCGCCGCCAGGAGGCGGTCGAGGTCCTCGTGGTTGTTGTAGACCGAGGGCGAGAGCCGCATCTTGTCGCCGAAGCGCATGGCCACGTGCACCCCGGCGGCCCGAGCCCGGGCCAAGGTCGCCGCGGGATCGGGCGCCACAAAGGCCAGGATCGGGCTCTCGTTCCCCCTGGGCGTGATCGACCGGTACCCGATCGCTGGCAGCTCCTCCTGCAGCCGGTCGGTGAGGGTGCGGACGTGGGTGCGGATGCGGTCCACCCCGAGCCGGTGGATGTACCGCAGGCTCTCCTGGGCGCAGACCGCCCCTTCGTAGGACGGGTAGCTGACCTCGTAACAGCCGGGTCCGGACACGGGCGTGCACGAGATCTCCGGCACCGCGGGGTCCGGGGCGTCGGTCCACGGCGGGTAGTTGAGCCGCACCCCGCCCGAGTGCTGGGTCGGCTTGACCAGGGTCCCCTGCAGGTCGGCCCGCACGTAGAGGAAGCCGAACCCCTTGACGCCCATCAGCCACTTGAAGGTGGAGCAGGCGGCCAGATCGATCCCCATGGCCCGGACGTCGATCGGCACGGCCCCGGCCGCCTGGATGATGTCCGCGTAGAGATACGCGCCGTGCGCGTGGGCCAGCTCGCTGAACGCCCGGACGTCGCCGAGATAGCCGTTGACGTTGGAGACCAGGGAGATGGAGATCAGTCGGGTATCGCGGTCGATCGCTCGTTCAAGATCAGCCGGGTCGATTCGCCAGTCCCGGTGCTTGACGACCCGGACCTCCACCCCGTCCTGTCGCCGCATCTGGTAGTTGTACAGGGCGGCGTTGTAGTGGAGGTCGTTGGTGACCACGTTGCCGCCGGTCAGGTGGTCGCGCATGCCGTTGAGCAGGTTGCTCTCGCTCTCGACCGTGGAGCGGGCAAAGGCGATCTCCTCCGGGCGGGCGTTGATCAGCCCGGCGAAGAGCAGCTTGGCCTCGTCCCGGGAGGCGGCCCAGGCCGGCCACCACGGCTCGCCGACCTCGTCGGTCAGCCAGCTCACGTACCGGTGCAGGGCCGCGGCCGAGTGCACGCTGAGCGGGTGCGAGGAGGCGTTGTCGAGATAGGCCGCGGTCCGGGCCCGCGGGAAATCGGCCCGCACTGCGGCGAAGTCGGGTGGCTCCTGGGTCATGGTCGACTCATGCCTCGGTGATGAAGCCGGCGGCCCCGGTCAACAGCACGCGCATCTTCCCTGCTCCTGCTTGCGGGTTGGCTTGCTCGGACACCAGCAAGGTACGCGTCGTCTCTGCTCCGGGGCAATGACCCGCGGTACGGGGGGCACCAGGTCCGGACACCGGACTGTCCTCGGGCGCTTCAGCCGAGCCGCTGGCCGACCGGTGGGCTGATTCCCTATCCTTGCTGGCGACCGGGCATCCCGTTCCCGCATCGACCGGAGGAGATCCATGGCAGGCATCTGCGTCAACGAGGACATCGCGCACTTCTACGCCAATCGCCCCGAGGACGAGATGACCGCGGCCGGGTGCGACGGGCTGGTCGACTTCTATGCCCGATTCCCCGACGTGACTCAACTGTTGTTCTGCGCCAACGTGCAGCGGGCCCTGTTCGACAGTCGCGTCTGGGAGCCGGTCTATCACGGCTACGATCCCGAGGCCGGGCCGGACCAGCCGGTGCTGCGCTTCCTCGAGGATCCGGCCGATCGCGAGCTGACCCTGGGCAGCCAGGGACGGTACTGGATCCACAACCTCTGGCTCCTCAAGCAGAGACGGGTCGACCACCTGGCCCGCTGGCTGGCCCGCTGCCGGCAGCGAGGCATCGAAGGGTGGCTGAGCGTGCGGATGAACGACGGCCATTTCCTCCACCTCCCCGACGCCTTCTGGCACCCCACCGTCTGGCGCGAGCGGCCCGACCTGTGGATCGTGCCGCACGACCAGACCGGAGGCGGCCGGGCCTGGGACTACACCCACCGGGAGGTCCGCGAGCACCATCTGGCACTGATCCGCGAGCTGCTCGAGCGGTACGACCTGTGCGGCCTGGAGCTGGACTGGATCCGCGGCTACCCCTACTTCCCGGCCGGGACCGAGGCGGAGAGAGGGAGGCACCTCACCGAGCTGACGGCCGAGGTCCGGGAGCTGGCCACGGCCGCCGCCGCGCGGCTGGGCCACCCGGTGAAGGTCGGGGCGCGGGTGCCCACGCGGATCGAGTCCGGTCGACTGCTGGGGATGGACGGCCTGACCTGGGCCCGGGAGGGGCTGGTCGATCAGCTGGTCCTGTCCTCGCGGGTCGTCGGCATCGAGTTCGACGTCCCGGTCGACCAGTGGCGACGGGCGCTGGGGGGTCTGCCGGTGACCCTGGCCGCCCAGTTCGGCACCAACACCGCGGCCTACCCGGCGGCGCGCCAGCACGGGGCCGCCGCGCTGGCCCAGGCCACCCCGGAGCTGCTGCGGGGTGCGGCCGGTGCCGCCTTCCACGCCGGTGCCGACCAGGTCTACCTGTTCAACCACTGCTACTACGAATCCGAACCCGGCCGGCGCGACTGGTACTGCCGCATCCTCGAGAGCATCGGCTCGCTCCAGTCCCTGGCCGGCCGACCGCGGCGCCACGCGATCACCTACCCGGAGATCACCGCCCCCGGGGAGCCGGACGGGGCCGTCCTTCCCGCCCGCATCGGCAACGGCACGCAGGCTCGACTCGCCCTGTGCGTCGCTCCCCTGCCCGACCTGACCTGGGCCTCGGTAGTGGTGGGATTCGAGCGCGGTCGACCCAGCCCGGCACCCCGCGAGATCGAGGTGCGGGTCAACGGCCAGGTCTGCCGCTACCTGGCCGTGGTGCCGCCCGGGGAGCCGCCGCTCGATCTGCCGGCCATGGTCGATCCGAGGATGACCTTCCTCATCCCCCGAGGCGCGGTGGTCCTGGGGAGGAATACCGTGGAGATCGCCTGCCCCCGCGGGGAAGGGGAGGTCGTCTGGTGCGAGATCCGGGTGGCGTGAGCCGGCGGTCGGGCTCTCTCGCCGCTCGACCGCGGCCAGGCTTCTCTACAGGATCGCCGATGCCGAGGGCAGAACGGGCGAGCTCCGATCCTCAGTAGGTGCCCAGCTCCCGGGCCAGTCCGACGATGCGGCGGAAGTCCTCCAGACTGACGCTCGAGGGAACCGAGTGGTCAGAGGAGAAGATGTACCCGCCCCCTTCCTTGAGGATCGGGATAACGCGCCGCATCTCGGCCTCGATCTCGGCCGGCTTGTCCCAGAGCACGGCGTTGACCCCTCCGTGCAGGACCAGCCGGTCGCCGACCTCGCGCTTGAGGGCGACGGGGTCCATCCCGGCCTTGACCTCCAGGGGGTTGAGGGCGTCCATCCCGATCTCCACCAGCTCCGGGACGAAGCGGCGGATGTCGCCGCAGGAGTGCAGGTGGGCCTTGATCCCCTTGGCGTGGGCCCACTCCACGGCCCGCTGCTGGACCGGGCGCAGCAGGTCGCGGTAGGTGCGCACCGAGAAGAACTGGGTGCCGCGGTACCCCATGTCGTCGCACCAGAACAGGGAGTCGAAGGTGTACCCCTGGTCCCAGACCTGGTCGAGCAGGGCCAGACTCACGTCGAGGCAGTGGTTGAACATCTCCAGGCACCACTCCGGCTGCTCGATCATGGCCTCGAGCAGCACCTCCATGTCGACGAAGGAGTGGGTCGCGTCGAAGCCGAACCAGGGGTTCCCCTGAATCCAGCATCCCTGTTGGCGCCAGGTCGCGTAGTTCCGCCGCAGGTGCTCCCAGTCGACGCGGTCGGCCGTGGGCGTCATGCGTTCTCGGGCCTCGCGCCAACTGTCGGGGTCCTTGATGCGGAAGTCGAGATACTGCGGCACCGAGGTGGTCTTGAGGTTCTTCAGGGTGACCCCCCACGAGGTCAGGTCGACGACGTACTCGTCGGTCTCCTCGAGGCGGCGGCCCGGCCAGCGGGGTCCGACCTCGGCCCCGATGCCGACCACCCGGTCGAGCCCGAAGTAGTCGACGTAGCTGGCCTCGGCCGGCATCCCCTCCCGGCGCCACCTGGCCACGGTGTCGTGCCAGGGGTTGTCGATGATCGGGATCCGGTCGGGCTCCTGGTGGGCAAAGATGCGGGCGAAGCGCTCGTGCGAGTCCATGCGGGGTCGCCTCCGATGGCGTGATGGGCGGTCGGATCGCGCTGCTGGCGCGGTGGTCGGGGTCAAGGATACGGCCATCGACCGTCGCGGCCAAACGCCCCCGGCGAGTAGGCCAGCTTGCCCCGGCCATCCTCTAGGCCGTTCGTAATACCGGTCCTGGCGATCCCGGACCAACCGTCGGCGCCGGGACGATGACCGTCCCTGCATCTTCTCCCGAGGAGGCTCGATGCTGTCCCTTTACGATCACCACCGGCGCATCGAAGGGCCGCTCACCGCCTGGTGGGAGGGCGCTGACCAGCAGCACCCCGGGCTGCTCCTCACCCTTCCCCAGGAGGGTGGACCAGCGCCACCGTCCACCGACGACCTGCACCGGCAGTGGTTCGACGTGGAGTACGCCCTCGAACACGCCCTTTATGGAATGGAGCGGACCCGCTATCTCGGGGTGGCGGCACCGGTCCACTGCCCGAGCCTCGGGTCCGCGGCCATGGCCGGCGTGCTGGGGGCGCGGATGGAATACGTCGACGGCCGCACGATCTGGCCGCGGCCCTCGGGTCGCTCCCTGGAGGAGATGCTCGAGGTCCGGCTGGACCCGGACAACGAGTATTACCGGACCCTGCTGGAGATGACCCGCCGCTCAGCGGCGTGCAGTCGCGACCATCACTGGGTAGCCCCCTTCCCCCTCGAAGGACCGGGCGACTGCCTGGAGGGGGTGTACGGGGCCTTCGAGCTGTTCACCACCATGGTCGACCGGCCGGAGCTGGTCGAGGCCGCCGTGAAGCACTTCACCCGGCTCTGGCTCCAGGCCTTCGAGGAGGTGGAGTGGATCATCGAAGGCGCCGGCAACCCGGGCGGGATCGGCTGGGCCGGGATCTGGGCGCCGGGCCGCACCTTCCCGCTGCAGGAGGACTTCTCCTACAACCTCTCTCCGGCCATGTTCCGCCGCTTCGTGCTCCCGTCGCTTCGCGAGATCGTCGAGGCCGTGCCGTACCCCATGTTCCACCTCGACGGCACCATCGCCCACCTGCCGGCCCTGCTCGAGATCCCCGGTCTGCGGGCCATCCAGTGGGTGCCCGGCCCGGGACGCGAGGGGATCGCCCAGTGGTACGATCTGATCCGCGCCATCCGGGAGCGGGGGAAGTCGGTCGAGGTGTTCTGCACGGCCGACGAGGTCGACGACCTGGTGGCCAGCGTCGGCGCCCGCGGGCTCCTGATCGGCGTGACCGAGTGCACCCCCGAGCAGGCCGAGCGGCTGCTGGACCGGTACGCCGACGCGCCTTGACAGTCGGGCCGTTCCGGCCCTTCGTGGGTGCTGCGATCGCTGCGAACCATTGACCCTGGAGAGATCCCATGACCCTCGGTGTCGGCATCCTCGGTTTCGCCCACGGACACGTCAACGCCTACTGCACCCAGTGGCGGCAGGACCCGTCCCACGGGATCGACCTGCTGGCTGCCTGGGACCACGACCCGGCGCGGTTGGCCGCCAACGCGGAGACCTTCCAGCTCCAGGGTCACGCCGACCTGGACGAGTTCCTGGCCCGGCCCGACCTGCGCGCCGTGGTGATCGCGGCCGAGACCTCGCTCCACGCCGAGCTGGTGGAGAAGGCCGCCGCCGCCGGCAAGGCGATCGCCCTGCAGAAGCCGTTGGCCCTGACCCTGCCGCAGGCGGACCGGATCGTCGCCGCGGTGGAGCGCCATCGGGTGCCGTTCACCCTGGCCTGGCAGATGCGGGTCGATCCCCAGAACCTCGAGATCAAGCGGCTGCTGGACAGCGGCGTGCTGGGCCGGATCTGCATGGTCCGCCGGCGGCACGGGCTCCCCTCGCAGTTGTGGGACGTCCGCAGCATGTGGCACTTCGATCCGGAGCTCAACCGCGACATCTGGGCCGACGACGCGGCCCATCCGATCGACTTCCTCCACTGGCTGCTCGGGGTGCCCGAGACCGTGATCGCCGAGATCTCCTCCCTGCTCAACCCGGCCGCGCCCAACGACAACGGGATCGCCGTGTACCGATACCCCGACGGCCTGCTGGCCGAGGCGGTCTGCTCCTTCACCTGCCTGGCCGCCGAGAACACCGTGGAGGTAATCGGCGAGAAGGGGAGCCTCGTCCAGAACTACGGCGACGTACCGAGCTGCAACGTGCCGCGACCGGCCGAGGCCCGCGGCCAGAAGTGGTACATCCAGGACCAGAAGGACTGGACCTTCAGCGAGCTGCCCAGCCCGGCTGGACATGGGACGCGCATCGCCGGTCTGGCCGGTCCGCTGGCCGACTTCTTCCACGGCCGCCGGCCGGCGATCGCCACTGCCGAGGAGGGCCGCGCTTCCCTGCGCATGACCCTGGCCACCTACGTGTCGTCCCGGGATGGCCGTCGCGTCCGCCTCGACGACCCGGCGATCGCGCGGGTGTAGGACCACCCCGACCACCGCATGGACCATCCTGAATCCGGCGCCCTCGCGTCGCTCACTCCTCCACTATTTCCAGCAGCGCCAGGGAGTGGCTTTTGCGGGTATCGACCTGCACCTCGGCCGACAACGGGTGACGGCGTCCGGTGAGGCGGTCGACCACCGTCTTGCCGCGGGGATCGCCGACCAGCCCGGCCAGGTCCAGGGTGATGGTGCCGCGTTCGCCGATCCCCTGGTTGCAGTGGGAGACCACGGTAAGCAGGGCCAGACGGTTGCCCTCGTCCAACCGGTGCACCCGCACCGTGGTGTGGACCTCGGGCACGAACTCGGCGTCGAGTCCTTCCAGGTCGATCCCGCGCTGCCGCGGCGGCGGTGGACCGGTCGGCTGGAAGGTGGCCAGTGAATCGGCCTTGGCACCCAGCGCGTAGTACTCCTCCACCTCGGCCAGCAGGGCGTGCACCGCGGCCATCTCGGCCATCAGTCGGGCATCGGCGAAGATGTTCGTGGCGATGAAGTACCCCACCCCCTTGACCACGGGCGAGGCCGACACCAGGTCGAAGAGGTGGAACCGGACCGCCTCCGGATCGTTGATCCCGGCGCCCATGGTCTGGTTCAGCAGGGGGATGACGTCCGCGTACCCGTTCTCCTTGCCGTAGACCTTCTGCGCCAGCCCCTGCTGCAGGATGGCGTAGTAGGCGTCGCCGTAGAAGTTGGTCGCGTACCACTGGGGCATGGTGTAGTCGAAGCCGCGCGCCCATTCCATCTGCTCGGTCAGGGGGAGGGCGCCGGCACCGGCCGGCCCGAAGGAGCCGAGGGTGTTGACGGCGAGCTGTTCCGGGTCGACCTCTTTGAGGGCCTCGGCCCAGCGATGGGCCACCTCGGCATACAACCTCATATTGTACGAAGCCCACGGCAGGGCCAGTTCCCCCTGCAGGGCGGCGACCGTGACCGCGTCCCGGTCGATCCCCTTGGCCCGCGCGAAGTCGGCCAGGGTGAGGCTGTCGAAGCTGACCGGGATCCCCTCCAGGCCATCGGTGATGAACCCGGTGTAGCGGTAGGGCAGGCCGATCTCCTGCGGTCGCCGGACGGCGTAGGTATGGCCGTGCATGGCCGTGGCCAGCCATGCCGGGCCTCCCTGGGCCGCGTACCGCAGACTGAAATGGCCGCGGTGGACCTGGCCGTCGGCGCCGACCTGGAACATCCCCCCTTCCTCGGGGAGGCCCAGCTCCTCGAGCTTGCGGACGTACCCGGTGGTCTCCAGCAGGTTCGAGTGGTTCCCCCAGAACTCCCGGACGCACCCTTCCTCGAAGGCCCGCGCCCGCACCTGCTCCTCGCGGCCGGGCTCCGGCTGTTCCGGAGGCGGAACCAGGCCGTAGTCGCTCCAGACGTTCATCCCCATCTGGGCGAACTGCTGCGGCAGCACCTCCAGCCTTTCGGGGAGGGACATCGTCCACCCCTGGACGCAGTACGCGACAACCCTATAACGCTTGGGCGCGATGATCCGCCGGGGTGGGTCGACCGGCTCCAGGCGGATGACCTCCTCGGAGACCGGACGGCCGTCGTCCTCGAGGAAGGCGCGGAGGACGGCGGGGCGCCCGTTGGGCACCTCGATCCAGAACCCGCCGAATCCGACCGGCGCCCCTGGACCGCTGATGAACCTTGGCAGGGCGACGACGAACTGTCGGGACGGCCCGTCGCGTCCCTCGATCTTCTCCTCTCGCACTGGAGTATCGGTGCTTCCGGGATAGGCCCACAGCCGCAGGACCTCCTCGTTGAAGCCGGTGACCCGCACCTCCTCGGGAGCCTCGAGGCGGAGGATCGGCCGGCGCAAACGCGAGGGATCGGTGCACGAGACGGTGCAGTTCACCCACTGCCGCTGCCCGCGGAAGAAAGTCTGCGTCCCGTTGGAGCGGACCGGGCTGGTGGGACACAGGTCGAGGTAGAGATAAGGGGCCTCGGGCGCGCCGTTGGCCGGCAGACGGACGAGGCTCAGGTCGTCGAGGGCCGCGCCGAGGGAGACCGAGTGGAAGCCGGCCTGGTACGAGCCGGGGCGCTCGACCTCGAAGTCCGCGTAGTAGAACCGGTACCGCTCGGCGATGGCCGGCACGGTGACCGACTGCTCGCCGAGGCGGAGCTGCAGGCGGCACAGGTCGGAGTTCCCGTTGCTGCGGCCCCAGGCCGCGAGCCGGTATCGGCCGGGCTCCAGCTCGACCGTCTGCCAGAGGATGGTCCGCCGGGCGCCGTCGCCGTAGACCTCGATGGCGTTCTGCCCGGTGCGCGGTCGGGCGTCGCCGTGGCCGGTCCCGCGGTCGTCGAGGCGGTAGTGATAGGGCGGCCCGTTGTGGTTCAGGTCCTCCACGGTCCAACCGGCCAGCCACCCCTCGGACTCCTCGAACCCGGGGTTGCGCAGCAGGTTCGGCGGCGCGCTCGATGCGGCCGCAACGACGGCGAAGAAGGGGATCAGCAGTAAGGTCGGGCAGAGCAGGGACAGCAGGCCGCTCTTCATCGCGTGTTCCTGAGACGGGAACGGGTTCCTTGACGGCTCCGGAAGGGTAACCGATGTCGTGAGAGGAGACAAGCCAGCCATTGCCCGGAACCGTTCGGCAGAGGAGATTAGCGCGGCGTTCTTTACCACGACGGTCCATTTCACTGGAGGTGTGCCATGCAGCAGGACAGGCAGCAGAGCAAGGCCGCGGCCGATGCCCTGGCCGGGGTCGCGACCCTCCCCGCGTCGGCCGCCGGCCACCGGGAGCGGCTGACGATCACCGAGGTGGAGCTGTTCCGGGTTTGCCCGCCGCTGCAGGAGGGGATCCTGCCCAAGGCTGCCGCGGCCGACTTCGACGTGATCCCCAAGTACATCATCAAGGTCCACACCGACGCCGGGATCGTGGGGCTGGGCGAGACCCACCGGATGGGCGGGGGGCCGGACTCCGAGGCGGTGGTCCGACTGAAGCAGGCCGCCGAGCTGCTCAAGGGTCGAAACGTCCTCGACTTCAACCTGGCGCGGCTGGAGCTGCCGGTGCCGACCGACCTGGGCGCCTTCGAGGCCGCCTTCTACGACATCCTGGGGAAGGCGGTCGGCTGGCCGGTCTGGCGCCTGCTGGGCGGACTGGCGCAGCGCCGCATCCCGGTCCACTACTGGGCCGGCAAGGGGCTCTCGCCCGAGGAGCTGAAGGCCCTTGCCGAGAAGGCCGTGGCCCTGGGGTTCGCCGGGGTGAAGATGAAGCGGTTCAACCCGCTCCCCCAGGCCCTGGAGATCTTCGCCTCGGTTTCCCCCAAGCTGAAGATCACCGTCGACCTGATGGGGCACTACGCCGGCGAGTTCCTCCCCGTGGTCCGCGAGCTGGAGGCCGTGGGGAACGTGCTGGCGATCGAGGACCCGCCGCCGCAGGCCGACGCGCTCGACGCGTACCGTGAGCTGCGGCAGCAGATGAGTATCCCGGTGGCCATGCACCTCTACATCAACCGCGAGGGGGTACGGGGGATGGTCCGCGCCATCAGCGCCGAATCCTGCTCGATCTTCAACCTGGGCGCGGGGAGCATGGCCGAGTTCGTGGCCCGGGCCTACCTGGCGGGCGAGGCGGGGATCGCGGTCTGGCACGGCTCGGCCCACGAGCTGGGGATCCTCGACGCGGCCATGCTGCACGCCTGCGCCGCGGCCCCGAACTGCACCTGCCCGAGCGACATCCTCAGTCACCAGCGGGTGCACAACCTGCTGGCCACGCCGATCGAGTTCCGCGACAGCTATGCCACCGTGCCCGAGGGCCCGGGGCTGGGGGTTGAGCTGGACATGGACGCGGTCCACCGGTACGCGGTCGAAGCCTGAGGAAGGCCGCGAGCGCGGCTGTCCGCGTCGGCCGCTCAGTCGGCTTGGCTCGCTCCCGCGAGCTGTTCGCCCAGGGCCACGGCCTCGGCGAGGACCCGTTCGTTGGCGCGGACCTGGCCTTCCTCCTGGCACGAGGCGTGGACCCAGCCGATCAGGTCGAGGCCGAGGAAGCGGGCCGCGCCCTGGAAGATCTGCACCGCGTTGGCCACCCCCGAGGAGAGTGGATCGGCGTCCCCGTAGGCGAAGGCCAGGGCGACCCGCCGTCCCTCGAGCTGGTCGAAGCGACCGCCGCCGAACAGGGCGTAGCAGCGGTCGAGGAAGAGCTTGAGCTGGGCGCTGACGCTGAAGAAGTAGATCGGCGAGGCGAAGACGTACCCGTCGGCCGCCCGCATCTTGTCCAGCAGGGGGGCCATGTCGTCGTCGATCGTGCACGGGGTTTCCGACTCCTGCTGACAGGCCTCGCAGGCGTCGCACGGCTCCAGGTGCAGCTCGGCCAGTCGGATCTTCTCGCCCGTGCCGCCGGCCCGCCGCACCCCTTCGAGGATCCGGTCGACGAGGATGTCGCTGTTCCCGTGGCGGCGGGGGGTGGATGAAAGGGCCAGGATGTGGGCCATGATTCCTCCTCGGAGTGCTGGAGCTTGATCGATCAGGAGACCGGCCGGCGCCTGGCCAGCCGTAGTGGCGTTCGAACATAGGACGGGCACCCGGACCGCGCCGATCCGGGTGCCCGTGGAGACTGGAAAAGAGATGGTGGCTCCTCGCGGAATCGAACCGCGGACACGAGGATTTTCAGTCCTCTGCTCTACCAACTGAGCTAAAGAGCCACCGGAATGGGTCGGAAATATAGAGCCCCGTCCCACGCGGGTCAAGGGATCTTGGGCCGGTCCGGTGGTCCCGTCTTCCGGGCCGATAGCGGGGAAATGGCGGACCATTGGATGGTTTGACGAAACCCCGGGGAGGCCCTACATTCGGGCCACCCCGCCGATCTCTCCGAATCCCCTTCCTCCCCTCTGCTGTCCTCGCATAGCGGTGTTCCTCCCAGGCGCTCAACGGGCGCGCAAAGGCAAGCACATGGCTTCCGAGGAAGTGCTCTACATCGAGGGCGGCAGACCATTATCCGGGAAGGCCGAGGTGCAGGGCTCCAAGAACGCGGCCCTGCCGATGATCGCCGCTTCCCTCCTGGCCGAGACCGGGCAGACCGTGCTGCGCCGCGTGCCGCCGGTCAAGGACGTGCTGGTGGCGCTGGAGGTGCTTCGCCGGCTGGGGGCCAAGGTCGACTACGACCCGGTCGAGGAGGTGGCGGTCATCGACGCCACCGGCGCGGCCTGCACGCGCCTTCCCGAAGAGCTGACCTGCCGCCTGCGGGCCTCGCTCCTGTTCGTGGGGCCGCTGCTGGCGCGCCATCGTCAAGCGTGGATCCGCGAGGTGGGAGGATGCGCCATCGGCTCGCGACCGGTCGACTACCACTACCGCGGCTTCGCCCGTCTGGGGGCGCGGGTCGAGGGACTGGGCGGCGGCGGGATCGAGGTCTGCGCCGAGGACCTGAAGGGCGCGTTCATGTACTCCGACCTGCCCAGTCACACCGGCACCGAGAACCTCATCATGGCGGCCTGCGGCGCGCGCGGCGAGTCGAGGATCGAGAACGCCGCCTCTGACCCCGAGATCGGCGACTTCGTGGGCCTGCTGACCAAGATGGGGGCCCGGGTCGAGGGCGCCGGGACCCGCACCGTCGTGGTCCACGGCATCAGCCGCCTGCACGGGGCCGAGCACACCGTGATGCACGACCGCCTGGACGCCGGGCTGCTGATGATCGCCGCGGCGATCACCGGGGGGGACGTGGTCCTGCGCGGGGCCCAGGCCGATCACCTGCGGGTCTTCGAGGCCAAGCTGAACCAGATGGGCGTGGTAACCGAGTCGGACGGGGAGTGGACCCGGGTGCGGGGTCCCGAGACCCTGTCCCCGATCAACGTGGTGACGACCTTCTACCCGGGGTTCCCCACCGACCTGCAGCCGGCCATCACCGCCCTGGCCTGCGTGGCTCGCGGGGACAGCTTCATCCGCGAGACCGTCTTCGAGGATCGGCTGGGCCACCTCAAGAACCTGCGGGCCTTCGGGGCCAGGATTTCTCCGGAAAAGGACCGACTGGTCATCGTCCACGGTCCGACGCGACTCAAGGGGGCTCGGGTGAAGGCCCTGGACATCCGCGCCGGCGGAGCCTGCGTCGTTGCCGCGCTGGCGGCCGAGGGACAGACCGCGATGGGCAACCTCTATCAACTCGATCGGGGCCACTCCTGCTTGGAAGAGCGCCTCCGCGAGCTGGGCGCCGAGCTGGAGCGGCTGTGAGGCGCACCTGCTGCCGGCGGGAGTCCCGGTTCTTTCCGTAAGTGGGGAGGATGATGCCGGAACGGACCCTGACCCAGTGTCAGCGCGAGGTGGACCAGTGGATCCGCACGGTCGGCGTGCGCTACTTCTCCGAGCTGACCAACACCGCCGTGCTGATGGAGGAGGTGGGGGAGCTGGCGCGGCTGATGGCCCGTCAGTACGGCGATCAGAGCTTCAAGGAAGGGGAGTCGGCGGACCTTGGCATGGAGATGGCCGACGTCCTCTTCGTCCTCGTCTGCCTGGCCAACCAGACCGGGGTCGACCTCGAGGAGGCGTTCTCGCGGGCGATGGAGAAGCGGACGCGGCGCGACCGGGAGCGGCACGCCAACAACCCCAAGCTGCGGGGGTGAACGAACGGAGGTCCACGGGCCGGCGGCGCTTCACCGGGATCACCGCCTGGCTCGGCGGCTTGCTGCTGCTCTTGCTAGGGTGCGGTCGCGGCTCGCCGGTGGACAGCGTGGAGCTGCGGCCGGGGCGCCTGACCCAGGGCGACCTGGTCACCGCGGTCTGGCTGCCGGTCGGGATGGGCGAGATCCGGCTCTCGCCGGCCGACCAGGCACGGCTGGCCAACCTGGGGGTCACCCACCTCGAGTGGGTCCAGCGGGCCCAGAAAGACTCTCTTTCGGCCGAGGCCCTCACCATGGACTGGTGCAGCCGGGCCGGACTGCGGCTGCCGGTCTACTACGAGCCTCCCGGGTACACCCCCGAGGACAAGCTGCACGACTGGGCCCGCGCCAGGGTTACGCCCGGGTTCAGCACCGAGGTCGAGGCCCGCGTCGTCCAACTGCGCGACCGCTGGCGCGGGTACCCCGGGTTCTGGGGGTACCTGATCGGCCACGAGGATTATCGCCGCGAGTACCTCCCTGCCCTGGCCGGGGTGGTGGCCGCGCTCCGGCAGCAGGACCCGGAGCGACCTGCCATCACCGTCGGTCGCGTTGACCACTACGAGGCCCTGTCCCCCTTCCTCGACGCCCTGCTGGCCGAGGGTGGGGAGCCGAACCTCTTCCAGCACGAGCAGTACGTCTTCCGCGCCGCTTTGCCCGAGGCGGGACCGTCGCTAGATCAGGCGCTCGACCGGCTCCTGGCCGGGTACGACCAGGTGGCCCGGGCGATGCAGGGCCGCCACGGCCGGTGGCACGCCGTGGTTCAGGTCCACGCCGAGACCCGAAACGGCGTGCCGGTCTACCGGCACCCCAGCCAGGCCGAGGTACGGCTGCAGGCTGGCCTGGCCCTTTCGCGCGGCGCCAGCGGGATCGTCTATTTCCTCTACAGCTCCGGGCCGGAGACGGTGCGGGACAAGCTAGGCGTTGCGGTCGAGGAGCGGTACTACGAGGGGCTGGTCGACGAGGCGGGCATCCCCACGGCATCCTATGCCGGGGTGCAGCGGGTGACCGCCGACTTGCGTCGGACCGGTGCGGTGCTGGCCTCGCGGCGGCTCCACGGGGGCTTCCCGGGACGCCGGATCCCCCCCAATCCGCTGCTTTTCGGGAGCGACCGGGACCTGGAGTTCGGCCTGTTCGGGGACGAGTCAACCCCGACGTACCTGCTGGTGGTGAACCGCCGTCCGACCGAGAGTCGGACCGTGGACCTGCGCCTGGCTCCTGGACCGGTGCACGACGCGATCTCCGGCGAGCCGCTCGGGAACGGTTCCGGGCAGCTCGAGTTGAGCCTGGAACCGGGTGGCTGGCGCCTGCTCCGGACAGGAGAGTGACGGGGGAGATCGAGGATGGGCAGACTGAGCGGCAAGGTGGCTCTGGTGACCGGTGCCAGCCAGGGGATCGGCGCGGGGATCGCCCGGGCCCTGGCCAACGAGGGGGCCAGCCTGGTGCTCGCGGCGCGCGACCGTGCCAAGCTGGAGCAGGTCCGCGGCGAGGTGGTTAAGCTCGGAAGCGAGGCGATAGCCGTACCCACCGACGTCACGGACGAGGCTCAGGTCGAGCGCCTGTTCAACGAGACCGCGGCCCGCTTCGGCCGGCTCGACCTGCTGGTCAACAACGCCGGCGCCTTTGACGGTGGTCCGCTCGAGGAAGTCAGCCTGGCCTCCTGGGAGCGGGTCATCGGCACCTGTCTGACCGGGGCCTTCCTCTGTACCCGGGCTGCTTTCCGGATGATGAAGCCGCAGGGCGGGGGCCGGGTTCTCAACCTCGGGAGCATCTCGGCCCAGCGGCCCCGCCTGCACTCGGCCCCGTACACCGCGGCCAAGCACGGGATCTGGGGTCTGACCCAGGCCACGGCCCTGGAGGGACGGAGCCAGGGGATCGTCGTCTCCTGTCTGCACCCGGGGAACGTCCTGGTCGAGCGGCGGCAGCGGGAAGCGATCGAGCCCCGTGCCGCGGGGATGGCGGTGGCGGCCGACGAGCCGATGATGAGCGTGGCCGAGATCGCCGCGGTGGCCCTGGAGATGCTCTGTCTGCCTCCCCACATCAACCTCCTGGAGGCGATCGTGCTGCCGGTGGATCAGGACTATCTGGGACGGGGGTGAGGATGCGGGTGGCGGTGATGGGGGCAGGCGGGCTGGGCGGGTACTTCGGGGGACTGCTGGCCCGGGGCGGCGCCGAGGTGACCCTGGTGGCGCGCGGTCCGCATCTGCGGGCCATGGAGGCGGCCGGGCTGACGGTGCGCTCCGAGCTGTCCGGGGATTTCATTGTGCGGCCGCCGGTAACCGGCGACGCCGGCTCGCTGAGGCCGGTGGACCTTCTGCTCTTCTGCGTCAAGGCCTACGATCTCGAGCCGGCGGCCCGCCAGTGCCTGCCCGCGGTCAACGACCGCACGGTGGTGGTGCCGGTGCAGAACGGGATCGACGCGGCCGAGCGTCTGGCTGGGGTCTTCGGCCAACGGCCGGTTCTCGGCGGGCTGACCTACGTGGCCAGCCGGATCGAATCCCCGGGCGTGGTCGTGCAGCAGGGACGGTCAGGCTCGCTGGTCTTCGGCGAGCTGGACAACGGCCCGAGCGCCCGCGGCCGGGAGGTGCTTGCCTTCCTCGAGGAACACGGGGTCGCCGGCGAGTTCTGCCCCGACGTCGTCCGGCGCCTCTGGGAGAAATTCATCGTGGTCTGCGCCACCGGCGGGGTCCTGGCGATGCGGCGCGAGCCGTTCGGCCCGGTCCTGGCCTCGGCCGAGGCGCGCGAGCAGATGACCCGGGTGATGCACGAGGTGGCGGCGGTAGCAGCGGCCAGCGGCATCCCCCTCGGCCCTGGAATCGTGCCCGAACTGCTGGCCTACCTCGAGCGGCAGATGGCTCCCGAGGCCCGCAGCTCGCAGTTGAGCGACCTGCAGGCCGGCCGCCGCCTGGAGCTGGAGCACCTGAACGGCGCCGCCATACGGCTGGGTCGCCGTTTCGGCGTGCCCACCCCGGCCAACCAGGAGATCTACGACGCGCTCAGGCCGTACGTGGACGGCGCCCGGCCGGCAGCCGGATGAGCGGACCGGCCACGGCTTTCCGTCGATCCACTCACCCGGCGTCGTCCCCGTTCCTACCAGCGGTTCCGGTGGATCTTGGCCCGCTCGAAGCGGTCCTGCCGCCCCGGGGGGTGCGTCGGGTACCCGATCGGCAGCAGGGCCAGAGGCACCACCTGCTCCGGCAGTCCCAGGAGTTGGCGGAAGGCCTTGATCCGGGCCTCGTCCGGGTAGACCCCGGTCCAGACTCCACCCACCCCTTTGGCGTGCGCGGCCAGCAGTAGGTTCTGGGTGGCCGCCGAGCAGTCGGCGACCCAGTTCCCCGGGTATTTCTCCTTGGACAGGTCGCCGCAGACCAGGATCGACACCGGCGCATCGACCGCCATCGCGGCATACGGGTGGATGCGCGGGATCTCCCGCTTGACCGCCGGGTCGTCGATGACGATGAACTGCCAGGGCCGGGCGTTCCCGGCCGAGGGCGCCATCATCGCGGCGCCGACGAGCTCGTCGACCAGCTCGGTCGCCAGCGGCTGGGCCGTGAACTCGCGGATGCTCCGGCGGGTGTGGATCGCTTCCATCGCCTCCATGGGTGCGCTCCTTTCTGTGTTCCTTCCTGGGGGCCAAGCTGGACAGGCCCGGGTGGCACCGTTATATCATACCGTCGTTCCGGATCTTGGTTCCGGATTCCGTGGTGAATCACGCCACTGTCCGGGCGTCGC
>JBAZUN010000036.1:0-22865 GCA_041661365.1 Candidatus Latescibacterota bacterium
CCGGGCTGCTGACCAACCGCAACGCCACCTATCGCCACGAGCTGAGCGCGGTCGGTCACGCCCACATCGACACGGCCTGGCTCTGGCCGATCGAGGAGACCTGGCGGAAGTGCGTCCGCACCTTCAGCACCGCGGTCCTCTACATGGACCTATACCCCGAGTACAAGTTCGCCTGCTCCCAGGCCGCCCAGTACGCCGCGGTCAAGGAGCGGAACTCTGACCTGTACCGCCGGATCAAGGAGAAGCAGGCCCGCGGCCAGTGGGTGCCGGTCGGCGGCACCTGGGTCGAGCCGGACTGCAACATCCCCTCGGGCGAGTCCCTCTGTCGCCAGTTCCTCTTTGGCCAGCGGCTGTTCGAGCAGGAGTTCGGCGCCCGGTGCCAGGAGTTCTGGAACCCGGACGTCTTCGGGTACAACGGCCAGCTCCCGCAGATCATGCGGCAGGCGGGGATCCGCTACTTCCTCACCCAGAAACTCTCTTGGAACCACTTCAACAAGCCCGATCACCAGACCTTCCTGTGGCAGGGGATCGACGGCTCTGAGGTCCTCACCCACTTCCCGCCGGCCAACACCTACAACTCCGATGCCAGCATCGAGGAGCTGCGCCGTCTGGTGCGCGATTACCGCGACAACGACCGCTCGGGGCACAGCTACATGCTCTTCGGCATCGGCGACGGGGGCGGCGGCCCGACTCGCGAGATGCTCGAGCGGCTGCGGCGAGCCACCGATCTGCAGGGCCTTCCCCGGGCCGCGATCCGCGGGGCGCGGGAGTTCTTCACCCGGCTCGAGGCCGACTGCCACGACCTGCCGCGGGTGATCGGCGAGCTCTACTTCGAGCTGCACCGCGGCACCTACACCACCCAGGCCGCGGTCAAGAAGGGGAACCGTAAGGGCGAGCTCCTCCTCCACGACGTGGAGTTCCTCGCGGCCCTGGCCCAGCGTCTCCAGCGGTCGACCTACCCGACCGAGGAGATCGCCGGTCTGTGGCGGCTCCTCCTGGTCAACCAGTTCCACGACATCCTGCCCGGCTCCTCGATCACCCCGGTCTACGCCGACGCGGCCCGCGATCACGCCACCATCGCCGAACAGGGAGCCCGACTCCGCACCGCCGCGCTGGCCGCCTTGGGCGGCTCGGGCGACGAGCGTCCCGTCAACACCACCTCCTTCCCGCGGGCCGAGGTGGTCGACCGGAGCGATGGCTCCCTGGCCTTCGCGTCAGTACCGCCGTACGGGATCGGCGAGCTGGTCAAGGCCCCGGACCAGGTGACCGTGCGCCAGGAGGGGGATCAGGTGGTGCTGGAGAACGGCCGGCTGCGGACGACCCTCGAGCGCTCCGGTGACCTGGTCAGCCTGGTGGAGAAGGCCAGCGGCCGCGAGGCCCTGGACGGCCGGGCCAACCGCCTGCTGATCTACGACGACCACCCGACCAACTGGGAGGCGTGGGACGTGGACCCGTTCGCCCTGGAGACCGCGGCCCCTTGTCCGCCGGCCGAGTCGTGTACCGTCACCGGCTCGGGTCCGCTGCGCGGCGAGGTGACCTTCTCCCGCCGGGTGGGCGAGGGGAGCACCCTCACGCAGCGGATCCGCCTCGACGCCGGGGCCGGCCGCGTCGAGTTCCACACCGAGGTCGACTGGCACGAGAGCCACCGCATGCTCAAGGTGGCCTTCCCGGTGCAGGTGCGGTCGCTGACCGCGACCTATGAGATGCAGTTCGGCCACGTGGCCCGGCCGACCCACTACAACAGCACCTTTGACCTGGCCCGGTACGAGGTGCCCGGCCATAAGTGGGCCGATCTGTCCGAGCACGGCTTTGGCGTGGCCGTGCTCACCGACTGCAAGTACGGGTATCATACCTTCGGGAATACCCTGCACGTCACCCTGCTGCGCGCGCCCAAGTCGCCCGACCCCGAGGCCGACCTGGGCCACCACGCCTTTGCCTACGCGGTCTACCCGCATCGCGGCACCTGGCAGGACGGCGGCGTGGTCGCCGAGGGGTACCGGTTCAACTGCCCGCTGCTTTGGCTGCGCGGTTCGGACGGACCGGTCAGTTACTTCGAGATCGACGACCCGAACCTGGTGCTCGATACGATCAAGCAGGCCGAGGACGGGAACGGTCTGGTGCTGAGGCTCTACGAGGCCCACGGCGGCCGCGGCACGGCCAGGCTCAAGGTCGGCCTGCCCTTCACCAGGGCCGTGGCCTGCAACCTGCTCGAAGACGAGGGGGCGCCCCTGGCCGCGGCCAAGGGGGTGGTGGAGATCCCGTATCGACCGCACCAGCTCGTCAGCCTGCTGCTGCGTTGACGACAGCGAGGAGACCGCCGATGGACCCAGGTCTGCGGGCAGGAACGGCCAAGGTCGAGATCACCCCGCTTCTGACCGTTCCCTATCTCGGGTACGTGCCGCGTCAGGCGCGCTTCGAAGGGGTGCACGACCCCCTGCACGCTCGGGCTTTGGTGATTGAGGGCGAGGGGAACAAGGTGGTGGCCCTCGTCGCCGTCGACGCCATCGGCCTGAGCAGCCGGATATTAGGACCGGGCCGGCATCTTCGCGATGAGATCTGCCGCGCGGTCGAGGCCGAGGCCGGGATCCCGCCGCAGGGCGTCATGCTGGCGGCCAGTCACGCCCACTCGACCCCGGAGACCCTCGACCTGACGCCCTTGTATCAGGTCGAGGGCGCCGTGGCCTGGCTCGAGGAGTTGATCCGGCAGCTCGCTCAGGTCACCGCCGAGGCCCGGTCCAGGATCCGTCCGGTTCGCCTTAAATACGGGGTGGGACACGCCGAGGGGATAGCGATCAACCGGCGGCAACTGCGCCGCGACGGCACCTTCTGGGACCCGGCCGTTGGTCCGTCCCCCGTGCCGCTACTCCGCCCGGGACTGCTCGACGAGGAGGTAGGGGTGCTGGTGGCCGAGTGGGGGGACCGCACCTTCTCGGCCCTGCTCAACTTCACCTGCCACGCGGTCAGCGTGCAGGTGCAGCCCTTGGTTTCGGCCGACTACCCCGGGGTGGCCTGTCGGATCATCGAGAACCTGATCCCCGAGTGCCGGCATTGCCTCTTCACCCAGGGCGCGGACGGGGACGTCAACCCGATCCGCGGCGGGGACAAGCAGGACTTCGGCGACGTGGCCCGGTACGGACAGATCCTCGGGGGCGAGGCTCTGAAGGTCATCGCGCGGTTGCGGGCGCCCGAGGCTCCGGCCATGCCGTCGATCGTGGACGCGGCAATCGAGGAAGTCCACCTGCCTGGCCGCGAGCTGCCCGATCCCGAGCCGTTGGTTCGCGCTGCCGCCGAGGCTCGGGCCGCCGCGGCTCGCGCCATTGACGACCGCGAGCGCTATACCCGATTGAACCAACTCCGCGCGGCCGAAGAATCCCTGCGCACCATCGAGCTGGCCCGCCAACCGATGCGGGTGCCGGTGCAGGTGCTGCGGCTCGGGGACCTGGCCCTGGTCGGCTGTCCGGGCGAGATGTTCGTCCAGCTCGGGCTGGAGATCAAACAGCAGACCGCGGCCCCGCACGCCCTGGTCGTGGGGTACGCCAACGACTACGCCGGGTACCTGTCCACGCCGACGGCTTTCCTCGAAGGGGGATACGAGACCTCGCTGGGGCCGTGGACCCAGGTCGGCCCAACAGGGGGGCGCATGGTCGTCGACGCGGCCCTGGCCTTGGTCCATCGACTCTGGGTACGGCCGTCGGCCTGAGTCTGGTTTCCGTTCCGCTGCCGGGTCCGGCTTACTTCACCAGTTGCGCGATCTGCTTGAACTCCGGGGTGCCGGCTCGCCCGAGGAGCTCGAACAGGCAGAGCTCCACCGAGGTCGCGGCAGCCCCGGCCGCGACCATCCGCTCGATCCCCAGGCAGCGGTTCTCCGCCGTGCGGGACGAGACCGCGTCGGCCACCACCTCGACCTCGTACCCTCCCGAGAGCAGGTCCCGGCAGGTCTGGTACACGCAGATGTGGGTCTCGATCCCGGCCAGCAGGAGTTGACGCCGGCCGGTCTGCCGCAGCCGTACGATGAACTCGCTCAGGCCGCAGGCGCTGAAGCAGGTCTTGGCCAGGGGCTGCTGACCGGCCAGCAGCTCGGCGACCTCGGGGATCGTCGGACCGAGCCCCTGGGGGTACTGCTCCAGCCAGAGGATCGGCAGCCGCAAGGCCTGCACCCCCTGGACCAGCAGCCGCAGGTTGCGGTACAGGGCCTCCCGCTCGTGCATCAGGGTGGCCAGCTTCCCCTGCACGTCGAGCAGGACCAGGGCCGTGTCCATCGGTCTCAGCATCGGTCGGCTTCCTCTCAGATATATCCGGTGGACCCGTCCGGCCGCACCGGGCAGGTCCGTTGCCAGTGGACGTACTCGTTGCCGGTGATCGCCTCCTCGTTCACCTCGATCCCGAGGCCAGGGCGGTCCGGCCGTAGCTCCAGGTATCCGTCCCGCGGCAGGTACGGAGCGTCGACCCAGTCCTTCCACTCGTTGTGCCGGGGAAGGATATACTCGAGGATGGTGAAGTTCGGGGTGGCCGCGGCAAAGTGCACGTTGACGGCCGTGGCGATCGGGCTCATCGGGTTGTGCGGCGCCACGGTGACGTAGTGGGCCTCGGCGATGGCCGCGATCTTGCGCATCTCGAGCAGGCCGCCGCAGACGCAGACGTCGGGCTGGATGATGTCCGCGCCCTGGGCCGCCAGCAGGTCGAGGAACTCCCACCGGGTGTAGAGCGACTCGCCCGTGGCCAGCGGGACCTGGAGCTGGGCCCGCAGCCTGGCCCAGGCCGGGGTGTGCTCCGGCCGCAGCGGCTCCTCGAAGAAGAGCGGGTCGTACGGGGCCAGGGCGTTGGCGAGCTGCACCGCCTTCACCGGCTCCAGGATTTTGGCGTGTGGATCGAAGGCGAACTCGAACTCCTCGGGCGCGTGTCGGCGGATCTCCTCGAAGTATAAAGCCGCGCTGCTGCAGACCAGGCCCCAGCGGCTGGCGTCCGGGTCCAGCCGATATGGACCCAGCTTGAAGGCGGTGAACCCCCATTCGGCGTTCAACCGCACGGCCTGCTCCGCGGTCTCGCGGCCGTCCCGGCCGCCGAGCCCCTGGTAGACCCTGACCCGGTCGCGCACGGCCCCGCCCAGCAGCATATAGACCGGCAGCCCGGCCGCCTTTCCCGAGATGTCCCAGAGGGCGTGGTCCACGGCGGAGATCACCGCCAGGCCGGTGCCTCCTGGAGGGAAGCGGAACTGCTGGATCAGCTTGAGCATGAGGTACTCGATCCGGCGCGGGTCCTCGCCCTTGATCATCTCGAAGACGTAGTCGGCGATCGGCTCCACCGAGAGATCCGGGCCGATCGAATACGCCTCGCCCCAGCCGTAGAGCCCTTCGTCCGTCTCCACCTTGAGCAGGCCGCGCGGTCGTCCGCCGTGACGGGCGATGAAGGTCTTGATCGCGGTGATCTTCATGGTTTCCTCGGGGATCGTTAGCGAAGCTCAGATGTACCCGGTCGAGCCGTCGGGTCGCACCGGACAGGTGCGCTGCCAGTGCAGGTACGCGTCCTTGCTTACCAGGTTCTCGTCGATCTCCACGCCCAGTCCGGGCCGGTCCGGCCGCAGCAGCAGGTACCCGTCGGTCGGCAGGTACGGCTGGTCCAGCCAGGCATTGTCCCCGGGCAGCAGGTATTCGAGGATGGTGAAGTTCGGGGTGGCCGCGCTAAAGTGCAGGTTGACCGCGGTGGCCAGGGGACCCATCGGGTTGTGCGGGGCCACGGTGACGTAGTGGGCCTCGGCGATGGCCGCGATCTTGCGCATCTCCAGCAGCCCGCCGCAGGCGCAGATGTCCGGCTGGATGATATCCGCGCCCTGGGCCGCCATCAATTCTAAAAACTCAAACCGGGAGTAGAGCGACTCGCCGGTGGCCAGCGGTACCTGGAGCTGAGCCCGCAACCGCTTCCAGGCCGGCAGGTGTTCGGGCCGCAGCGGCTCCTCGTAGAACAGGGGATCGAAGGGCGCCAGGGCATTGGCTAGCTGGACGGCCCGCACCGGCTCGAGGATCTTGGCGTGGGCGTCAAAGGCGAACTCCCACTCGGCCGGCGTGTCCTGGCGAATCTCCTCGAAATAGGTTGCCGCCGCGGCGCAGACCCGGCCCCACCGGTGGGAGTCTGGCGAGAGCCGGTACGGACCGGTCTTGAAGGCGGTGAACCCCCATTCCTCGTGCAGGCGTCGGGCGTGCTCGGCCGCCTCGTGGCCGTCCCTTCCCCCGAGGTGGGCGTAGACTCGGACCCGGTCGCGCACCGATCCGCCCAGCAGCATGTAGACCGGTAGTCCCACGGCCTTCCCCGAGATGTCCCACAAGGCATGGTCCACGGCCGAGAAGGCGGCCAGGCCCATGGCCCCGGGCGGGAAGCGGAACTGCTGGTAGAGCTTCAGCATGATGTACTCGATCCGGCGCGGGTCCTCGCCTTTGATCATCTCGAAGA
The DNA here is from genome assembly GCA_041661365.1 of Candidatus Latescibacterota bacterium. Taxonomy (GTDB): domain Bacteria; phylum Latescibacterota; class UBA2968; order UBA8231; family UBA8231; genus CAITNQ01. The sequence goes on from JBAZUN010000036.1 coordinate 6,445, forward strand.
TGTAGTCGACAATCGGCGGGATCGAGCGATCCGGGCCGTGGTTGTACGCCTCGCCCCAGCCGTAGAGCCCTTCGTCGGTCTCCACCTTGACCAGGACCCGCGGCCGGTTGCCGAACCGGGTCATGTAGGAACGGATCGCCGTGATCTTCATCTCATCCTGCTTCGCGTCGTGGATCGGTGATCGTCAGGCAACGGACGTGCTCCGTGTCCGGACCCGCTGACCTCAGCGGAAGAACACCGGGTATGGTCCGCCCTCGGCCTCGCGTCTGAGCAGCAGCATCAGCTCCATGGTGTGGTAGTCGCCCCACAGGGCCGACTCGCCGCAGGGGATCTGCCGGCCGCGTGGCACGTGGTCCCAACCGTTCGGGCGGTGGTAGACCACGTGCAGGGTGATCCCCTGATGTCGGGGATCCATGGCCAGGTACGGCTCGTCGAGCAGGGTACGGGCAATGGTTAAGGCCGCCGCGCGGTACCGCTGGCCCCGGTCCTGGTCCCCCTTGGCCAGGAGGTAGTTCCCCAGGCGCAGGTACCCCTGGCCACAGATAGCAGCGGCCGAGCTGTCCAGCGGCTCCAGGTCGTTGTACGGATCGGACGGCTTCCCCGTGATCCGGCCGAAGGAGGCCACCCCCGGAGCACCGGTGTCCCAGAAGGGAACTCCGTCGGCAAAGGAGTGCTCCAGGTGGAACTCGGCCGTGGCCAGGGCCGCCCGCTCCATGGCCGTCATCAGGGCCCGCTTGCTGCCGAACGGCTCCAGCTCCGCGTTCTTGAGGGTGGCCGCGAACTCGAGCTGCTCGCTGTACCCGCAGAGGATCCAGGCCAGGCCGCGGGTCCAGGTCGAGAAGGGCGAGTACCCCTGCTGGGTGCTGGGGCAGCGGTAGTTCCCGTCGCGGACGTTGAAGATCGACTCGTGGGCCACGCGCCCCGGCACGTCGTACGCGTCGCGCCCCTCGCCGTAGTAGACGTTGTACCGGGCCGTGGTCAGGGCGTGCTCGACCAGCCGGCCGAGCAGGCTGACCTTGCGGTCCCCCTCGGCCATCAGGGCATGCCCGAGCCGGTGGGCCAGGCCCAGGACGCGCAGGGAGCGGATGGTGTCCGAGAAGAGGGAGTGCGGGCCGTTGAAGGAGTGGATGAACCCGGTCCCGTCGCTGATCGGGGTCCAGCGGGCCGCCTGCACCGCGCCCGAGACCTTGAGGGCCAGCTCGTAGAACTCCAACTCCCGCGGGTCGAAGGGTATCCGGCCCTCGAGCATCAACCGCCGCAGGGTGCCGTAGGTCGACAGGTTGTTGAAGCCGTGGTCGTGGACCCCCACGTGCGAGACGTGGGGCGCCATGTGGGCCACGGTCCGCGAGCGGCCGATCTCGAGGAAGCGTTCCTCGCCGGTCAGGTCGTACTGCAGCAGGGCGCAGCCGTACTGGAATCCCTGGGTCCACTCGGTCCAGCCCCGGGTGGTGTATCTCCCAGACCGGGTGAAGACCGGCGCGCCCCGGGCCGGATCCCAGGACCGGTCCAGGTTCAGGATCTTGCGGGCCGTCAACTCGAGGAAGCGGTCGATCGCGGGACCCAGGGATCGGGGCGTCAAGCGGCGGTCCGGCTTCATCGGCGGTCTCCTGTGACGACGGAGGCCGAAAGATAGCGCCCTCAAAGATGAGGGGCAAACCGGTCCGCAGGGCGATGGCGATCTCGCCTTGGCCGGCAGGTTCACCAGTAGCCGGCCGGGCCGGTCCCGGTTATATTCGCTCCCCTAATTGTTCAGTCCTCTTGATCCCTTTGCCGGAGTGTTTCGCGATGGACAGACGCAGGTTCCTCAGGACCGCGGCCGCCGCGGGACTGGCCGCCGGGATCGCTCCGCCCCTGGCCAGCGCCGGACCGGTGACGGTTCCCCGGCGGCCCCTGGGCCGCACCGGCGAGCAGCTCTCGGTGATCGGCTTCGGCGGCATCGTGGTGATGAAGAAGGAGCAGGAACAGGCCAATCGCAGCGTGGCCCGGGCGGTCGAGGAACACGGGATCAACTACTTCGACGTGGCCCCCAGTTACGGGGACGCCGAGGAGCGCCTCGGGCCGGCCCTGGAGCCGTACCGCCGGGACTGCTTCCTGGCCTGCAAGACCACCGAGCGGACCGCCGCCGGAGCGCGGCGCGAGCTCGAATCGACGCTGGTGCGGATGCGGACCGACCACGTGGACCTGTATCAGCTCCACGCCATCCGGTCGCTCGAGGACGTGGAAACCGCCTTCGGTCCGGGTGGGGCCATGGAGACCTTTACCCGGGCCAGGGAAGAGGGGAAGATCCGCTTCCTCGGCTTTTCGGCGCACGGTGTCGAGGCGGCCCTGACCGCCATGGAGCGGTTCGATTTCGACACCACCCTCTTCCCGATCAACTACGCCCTGTGGACCCGGGAGAACTTCGGCCCGCAGGTCATCGGCCTGGCGCGGGAGAAGGGGATGGGGATCCTGGTCCTCAAGGCCCTGGCCCGCGGCCAGTGGCCCGAGGGGGCGACCCGGCACCACGAGCCGTGCTGGTACGACCCGGTCGTCGATCTCGAGGAGATCCGCCTGTCCCTGGCCTTTGCCCTGTCCCAGGGCGGCACCGCGGTCCTTCCCCCGGGGAACGAGGAGCTGTTCTGGCTGGCGGTGCAGGCCTCCGGGGACCTGCCGCGGTTGACCCGCGCGCTGGAGCACCGGCTGCGTCAGCTCACCGCCGAAGCGATTCCCCTGTTCCCCTACGCCTCTGCCGAGAAGGAGGGATAGATGGCGATACCGAAGCGCGTGCTGGGAGCCACCGGGGCCGAGGTCGCCGCCCTCGGGTTGGGCGGGGTTTGCTGGAACCTGGTGGAGCGCGACGCCGACGCGGTGGCCGTGGTCCACCGGGCCATCGACCTGGGCATCACCTATCTGGACACCGCCAGCGGGTACAAGGAGAGCGAGCGGCGGTTGGGGCTGGCGCTCAAGGAGCGCGACCGGACCCGTCTGTTCGTGGCCACCAAGTGCGTCAAGCGCTCCGGCGACGAGGCCCGCCGCGAGCTCGAGGAGAGCTTCTCCCGGCTGCAGTTGGAGGTCATCGACCTGGTGCAGGTCCACGCCCTCGACCAGGAAGAGTCCATCGACGAGGTGCTCCGGCCGAACGGGATCCTGCGGCTGATGGAGGAGTATAAACGGGCGGGGAAGATCCGCTTCCTCGGTCTGACCGGGCACACCCGGCCCGATCGTTTCACGCGGATGATCGGGGAGTACCCCTTCGACACCATCCTCAACCCCGTGGGGCCGGTGAACCGGGTGTGGAACGATTTCTCGCGCACCAGCCTGGCCGCGGCGCGGCACCGGGGGATGGGCACGATCGGGATGAAGGTGATGGCCTACGGCCAGGTGCCGGCAGAGGATCGGGCCCTGTACCTGCGCTATGCCCTCAGCCAGGCCGTGGACGTGGCCATCGTCGGCATGGATACCGTCGCCCAGGTCGAGGAGCACGTGCAGGTGGCCGGCGCCTTCGTGCCGCTGACGCCCGACGAAGAGCGCGAGGTGCTCGACCGCGCCCTGGCCCTGGTGCCCAAGGCCAAGAAGGAGCTGTGGTGGCTTCCCGCGAATCGGGCCGTCGCCTGAGTCGGAGGCGGGGATGACCGGTGCTGAGCTGTTCGCCGCCAGCCTGCGGGTGCAGGGAGTCGAGTGGGTCAGTACCCTGTGCGGCAACGGACTGAACGACCTGCTGGCCGCCTGCGAGGGGACGGGCATCCGGGTGGTCGATACCAGGAACGAGCAGGCGGCCGCGTACATGGCCGACGCCTGGGGCAAGCTCAGCGGCCGGCCGGGGGTCTGCCTGGTCAGCAGCGGCGTGGCCCACGTCAACGCCCTCGGTGGGGTCACCAACGCCTGGTTCGACGGGGCGCCGATGCTGCTGGTCAGCGGTGCCGGGCCGCTTCGCACCGCGGGGCTGGGGCACTTCCAGGATCTGGACCAGGTGACCCTGGCCGCCCCGGTCTGCAAGTACGCGCGGCTGATCGATTCGGCGCCCCGGGTCGCCGAGTTCGTGCATCAGGCCTTTGCCGCGGCCCTGCACGGCCGGCCCGGTCCGGCGCATTTAACCTTCCCCATGGACGTGCAGGCCGCCTCGGCCGAGGGCGCCGAGCCCTGGCCCCGGGTAGTCCGGGTTCGCGGCGGTCGGGCCGCCCCCGAGCTGGTCGAGCGTCTCGCCGGCCTGCTGGCCGCCTCCCGCCGGCCCCTGATCGTCTGCGGCAGCGGCGCGTACCACGCCGGTGCCGAGCAGGCCCTGGCCCAATTCAGCGCGGCCTTCGGCGTGCCGGTGGTGGTGCCGATCTGGGATCGGGGCGCCATCCCCGCGGGGATGACCGAATACGTGGGGGTGGTCGGCGCTGCCACCGGTGATCCGGCGCTGCTCGGGGAGGCCGACCTGGTCCTGCTGCTGGGTGCCGAGGTCGACTACCGGGTGGGGCATCTGGCCTCGCCGCCCCTGCGTCCCGGCACTCCGGTGGTCCAGATCGACGCCGATCCGGCCCGTCTGGGCCGCTGTCTGGCCCCGGCGCTCGAGATCGGCGCGGACCCGGGCGCGCTCCTGACCGACCTGCAGGAGGCCTGTATGGCGCGTCGGCTCGAGGGGTTCGAGGAATGGCTGACCGAGGCCAAGGCGCGGCGGGAGGCCTTCACCCGGGCCGTGGTCGACGGCGCCTCACGTGGCGACGGACAGGTCCTTCACGCCTTGGACATCCTCGAGGTGCTGGAACGGCTTCTACCCGCGGACGCGGTGCTCATCGTCGACGGCGGGAACCTCGGGCAGTGGTTCCACCACACCCTCGGCAGCCGGCAGTACCCGGGCCACTGGCTGACCTGCGGGGCCAGCGCCGTGATCGGCTTCGGCCTCCCCGCGGCCATGGCGGCCCGGGTCGGCTTCCCCCGCCGGCCGGTGGTGGTGCTCAGCGGCGACGGCTCGGCGACCTTCACCGTGGCCGAGCTGGAGCGGGCCACCGGCCAGGGCCTGCCCTTCGTCTTCATCGTGGCCGACGACGAGCGCTGGGGGATCGTCGAAACCGGGCAGGCGCGCCGGTTCGGTCGACCCCTGAACAGCCTGCTCGGACCGGTCGACTTCGCCGGGTTGGCGCGTGCCTTGGGCGCGCTCGGGGCGCGCGGGGAGAATCGCGCCGAGCTGGAGGCCGCGCTGCGGCAGGGGCTGAACGAGCGCCTCCCCGCGGTGATTCACGTGCCGGTGGTGGGAGGGATGCCGGTGGCGTGAAGAGGCCCGGGATCAACGCTGGTCGATGGTGGCGGCGTAGCGGACGATCATCTCGACCGCTTCGGCGTCGTCGACCTTGCCGGTGTTGATCGTCAGGTGGTAGAGGAGCGGGTCGTCCCAGTCGGCCCGGTGGAAATTTCTCAGATAGGCCCGGCGCCACTGGTCGTGCTGGTCGAGGAGCTTGCGAGCGTGTTCCCGGCTCAGCCCGCGCGAACTCATGAGCTGCTCGCACCGCTGCTCGGTCGGGGCCACCACCTTGATGTGCAGGGCCCGCGGATGCTTGGTGAGGATGACCTGGCTGGCGCGGCCGACGATCACGACCTTGCCGGTCTGACCGAAGTCCTGCACCAGGGTGGTGATCAAGAGCTGATAGGTGCCCCGATCGAGGTACGCGGCCCGGTTGGTGTCGTGCTCGCTGACGTAGGCGAACTCGAGTCCGAGCTCCGGGGCATAGGCGGCCGCGGACAGCGGGATGGCGCCCGGGGCCACGTCGGGAACCAGCAGGCGACGGAGGAAGTGCTTGATCCCCCCCTCGCCCTTCTCGTCGTACCGCTCCACCTCCTCGACCGTGGTGTCGGTGATGCTGGCGATCTCCTCGATCAGCCGGCGGTCGACGAACTCGTAGGCCAGGGCCTTGGCCACCTGCTCGGCGATCCAGTCCCCCCGACTGCCGATCTGACGAGCGATGGTGATGACCGCCATCTGCGCTCCTCCGCGGGCCGATGGGGCTGCCTGGCTGGGACGAGGACGATGTCAGCCGGGGAACGAGCCTTGGGCTTATCTCCACGGTGGCCCGCTCACCGAGCTCGGGCGTATTATACTACACTTGAGCTACCCGTGTCAACCGGGGCCGGTCCCCGGTCTTCCGGAGTCGGACCCGGACCCGCGTCTCCCCAGAACGGAAGGCCCCGCCATGCTGGTCGGCATCTCTCCGCTCCTCAGCCCCGAGCTACTGGCCACCCTGTGCCGCATGGGCCACGGCGACGAGCTCGTCCTCGCCGATGCCCACTTCCCCGGCGAGTCGGTCAATCCCAGGGTCATCCGGGCCGACGGTCTGGGGGTGGCGGCGCTGCTGGACGCCATCCTGCCCCTGTTCGCCTTGGACAGCTACGTCGAATCCCCGGTCTTCATGATGGCTCCGGTCCCCGGCGACACCCTCGATCCCCGGGTGGAGGCAGCCTTTCGCGCCGCCATCGACCGCCACTGGCCCGCCACCCCGGCGATCGCCCGGATCGAGCGGTTCGCGTTCTACGAGCAGGCCCGTCGGGCCTTTGCCGTGGTGATGACCGGGGAAACGGCGAAGTACGGGAACATCGTGCTGAAGAAGGGCGTGACCCCGGTCGGATGAGGCGAGGCTCGGGAAGCGGCGGACTCAGACCGTGCCGTTGTCCAGCACGCGACGCACCGCCTCCAGCAGCTCCCGCAGGCGCACCGGCTTGCGCAGGATCCCCTGTACCCCGTGGTGCTGGTCGCGGTCGATCGCGTACCCGGTGAACAGCACCACCGGCAGTGCGGGGGAGATCTCCCGCAGGCGGGCCAGGGTTTCGGTTCCCGAGGCTCCGGGCATGGACAGGTCGAGGAGCACCAACCGGATGTGGTTCCCCGTCTGGCGCAGCAGCTCCAGGCCGTCCTGTCCCGAGGCCGCGGTCAGGACGGTGTACCCGTGACGCTCCAGGAGCCGGGCCGTGGTCAGGCGCACCGGCTCTTCGTCGTCGACCAGCAGCACCGCCTCGGTACCGCCGGCCGGCACCCCGGCCTCGGCGAGCGCCATCGCGGTCGGCAGGACAGTGGCCGGCAGGAACAGCCGGAAGATGGTCCCCTCCCCCGGGCGGCTGTCGCAGTCGAGCCAGCCGTGGTGCTCGGTGACGATGGCCAGGGCGGTGGCCAGTCCCAGTCCGGCGCTCTGGCCGACCGGTTTGGTGGTGAAGAACGGCTCGAACACCCGGTCGCGGATCTGGGGATCGATCCCGGTGCCGTTGTCCTCCACCTCGATCAGGACGTACGGTCCGGGCCGCGGCTCGGCCGAGGCCGACGGCGAGGCTTCCACTCGGGAGGTGCGGATCTCCAGCCGGCAGTCCGGCTTGCCGCTCTCCTCGAGCGCGTCCCGCGCGTTGAGGCACAGGTTGAGCAGGACCTGCTGGAGCTGCGTCGCGTCGCCGACCACGGCCGGCAGGTCGCTCGACCCCTCGACGCGGATCTGGATGCGGCCCCCGAAGGTCCGGCGGCAGATCGTGATCGTGTCCTGGACGACTTGGGCCAGGTCGACCTTGCCGTGGGCGGCCTGGCCGCCGCGGCGGGAGTAGACCAGCAGTTGACGGACCACGTCCGCGGCGCGCTGGCAGGCGGCCTCGGCGTCGGCCAGGAACTCCCGGCCGGCCGCGGGCGCGGTCATCGCGGCGAGCTGGATGTTGCCCAGGACCCCCTGCAGCATGTTGTTGAAGTTGTGGGCCACCCCGGCGGTGAGCTGGCCGACGGCCTGCAGCTTCTGGGCCTCGCGCAGCTCCTCGGCCAGCCGCCGCTGAACGGTCACGTCCCGGATGACGGTCAGCACGCGGTTGACCTTGCCGTCCTCGAGGATCGGCACCTTGCGGGTCTCGGTGTCCACCCGCCGCCCGTTGACCGTGTTCGTCTCCTCGGTGGCCAGGGATTGGCCGGTGGCGAAGACGCGGGCGTACTCCTCTCCCACCCCGAGGGGGAGGAAGGGGAAGACCTCGAAGATCGTGTGGCCAACCGGTTCTCCCGACCACTGCATCCCGGCCAGTCGCCGATGGAAGGCGGCGTTGAGGAACAGCAGCCGCAGGTCGGGGTCGACGACGTGGACCATCTCCTCCATTGCGTCGACCGCGGCGCGGTACTTCTGCTCCGACTCGTCCAGGGCCCGGCGGGTGCGTCGCCGGGCCTTGACCTGCCGCTCCAGCTCCCGGTTGCGCGCCTCCAGGGTCCGCAGGTCGTCGAGCCGGCTGAACCCCTCGGTCAGCACCCCGGCCATGGCCTGCAGCAGGGCCAGGTCGCGGTCGGAGAAGGCGTGCGGCAGGGTGCTGTTGACGGCCAGGGTGCCGTGCGAGAAGGGGACGTCGACGACGCTGCGGACCGGTTCGCCGAACAGGTCGGCGAACCGCCGACGCTCGTCGAAGGGATCGTCCCTTTCCAGGTCGCCCCGGTAGGCCGGGACCCCGCTTCGCCAGATCTGCCGGAGCACCCGGGTGGCCGACGCGGTCCGGGCCGAGTGGGGGCCGCTGCCGTCGCGGTCGAGGCTGCGCACCGTGGCCGGCCCGTCTTCTCCCTCCAGAACGTTGACGCCGCATTGCCCGAAGGGGATGCCCAGTTCGCGCAGGCCCTCCTGCATGGCCCGAAGGACCTGCTCCACGTCCTCGACGTGGCGCATCCGCCACACCTGCTCGCGGACCTGACCGACGAGGCGCTGGCACTCCTGCTCGTAGACCGCTTCGGTGACCTCCTCGCGCAGGAGCAGGGCCCCGGTCGCCCGGCCGTGCTCGTCCCGGACGACGCGGCCGAGGATCTCCTGGTACACGGCGCGACCCGAGCGGTCGGCGTACCGCTCGCGGCGGCGGAACGGCGCGGCCGTGGCCAGCACCTCCTGCAGGATCTCGTTGATCCGGTGACCGTTTTCCATGCCGGCGGCGAGGTCGGTCACCGGCCTGCCGAGGTACTCCTCTCGACGGCCGGCCAATCCCAGGGAACGGGCGTAGGTCAGGAAGGATTCGTTCACCTCGACCACGGTTCCCTGGAGGTCGACCAGGGTGGCCGGGAGGGGGATGGCGTCGAGGAGGAGGGTGTCGCGCACCGGGCACCTTGAGAACGCCGCCGCGCCGCGCCTACCGGGAGGGATCACCGGCGTTCAGCGGTCGCGCGTTGCGGTCGGAATGGAAGGAGGCAGGAGGACCAGCGGGAACATAGAACGGCGACGGCAAACCGCGCAAGGTAGATGGGGAGGAGGTGCCGAGGCACGCCCAAGCGCGGTCGTCTATCTTTCCCTGGCACGACCATCTCGCACCCAGCCTGGAGGGAGCCTGAACCGATGCTGTCCGCGCGATCCTCGTGGGACCTGACCGCCAATCCGCTGGCCCTCCTGCTGGCGGATCGGCGCCGCCGCGGCGCGCGGATCATCGACCTCACCCTGTCCAACCCCACCCGAGCCGGCCTGCCCCCCCTGGCCGAGGCCGCCGAGCTGCTGGCCGGTCGTGCCGGGGCGTCCTACCGGCCCGAGCCCCTCGGACTGCCCGAGGCTCGCCAGGCGGTCTGCCGGTACCTGGCCGACCACGGGGGGACCTGCGACCCCGGCCAGGTGGTGCTGACCGCCAGTACCAGCGAGGCGTACAGCTTCCTCTTCAAGATCCTGGCCGATCCCGGGGATGAGATCCTGGTGCCGCGGCCGAGCTATCCGCTCTTCGAGTACCTGGCCGGACTGGAAAGCGTCCGCACCGTGTCCTATCCGCTCCGGTACGACGGCTCCAGATGGGCCCTGGACCTGGACCGGTTGGCCGCCGCCCTGGGGCCGCGGACCCGGGCCCTGGTCCTCGTCAGTCCCAACAACCCGACCGGGTCCTTTGTCCGGAGGAACGAGCGGGCGGCCCTGGTCGAGCTGGCCCGCGAGCTGGACCTGGCCCTGATCGTCGACGAGGTCTTCGCCGACTACCTGCTGGACGGCCCGGCGCCGGACTGCGCCTTTACCGGACCGGCAGAGGTGCTGACCTTCTCGCTCAGCGGCCTGTCCAAGGTCCTGGCCCTGCCGCAGGCCAAGCTGAGCTGGATGGCCGTGCAGGGTCCCCCGGAAGAACGGCAGCAGGCGCTGGACCGGCTCGAGGTGGTGGCCGACACCTTCCTCTCCGTGGGCACGGCCGTGCAGGAAGCGCTACCCGAATTGCTGGCCTGCCGGCATCAGGTCCAGGCACCGGTGCGGGAACGGCTAGAGGCCAACCTGCACCGGCTGCGCCAGCGGGTCGGTGCAGGGGCGGAGGTCCTCCGCTGCGAGGCCGGGTGGTACGCGGTGCTGGGGATCGCGGGGGACGAAGAACGGTTGGCGCTGGCCCTGCTCGCGGAGGACGGGGTGCTGGTGCACCCTGGGTACTTCTTCGACTTCCTGACCGAGGGCCACCTGGTCCTCAGCCTGCTCAGCCCCGATTTCGACGAGGGCGTCGACCTCCTCTGCCGTCGCCTGGAAAGGCGATGAGTATCGCCCGCTAGGCTTCAGTAGAGCGCTTGATACAGGCGGCGCTGGTACTCGGTGACCAGCTCGTGCTCGCGGCCGAGGAGGTGGAAGACCGCCACCATGGCCTCCCGGGCCGCGCCGTTGCGGAAATCCCGCCGTTTCTCGACGAGCCGCAGCCATTCGGCCAGGGCCGTCTCGTACTCCCCCTCGACGGCCGCGCAGCAGCCCAGGCCGTACCGCGCCTCCAGGTCCTCGGGATCGGCCAGCAGGCGCTGGGCACAGCGGGCCCGACCGCCGCTCTCCTTGCAGGTCTGGGCAAAGCCGAACTGCGAGAGCAGGGCCCGCGCCGGGGCGTATTCCGGGGTCCCTTCCTCGATCAGGTTGACCAGCTCCTGGACCGCGGCCTGGTCGCCCTGCTGCAGCCTGACCCGGGCCAGACCGAGGAGGGCCTTGCCGTCGCCCGGCATCTCCTTCAGCAGTCGCTCGTAGAGCTTGGCAGCACCCCGCAGGTCCCCGGCCGCAGCGCGGGCCGCGGCCTGCTCCCGCAGGGAATCCTCCTCCTGGGTGGCCGAGGGCACCAGCGGCCGCAGGATGGCCTCGATCTCCTCCTTGGGCAGGGCACCGGTGAACTCCTGGGCCAGCTTCCCTTCCTTGACGATCTTGACCGCCGGGATCCCCTGGACCCGGAAGGCCATGGCCAGCTCCTGGTTCTCGTCGACGTTGACCTTGACCAGGGCCACCCCGGGTCCGAGCTGGGCCACCACCTCCTCCAGCACCGGTCCGAGGGTGCGGCAGGGGGCGCACCACGGGGCCCAGAAGTCGACGACGATGACCCGCTCCTGGGACCCCTTGAGCACCACCTCCTCGAAGTTGTCGCGGTTGACCTCGATCACCTGCGGCTTGAGTTCCATCGATCTCTCTCTCCGTTGCTTGATCACGGCGCGTCCTGCCTATCCCTTCCCCTCGAAGACCTCCACGTACCGGTCGGTGGTCCGGTCCCACGAGTATTCCCGCTGGACGTAGGCGCGGGCCTCCTCGCGCTTGGCCTCGCGCTCGGCCGGCGACAAGGCATAGTACCGGTGCACCCGATCGACAAAGGCCCGGTACTCTCCCGAGGGGACGAGGTACCCGCCCTCGCGCACGCTCTCGGTCAGGGCGTCGACCGCGAAGGCCACGACCGGGGTCCCCGCGTGCATACACTCGAGCTGGGTCTGGCCGAATCCCTCGACGTCGGTCTCCATCGGGACGTTGGGCATGAGGAACAGGTCAGCGCGATGCCGGAGCATGGCCAGCAGGTCGTCGGGCACCGGACCCAGGAGGAGCACCCGCTCCTGCAGTCCGAGCCGCTCGCGGAGCGCGGCGATGCGGGGGATCTCCGGACCGCGGCCACCGACCAGCAGGCGGATGTCCGGATCGAGCAGGGGCAGGCCGTGCTCCAGGAAGGCGGCCACCCCCTTGCGCTGCACCTGCCGGCCGAAGTTCAGCAGCACGCGGTCGCGGCCGAAGGTGATACCGTGCTGGGCCTCGAACCGCGCGGCGAGCTCGGCCTCCTGCTCCGGGGCCAGGGTCGTCGGCTCGACCCCGAGGTGGATGGTCGTCATCCGCTCCTCGGGGATCCCCTGTCGAGCGGTGATCTCGCGGGTGTTCCGACTGATGACCACCACCAGCTCGCAGGCGTTGGCGCCACCGACCATCCGGGCCTGGGCCAGCCGGTTCCGGTAGGTCATCTCCAGGCCGTAGATGGTGACGACGAAACGGGCGCCTCGGGCGAACGGCCGCAGCAGCGGTGCCAGGGCCCCCACCACGCCGTCGCTGAAGTAGACCACGTCGGTCCGGCGGCAAAGCAGGAGGAGGAAGGTCAGGCCCAGGCAGTACGGCAGGAACCAGGCCAGGTGCAGCAGGGATTGTCGCCGCAGGGCCACCAGGCGTACCGGACGGCACCGGCACAGGCGGCGATACAGCTCGTAGCAGTGGGTCTCGATCCCGCCGATGCACGGGGGGTACCGGCGGGCGAGGAAGAGGATGCGGACCGGTGGCTGGGCGATGGCGGGTTCTCGGGTTGGAGGCGCGTGGACAGGGCACCGGCCATGACGCGATGATAACGCGATGATCTAGTATAGGCGGGTGGGGAGCCTCCCGCAATCCGGCACCCGGCACCCTCGCGCCGCGCCGCGCGGACCTTTCGCGACCCGGGGTGCCCGTATACATTCTCTCGTCGCTTACCCCTCGGCAACCTATGCAATAAGGAGCCTGGAGCCATGGTCCAGATCGGTCAGCAGGTCCCCGATTTCGAGTTCGACGTGTACCACCGCGACGAGACCCGCAAGGTCAAGCTGTCGGAGTACCGCGGCCAGTGGGTGGTTCTGTTGTTCTACCCGGCCGACTTCACCTTTGTCTGCCCGACCGAGCTCGAGGACGCGGCAGTGCTCTACCCCGAGTTCCGCAAGCTCAAGGCCGAGATCCTCAGCGTCAGCACGGACACGGTCTTTGTCCACAAGGCCTGGCACGACACCTCGGCGGCCATCGGCAAGGTGGAATACCCGATGGTCGCCGACCCGACCGGCCGACTCAGCCGAGCCTTTGGCGTGTACCTCGAGGCGGCCGGCCTGGCCCTGCGCGGCACCTTCCTGATCGACCCGGACGGGGTGCTGCAGACCATCGAGATCCACAACCTCGGGATCGGTCGCAGCGCCAAGGAGGCGCTCCGCAAGGTGCGCGCCGCGGCCTTCGTGCGCGAGCACGGGGACCAGGTCTGCCCGGCGAATTGGGAGCCCGGTCAGAAGACCCTGAAGCCGGGGCTGGATCTCGTCGGCAAGATCTGAGGTCGCGCTGCAGGCGGTGCGGTGCCCCGGCCCATGGGGTGCCGCGCCGCTGCCGCCATGTTCGGGTGAGGGGGGTGAGGCCCGACCTGACCGCAAGCGCGGGCTGACCCGAAAGGAAGGTAGATGCGGATCGCCGTTGCCGGTTTCCTGCACGAGTCGAACACCTTTGCGGCCCAGCCCACCCGGCTGCAGGACTTTCCCCTCCACCTCGGGCCGCACCTGATCGAGCACTTCAGTGGGACCTTCCACGAGATCGCCGGGTACCTCGCCGGTGCCGAGGAGTTGGGGTTCAGCGTGCACCCGCTGGTGGCGGCCGAGGCCACCCCGGCCGGGCCGGTGACCCGCGAGGCGTACGAGGAGATCACCGGCCGGATCGTCCGGGGGCTCGACGAGGCCCCGGCCTTGGACGGGGTGTTGCTGGCCCTCCACGGGGCCATGGTGGCCGAGGACTTCCCCCACGCCGACGTCGAGACCGTGCGCCGGGTGCGGCAGGCCGTCGGCCCTGACCTCCCGATCGCGGTGACCCACGACTACCACGCCAACGTGCCGCCGGAGCTGGCCGGGCTGGCCGACGTCCTGGTGGTGTACAAGACCAACCCGCACGTCGACCAGCTCGAGCGGGGGCTGCAGGCGGCCCGGATCCTGGCGGCCACCGCGCGCGGGGAGGTCAAGCCGGTGGTCGCCGTGGCCAAGCCCGAGGTGCTCTTCAACATCTATTTCCACAATACCTCCCGGCCGCCGATGCAGCCGCTGATGCAGGCGGCCGTGGCCCTGGAGTCGGTCCCGGGGATCCTCGCCGGCAGCATCGCCGCCGGGTATCAGTACGCCGACGTCCCGGCCATGGGCCCGGCGGTGGTCGTGGTGGCTGACGGCGACGCTGAACTGGCCCGGCGCCAGGCCGATGCCCTGGCCGGGCGGTTCTGGGCGGGGCGGGAGAAGTTGCGCCTTGCGGTACCCGGACCGGCCGAGGCGGTCCGCCAGGCCCTGGCCGCCGACCGGTTCCCGGTCACCCTCCTCGACTTCGGGGACAACATCGGCGGTGGTTCTGCCGGCGATTCCACCTTCCTGCTCGCCGAGCTGCTGGCCCAGGGAGCCCAAGGGTGGGTGGTGACCCTGTGGGATCCCGAGGCGGCCCGCGCCTGCAGCCAGGCCGGGGTCGGGGGCCGGGTGACCCTGAGCGTGGGGGGACATACCGATGACCAGCACGGCCGGCCCGTTCCGGTGGAGGGCCGGGTGCGCTCCCTTCACGACGGCCGGTACGAGGAGACCGAGCGCCGCCACGGCGGCGGGCGGTACTTCGACCAGGGCCTGACCGCGGTGGTGGTCGTGGGTGAAGGGCCCGGATGCCGGGGGGGACTGCTGGTGCTCAACAGCCGGCGGGCCATGCCCAACAGCATCCACCAGATCGTCTCGCTCGGCATCGCCCCTGAACAGCAGCGGATCCTGGTGGCCAAGGGAGCGGTGGCTCCCCGCGCGGCGTACGAGCCGGTCTCGGCCCGGTTGATCGAGGTCGATTCGGGCGGCGCCACGGCCATCGGCCGGCCGGCCAGCGCCTACCGGCACGCCCGCCGGACGCTCTACGAATGGAGGACGGCATGAGCCTGCGGATCGGTATCGTCGGCGCCGGGGCCAACACCCGCGCCCGTCATCTGCCCGGGTTCCAGGCGATCCCCGGGGTCGAGGTGGTAGCCGTGTGCAACCGCACCCGGGCCTCGGGGGAGCGGGTGGCCGCCGAGTTCGGTGTGCCCCGGGTTTTCGAGGATTGGCGCGACCTGGTTCAGGACCCGGGGGTGGACGCGGTCTGCATCGGCACCTGGCCGTACCTGCACTGCCCGGTGGTGCTGGGCGCGCTGGCCGCGGGCAAGCACGTGCTGACCGAGGCCCGGATGGCGATGAACCTGAAGGAGGCCCGGCGGATGGAGACGGCGGCGCGAGCCACCGACCGGGTATCCATGGTCGTGCCCGCGCCGTTCTACCTGGAGTCCGAGTCCACGGTGCTGGCCATGGTGGCCGACGGCTTCTTCGGTGACTGGCTGGAGATCCACCTGCGCGCCATGGGTGGGGTCTACGACCCGTCGACGCCCCTGCACTGGCGCCAGCGCCGCGACCTGTCCGGGGAGAACGTCATGGCCCTCGGGATCGTCAACGAGACCGTCCGGCGCTACGCCGGCGACGAGCGGGCGGTGCTGGCCTGTGCCAATACCTTTGTCCGGGAGCGGCTCGACCCCGAGGCCGGGGCCCGGCGGCCGGTCGACGTGCCCGAGAGCCTGGGGGTGTTGGTCCCGATGCAGAGCGGAGCCACCGCCGTGTACCACCTGAGCAGCGTTACCCCCCACGGGAGCAGCGGCGCCTTCGAGTTCCACGGCACCCGGGCCGCCCTGCGGCTGGAGGACGGCGCGGCCTGGGTGGCCGGACCGGGCGATAAAGGGTATCGGCGCCTGGAGATCCTGCCGGAGCAGCAGGGCGGGTGGCGGGTCGAGCAGGACTTCGTCGACGCGATCCGCGAGGGGAAGCCGGTCACCCGGACCAGCTTCAGCGACGGGGTGAAGTACATGGCCTTCACCGAGGCGGTCCAGCTCAGCCTGCGGCAGGGGCGC
The DNA here is from genome assembly GCA_041661365.1 of Candidatus Latescibacterota bacterium. GTDB lineage: Bacteria > Latescibacterota > UBA2968 > UBA8231 > UBA8231 > CAITNQ01. Next base: position 22,270 of record JBAZUN010000036.1, read on the forward strand.
CGCATCGACCTCCCGCTGGCCGTGGACTGATCTGTCCTGGCGGCCAGAACGCCGGGTTGCGCCACTGCGGGGCGAGCTTATTTTTGCCCATCCCCGATCCTCGATCACCTTCCCCCGGGCTTACCAGCCCGTTGAGAAAGTCGCTTTGGCTGGCGAGGCCGAGGGGTGACGGGGTCTGGCTAGGCGCGCGAGCGGCGCCGCATCGAGGGGAGATGCGGCAAGCGAACGCAACGACGCCAGGGCCCGTCAGCACCGGCCGCAGCCCGAATGGGCTTTCTCAACGGGCTGGTATTAGGCCGGGGCCTCTACCGCCGCGGTCCGTCCGAACAGGGGAACGGGCCGCGGTGTCTGTGATCTGAACCTCCGTGCGCGCAGGCCCGGTCGGTGCACCAGGCCAGTCGATCCACCAGGAAGGAATCCGCGACCATGACCGATGCCGCTGTTCCCCAGATCCCCCTGCTCCAGACCCTGCCCGGGGACGAGGTGCGCCAGCTCATGTGGCGCCTGGTCGAGCGCTACGACCTGCAGATGCTGGTCCAGTCCACCCGGTCCGTGGCGCGAGGCCCGGTGGCCCGCGGGGGGGCCGAGGGCGGCCC
>JBAZUN010000037.1:0-22834 GCA_041661365.1 Candidatus Latescibacterota bacterium
CAGCGGCGCGACGACTGATCGACCGACCGGCGCAACTGCTCGAACTGCTCTGATACCCTGGCGTCGACTTCGGCCGGCGCCGACCACCCCTCACCGGAGCAAAGGCAGATGAAGGCGTTCTTTCCGGGGATCGACCAGATCCCGTACGAGGGCCCGGACAGCCGCGGCCGGCTGGCGTTCAAGCACTACCGCGCCGACGAGGTGGTGGCCGGGAAGACCCTGCACGAGCACCTGCGGTTCGCCGTCGCCTTCTGGCACACCTTCAAGGGGACCGGCGCCGACCCGTTCGGCGGGGCGGTCTACGACCGGCCGTGGAACCAGGCCGCGGACCCGCTGCAGCGGGCCGAGGACACCCTGCGCGCCGCCTTCGAGTTCTGCACCAAGCTCGGGGCACCGTTCTACTGCTGGCACGACCGCGACATCGCCCCCGAGGCCGACACCCTCAAGGAGACCAACCGGCGACTCGACCGGATGGTGGCCCTGGCCCGTCAACTGCAGCGCGACACCGGGGTGCGGCTGCTGTGGGGCACCTCGAACTGCTTCTCGCACCCGCGCTTCACCCACGGCGCCGCCACCAACCCCGACGCCCACGTCTTCGCCTATGCCGGCGCCCAGATCAAGAAGGCGATGGAGTGCACCCACGAGCTGAAGGGAGCCAACTACGTCTTCTGGGGCGGCCGCGAAGGGTACTCGAGCCTGCTCAACACCGACCTGGTCCACGAGCAGGAGCAGTTGGCTCGCCTGCTCCGCATGGCCGCGGAGTACAAGCGCGAGATCGGCTTCAAGGGGGTCCTGCTCATCGAGCCCAAGCCCAAGGAGCCGACCAAGCACCAGTACGATTTCGACGCGGCCTCGGTGCTGGGCTTCCTGCGCCGGTTCGACCTGTTCGACGACTTCATGCTGAACGTCGAGGCGAACCACGCCACCCTGGCCGGCCACACCTTCGAGCACGACCTCGAGGTGGCCTCGACCGAGGGGAAGCTGGGCAGCATCGACGCCAACCGCGGCGACCCCCAGCTCGGCTGGGACACCGATCAGTTCCCCACCGACCTGTACAGCACCACTGCCGCCATGCTGGTGATCCTCCGACAAGGCGGCCTGGGCAAGGGCGGGGTCAACTTCGACGCCAAGGTCCGCCGTGGGTCGTTCGACGCGGAGGACCTGTTCCACGCCCACGTCGGCGGCATGGACACCTTCGCCCGCGGCCTCAAGATCGCCCACCAGATCCTCGAGGACGGGGCCCTGGACGGCTTCCGCCGCGAGCGGTACGCCTCCTGGCGCCAGGGGGTGGGGAAGCGGATCATGGCCGGCAAGGCCACCCTGGCCGACTGCGAAGCCTACGTCCTCAAACACGGCGAGCCGCGGCTCTGCTCGGGCCGCGAGGAGATGCTCGAGAACCTGGTCAACGACTACCTGAAATGAATCGGATCAGTCGGACTGGGCGGTCGAGATCAGCAGGCGGAGCACGGCCAGGGCCAGGGCGTAGATCCCGGGCTGGCCGCTCTCCCGCGGGCCGGCCACGTTGAGCACCTCCACCCCGTGGGTCTCAGCCCATCGGGCGATGGCCTCGGCCGCGTCAGCCGGCGACTGCTCGTCGAGGTCGAGGATCACCAGGGGACGGCGGCCGCGCTCGGCCAACCGGCGGGTGAGATCGGTACCCCGGTCGGCCGTGGCGCGGAGGAGGATGAGGGTGCCGTCGCTGTCGCGGACGTTGCGCGCGGTCCGGGCGGGGTACGCGGTGACCGGGGCTTCGCGCAGGGGATAGCGGGAGGGGAGGGGGCCGTCCTCGGCTCGGCGTCCCTTGGGACACCACCCGCCGCAGGGGAACCCCTGTTCCAGGGCTGCATCCAGCGCGGCTCGGTCGACGCCGGTCTGTCCTCCGGAGACGATGCGGCGGATCATGAGATAGGCTGGGGGCTGCGGCGACGGCTCAGACCGGAGGGAGGTCGTCGGCGGCGGGGTCGCTGCCGTTGACCAGACCGCGGGCCGCGTCGCGCAGCTCACGCCGATGGGCCTCCTCGTCGCGCAGGGTCTTCAGCTCCGCGCGGAGCCGAGCGGTCCGCTTGAGGACCTTGGCCTTCTTCCGCTCGAGAACCTCCCGGTTCTTGTCGGCGGTCCCCTTCTGCGAGCGGGCGGATCCCAGCTCGCGCTGGATCCCCTGCAGCTCCTGGCCCACCTGATCGATGATCCGCTGCATGCGGGAAAGGAGCCGGCTGGCCACCGCCTTGGCCACCACGGTGCTGAGCATCATCACCACGGCAGCGATCATGGCCGCGATCTCGAACATCGGCGCCATCTCCGGGGGGGTTCGCACGCAATCTAACCGGCCCATCCCGGTTCAGCAAGCGGCCGGTAGAGATCCGGTCAGCGGTCCCGGGGTACCGCCATCATCCGTTCCAGGGCCCGGCGCGCCCGGTCCATGACCTCGACGTCCAGCACGATCTCGTACCGCTCGTCGTTGAGGGCGAAGTAGAGGTCCTGCAGCCCGGTCATCTTCATGTACGGGCAGTGCAGGCGGCAGCCGATGCACCCGTCGGCGGGGATGAACTGGCGGTCGGGGAACCGCTTGCGGAGCTGGTGCAGCATCCCGTGCTCGGTGGCGATGATGAAGGTGCGAGCCCGCGGATGACGCTCCACCGCGGCCAGCATCCCGGTGGTCGAGCAGACCTCGTGGGCCAGGGCGATGACGTCCTCGCGGCATTCGGGGTGGGCGATGATGACCGCCTCGGGGTTCTCGCGCCAGGTCCGCTCCAGGCTGGCGCTGCGCAGGACGTCGTGGGTCGGACAGACCCCGTCGTAGACCACCACCTGCTTTTCGGGCACCTGACGGGCCACCCAGTTTCCCAGGTTGCGGTCCGGGGTGAACAGGACCCGGTCACCGGGCAGGCTGCGGACCACCGAGACCGCGTTGGCCGAGGTGCAGCAGATGTCGGACTCGGCCTTGACCTCGGCGCTGGAGTTGATGTAGGTGACCACGGTGTGGTCCGGGTACCGCTCCTTCCAGTCGTCCAGGCTCTCCGGGGTGATCGAGTCGGCCAGGGAGCAGCCGGCGCCTAGGTGGGGGAGGAAGACCCGCTTGTCGGGGTTGAGGATCTTGGCCGACTCGGCCATGAAATTGACCCCGCAGAAGGCGATGATCTCGGCGTCGGTCCGGGTCGCCTCCAAAGACAGCCCCAGGGAGTCGCCGGTAAAGTCGGCGACCTCCTGGACCTCCGGCACCTGGTAGTTGTGCGCGAGGATGATCGCGTGCTTCTCCTGCCGCAGGCGGTTGATCTGCGCGATCAGCTCCTCCTGGGGGATGTCGTAGGAGTGGTACCGGCCCTCGACGAGGTGATGGGTCCAGGTCTGGGTCATGGGGTCTGCCTCGCTCCTTCGTCGGGGATGATGGCCTCGGTCCCGTTGGGGAACACCCGCCAGAACTCCTTTCGGATCAAGCCGGTGATCGCGGCGCTCTTGCTGCTGCCGTGGTAGTGGGCCACGCTGACCAGCATGGCGTAGTCCCGGTCGGTAGCGGAGAAGGTGCGGACCCTGGCCTTGTCGGCTTTGGGCTTGATGGCGGGCATCGGTGGCATCCGAGTTCAGTTGACTAATAATTATATAATTCTTAACCAATTGATGTATAGAACGTACCTATTGGGAGACGGCAAGTCAATGCCGCGAGGAAAAAAGCGGACGGGGGTGATCGGGAGGCAGATCGAGGATGAAACGCCGGATCGGCTCAGCTCAGCGGGTCGCCGGCCCGATGCAGTCGGAGCACGTTGGCGGTGCCTTCGCGGTGGGTGGGGCGGCCGAAGAGGAAGACGAGGTTGTCCCCGGCGGCCACCAACCCCTCGCGCCGCAGTTCGGCGTCCACCGCGGCGATGAGCTGGTCCGCGTCCTCCATCAGGGATACCAGCCGCGGCACGACCCCCCAGTAGAGCGCCAACTGGCGGCAGACGGCCTCGTGCGGGGTGAAGGCGACGATCGGTGCGGCCGGCCGGTGGCGGGAGATCAGCCGGGCGGTGAACCCCGACCGGGTAAAGGCGACGATGGCGGTGGCCTGCAGGTCGGCGGCGGCCCGGCCCGCGGCATCGGCCACGGCGTCGGGGAAGGTGACGGCCCGGCCGGCGGCGCCCCTCCGGCGGCGCTCCGGCAGGAAGGTCAGGTGGGTCTCGGCCTCGCGGACGATGCGGTCCATCATCCGCACCGCGTCCACCGGGTACCGCCCGATCGAGGTCTCGCCCGAGAGCATCACCGCGTCGGTACCGTCGAAGACCGCGTTGGCCACGTCCGACGCCTCGGCCCGGGTGGGCCTGGGCTGGCCGATCATCGACTCCAGCATCTGGGTCGCGGTGATCACCGGTACGCTGGCCTGCGCGGCGCGGTGGATGATCGTCTTCTGGATGAAGGGGACCTGCTCCGGCGAGATCTCGACCCCGAGGTCACCGCGGGCCACCATCACCCCGTCGGCGACCTCGAGGATCTCGTCGAGCGCCTCGATGGCCTGGGGCTTCTCCAGCTTGGCGATCACCGGGATGCGGGCCCCGGCCGCGGCCAGCAGTCCCTTCAGCTCGGTCACGTCCGCGGCCCGCCGGACGAAGCTCAGGGCCATGAAGTCGACCCCCTGCTCGACGCCGAAGGCCAGGTCGGCGCGATCCTTCTCGGTCAGCGAGGGGAGCCCGAGGACGGCGCCGGGTAGGTTGATCCCGGCGCGCTCGCGCACCTCTCCGCCGTCGACCACCCGGCACTCCACCTCACCGCCGCGCACGGCCAGCACCTCCACCCGCAGCAGTCCGTCGCTCAGCAGGATCGGATCCCCCGGCTTCACGTCGGCCGGCAGCCCGGCCCAGGAGATGCTGGCCCGGCTTCCGTCCCCCTCGATCTGATCGGTGGTCAGCACGAACGGCTGCCCGACGGTCAGGGTGGCCTTCCCGCCGCGCAGCCGGCCAAGGCGGATCTTCGGCCCCTGCAGATCCTGGAGGATGGCCACCGGCTGCCTCAGCTCCGCGGACAAGGCGCGGACGCGGGCGATCACCGCGGCGTGGTCCTCCCTGGCTCCGTGGGAGAAGTTGAGCCGGGCCACGTTCATCCCGGCCTCGATCAACTCGCGGAGGCGGGCCGGCTCCTGGGTGGCCGGACCGATCGTGCAGACGATCTTCACGCGGCGGGTGAGCACGGCTATCCCTCCTCGGGTTGCTGCTACAGGCGGGCGATCCGGTCCATGGCCTCGGCGATCCGCTCCGGATGGTTGAAGGCCGACAGCCGCAGGTACCCCTCGCCGGCGGCGCCGAACCCGGCCCCGGGCGTGCCGACCACGTGGGCCCGCGTCAGCAGGGCGTCGAAGAAGGTCCAACTGTCCTGACCGGACCGGGTGCGCAGCCACAGGTACGGCGCGTTGACCCCGCCGTAGACCGTGATCCCCATGGCGGCCAGCCGGGTGCGCATGACCGTGGCGTTGGCCAGGTAGAACGCGATCAGTCCACGCACCGCCGCTGCCCCGTCCGGGGTATAGGCCGCGGCCGCGCCCCGCTGTACCGGGTAGGCGACGCCGTTGAACTTGGTCGCGTGACGCCGCAGCCAGAGGCGGTGCAGCTCGACCGGCTCTCCGGACCGGGTATACCCCTTCAGCTCGCGAGGCACCACGGTGTACCCGCACCGCAGCCCGGTGAACCCGGCGTTCTTGGAGAAGGAGCGGAACTCGACGGCCACCTCGCGCGCGCCGTCGATCTCGTAGATCGAGTGCGGGATGGTCGGATCGGTGATGTACCCCTCGTAGGCCGCGTCGAAGAGCAGGACCGCGCGCTCCCGTCGGGCCCAGGCTACCCAGGTCGCCAAGGCGGCTCGGTCCATCACCGCGCCGGTGGGGTTGTTCGGCGAGCAGAGATAGACGATGTCCGCGTGACGGTCGGGCAAAGGGGGAAGGAAGTCGTTCTCCGCCGTGCAGGGGAGGTAGACCAGGCCGCCGTATCTGCCGGCCTCGTCCGCCGGCCCGGTGCGCCCGGCCATGACGTTGCTGTCGCAGTACACGGGGTAGACCGGGTCGGTCAGCGCCACCGCGTTCTCCAGATCGAAGATCTCCTGGATGTTCCCCGAATCGCACTTGGAGCCGTCGGAGATGAAGACCTCCTCGGGATCGACGGTGACCCCGCGCGGGGCGAAGTCCCCCTCGACCACGGCCCGCCGCAGGAACTCGTGTCCCTGCTCTGGCGGGTACCCCTGGAAGGTGGCGTCGTCGGTCATCTCCTCGACCGCGGCCTTCATCGCCTCGGCGATCGGTCGGGGGATCGCCTTGACCACGTCACCGATCCCCAGCCGGATGACGTCGGCCTTCGGATTGGCCTGGGCAAAGGCTCGCACCCGCCGGGCGATCTCGGGGAAGAGGTAACCGGCCTTCAGCTTGAGGTAGTGCTCATTGACGAACGCCATCGCGCTGCTGTCCTGTGTCGGAAGGGGAGGATGCCGGAGGCCTTCCGCCTCCGGACAAGGCGTAGAAATCTACGCCACCGCCGCGCGAGCTTCAAGGCTCGTGCAGTCGCGTGGCGGGGTCCCTGGCTTTCGAGTACATTCCGATCTCCCGCCGCGACTCGGACGCGGCACGGACCTCGGCTTATCCTCTCATCAAGCGTGTGGCTCCCTCCATGGCGGACACAGACACCTCCAGCAGCGGCCCCCGCGAGACCCCGGTCGACTTCATCCGGGCCGAGGTGGCCAAGGACCTGGCCTCGGGCCGTTTCTCCTCGGTGGTCACCCGCTTCCCTCCCGAGCCGAACGGCTACCTCCACCTCGGACACGCCAAGGCGATCTGCATCGACTTCGGCGTGGCACGCGACTTCGGCGGGCAATGCAACCTGCGCTTCGACGACACCAACCCGATGAAGGAGGAGCAGGAGTTCGTCGACGCTCAGAAGAAGGACATCCGCTGGCTGGGGTTCGACTGGGGCGACCGCGAGTTCTACGCCTCCGACTACTTCGAGCAGCTCTACGACTGGGCCGTGCAGCTCATCCGCCAGGGCCTGGCCTACGTCGACGACCAGTCGGCCGACGAGATCCGCGAGTCCCGGGGGACCCTGACGCGGCCCGGCGTCGAGAGCCCCTGTCGTAATCGCTCGGTCGAGGAGAACCTCGACCTCTTCCGCCGCATGCGGGACGGCGAGTTCCCCGACGGCGCCAAGGTGCTCCGCGCCCGGATCGACATGGCGTCGCCCAACACCAACCTGCGCGACCCGGTGATGTACCGCATCCGGCACGTGAGTCACCACCGGGCCGGTGACCGCTGGTGCATCTACCCGATGTACGACTGGGCCCACGGCCAGAGCGACTCGCTGGAAGGGGTGACCCACTCCCTGTGCGACCTGGACTACGAGATCCACCGGCCGCTGTACGACTGGTTCATCGAGAAGCTGGGGATCTTCCCCTCCCGGCAGATCGAGTTCGCCCGCGGCAACATCACCTACACGATCACCTCCAAGCGTCACCTCCTTCGCTTGATCGAGGAAGGAAAGGTGAGCGGCTGGGACGATCCGCGGATGCCGACCCTGCGCGGGCTGCGCCGGCGCGGGTACACCCCCGAGGCGATCCGCCGCTTCTGGCTGGACATGGGGGTGGCCAAGCGCGAGAACAACATCGACGTGGCCAAGCTGGAAAGCTGCGTCCGCGACCACCTCAACCAGGTGGCGCCGCGGGTGATGGGGGTCCTCGACCCGCTGCGGGTGGTCATCGAGAACTACCCCGAGGGGCAGGTCGAGGAGCTGGAGGCGGTGAACAACCCCGAGGACCCGGCCGCCGGTACCAGGCGCATCCCCTTCAGCCGGGTGCTCTACCTCGAGCGCGAGGACTTCCTCGAGGACCCGCCGAAGAAGTTCTTCCGCCTGGCCCCGGGCCGCGAGGTGCGCCTGCGGTACGCCTACTTCATCACCTGCACCGGCGTGGTCAAGGACGAGGCCGGCCGCGTCACCGAGCTGCGCTGCACCTACGACCCGGCCACTCGCGGCGGGGACGCGCCCGACGGCCGCAAGGTGAAGGCCACCCTGCACTGGGTGGCGGTAGACCAGGCCCTGCCGGTCGAGGTCCGGCTCTACGACCGGCTGTTCCGGGTCGAGGATCCGATGGCCGTGCCTGAAGGCGGAGACTGGCTGGACAACCTGAACCCCGACTCGCTCAAGGTCCTCCCCGGCTGCTACGTGGAACCGAGCCTGGCCGCGGCCCGGCCCGGGGATCGCATCCAGTTCGAGCGGCTGGGGTACTTCTGCGTCGACCCTGACCAGGGCTCCGACGGCCGACTGGTCATCAACCGCACCGTGTCCCTGCGCGACACCTGGGCCCGGATCCAGGCCCAGGGCAGCACCTGAGTCACCTTACCGTTCCAGCAGAACCACCACGGGCCAGGGGTGCTTACCCCTGGCCCGTCTGTATCTCAACGTCTTGCCGCGCGAGCCGCGAGCTCAACCGGCAGCCGCAGTTCTCGGATTCACCTCCCAGCGACCCAGCTCCGCGTCGACGCGGGCCGCCACGGCCGCGTTCTCCTCCAGCTCGGCGATGCTGCGCATCCCGATGGTGACGGCGTGGGCCCACGGACAGCGGAAGACGTAGCTCAGGGCCCGGTCGATCTCCTCGCGGGTGAGCTGGTTCGGGGCCCCGGCCCCGGCCTCCTCGTCCCGGTCCCAGAAGACGCGGCCCCGCGCCAGGGACTTCATGATGTACACCCCTCGCCCCTGCTCGCAGAGAACCTGCATCGCTGCCTGCATCTCCTCGGGCGAGCCCGAGCGCTTCATCACCTTACCGGTGGCGTTGAGGGTCACCAGCAGCACCTCCAGCTCGGGGTGCCGCGCCGCCTCGCGTGCCAGGGTGACGGTGTGGGTCGACAGACCGACGTGCCGGACCAGGCCCTGCTCCTTGGCCCGCAGGCACCCCTCCAGCGCCGGCCGGAACCGCTCCCAGTCCTCCAGGGTGTTCAGCCCGTGCAGCAGGAAGACGTCGACGTACTCGGTACCCAGCCCGGCCAGGGATTCCTCGGCATGGCGGAAGGCGCCGTCCGGGGTCGGGTCGTAGGTCTTGGCGGCCAGCACCACCTGCTCCCGGTCGACCTCGCGCAGCCATTCCCGCACCGCCTCCCAGGACTGGCCAGAGGAGCCGTCCGGCCGCGGGTAGGAGTAGCTGTAGTCGGTGTCGACGAAGCTCACCCCCAGCTCACCGGCACGGCGCAGGATCGGCAGGAACCGGTCCGGCACGAGCTGGATGTCGGTCCCCACCGAGACGCGGCTGACCTTTAGCCCGGTCTTTCCCATCGTGGCGTAGTGCATCGACGGCATCGATCCTCTCTCCCCTGATGATGATCCGGGTCGGCCCTCACCCGGCGGCGCGGGCGGTCCATTCCTTCTCGAGCCGGGCCGCGGCGTTCTTCGACAGCCCACCCAGCAGGTTGATCGCCTCCATCAGCCGCATCCGCGCCAGATCGATCCCCAGCAGGACCACCGACTCGAAGAGCGGCGGCCCGACCCGCTGGCCGGTAACCGCAACAATCATCGGCACGGTCACCTCGCGGATCGGCCATTGCCAATGCTCGACCACCCGTCGCACCGCGGCCTCCACGGTCCGCGGCTCCCACGGCTGGGCCGCCTCCAGGGCCCACAGCGCCGTCTGCAGGACCCGGACCACCTCCTCGCCGGTGCGCTTGGCCGGCACCAGGTCGGCCGGGTCCGGGTCTACCCGCCGGGCGAAGAGGAAGGCGATCTTGGGGATGAAGTCTCCCAGGGTCTCCATGCGGGGCTGCAGCAGGGGGATCGTCTCGGCCAGGAACTCGTCCCGCAGTACCCATCCCTTGAGGGCATCCAGCAGCTCGGTCGGGGTCAGGTCCTCGCGGATGTACCGGGCGTTCAGCCAGTCGAGCTTCTTCAGGTCGAAGATCGAGCCACCGAGGTTCACCCGGTCCAGCTCAAAGGTTTCGGTCAGCTCGGCAAAGCTGAACTTCTCCTCCTCGGCCTGTAGCGGCGGATAGGCCATCAGGGCCAGGTAGTTGAGCAGGGCCGGACCCAGGTACCCGGCACGGCGATAGTACTCGATAGAGGTCGGGTTGCGGCGCTTGGACATCTTCGAGCCGTCCGGGTTGAGCAGCAGCGGCAGGTGCGCGTGCTGCGGCGCCGTCCACCCGAACCATTCGTAGAGGAGCAGGTGCTTGGGCGAGGAGTTGATCCACTCCTCCCCGCGGATCACGTGGGTGATCTCCATCAGGTGGTCGTCCACCACCACGGCCAGGTGGTAGGTGGGGAAGCCGTCGGACTTGAGCAGGACCTGGTCGTCGAGGTTGGCGTAGTCGAAGGTGACCTCGTCGCGGAACCGGTCACGGACCACACAGGTGCCCTGGCGCGGCATCCGCATGCGGACCACGTGGGGCTCGCCGGCCTGGGCCCGGCCGCGAGCCGCCTCCGCGCTCAGCTCGCGGCAGTGCCCGTCGTACCCCAGTCGCCCCTTGCGCTGCATCGGCTCGGCGCGCAGGGCCTCGAGCCGCTCCGGCGGGCAGAAGCAGTAGTAGGCGTGCCCCTGCCCGATCAACTCCTCCACGTAACGGCGGTAGATCGGCAGGCGCTCGCTCTGGCGATAGGGCCCGTACGGTCCTCCGACGTCCGGGCCCTCGTCCCAGGACAGGCCCAGCCAGCGCAGCGCCTCCATCACCCGCGCCTCGTATTCCGGCCGGGAGCGGGCCCGGTCGGTGTCCTCGACGCGCAGCACGAAACGACCCTGGTGCCGGCGCGCATAGGCCAGGTTAAAGAGCGCGGTGTAGGCCGTGCCCACGTGGGGCGGGCCGGTCGGCGAGGGGGCGATGCGCACGCGAGCTTGGGGCATGGGGCAGCTTCCGTGGACTGGTGGCAACGGTCGATGATCGGGAAGAAGATAGCTTCCCGGATCGAGCCCGCAATCGCGCGGCCCCGGTCCGGGTGTTGCGGATTCGTCAGATCCTGTTACCTTCTATAGTGCATGTCGCACCCCCCGCCCCAGGTCACACGCGCCTCCCGCTCCCCGCTGCCATCGCGTCGCGCGTCGTACACCCACGCCGCCTCGGTCCTCATGACCGTGGCCGTCGCGTCATTTTCATCCTCTTAGTGGAAGGTCGGTACAGACCCGTATGAAGTTCACCGAGCTCGAACTGCAGCCCGCCATACAGCAAGCCCTCGCCGAGATGGGGTACGAGGAACTCACCCCGATCCAGGAGGAGACCATCCCTCCGGTGCTGGCCGGCCACGACGTGGTCGGACTGGCCGAGACCGGCTCCGGCAAGACCGCGGCCTGCGCCATTCCGCTGATCCAGCGGGTCGACCCGCAGCTCCGCGCCATCCAGGTGCTGATCCTGGTCCCCACCCGCGAGCTGGCCCTGCAGTACGTGACCGAGGTCGACCAGATCGCCCGCCGCACCGAGATCGCCCCGTTCGCGGTCTTCGGCGGCTTTGACATGGCGATCCAGAAGGCCAAGCTGAAACACGGCGTTCACATCCTGGTGGCGACCCCGGGTAGGCTGATCGACCTGATCTGGAACTACCGGTTGGACGTCAGCCAGGTGCGCACCGCGGTCCTCGACGAGGCCGACGAGATGCTCAAGATGGGTTTCCTCGAGGACATCGACTTCATCATGTCGTGCATGATCCAGGAGCACCAGACCCTGCTTTGGTCCGCCACCATGCCGGTCGAGATCGAGCGGATCGCCCAGCAGTACCTGAAGGAACCGGTAAAGATCCAGCTCAACCGCGACCAGGTGGCCCCGCAGTCGCTCAAGCACCACTTCCGGCGGGTCAGCCGGCGGGAGCGGTTGGAGGTCCTGCTCGACTACGTCGGCGACAGCGAGGTCCGTCAGGCCATCCTGTTCTGTAACTCGCGCGACGGGGCCGGTGACCTGTACCGCGAGCTGCAGGGGCGGGTGAAGTCGGTGGAGGTGATCCACGGCGGGCTGGCCCAGGAGCGGCGCACCTCGATCTTCAACCGTTTCCGCCAGAAACAGGTCCGCTTCATGATCGCCACCGACGTGGCCGGGCGCGGGCTCGACTTCAGCCACGTCTCCCACATCATCAACTACGACTTCCCCCGCAACGCCGAGATCTATACCCACCGCACCGGCCGGGCCGGCCGGATGGGCCGCGAGGGAACCGCGGTCACCTTCGTCGGCGACCGCGACCTACACGACCTCCGGCAGGTACTGGAAGCCAACCGCATCGAGCCGGTCTGGGAAGGCGAGGCGCCCGATCTGGAGTCGTTAGGCGAGCGGCGCACCGTCCCCCATCGCGGCCGACCAGCGGAGAAAAGCGGCGGGAGCCGCCGCGGCCCACGCCGGCGCGGTCAGGGCAAGGCCGCGGCCAAGGCATAGCCCGGGCAAACCCGCGCCGTCTGTCGCTTCTTGCCCGATGCTCATCCGTGCACTATATTGGTCTTCGGGTTTTTCAGTATACTAGACCCAAAGCGCTCAACTGTTTCCGTGCCGAGGAGTTACGGCGGCTGCTCCACCATCGTGGCGTCGCCCTTGAGCGGCCAGGGTAGCCGGTTCACTCCCCCCGTTTACCCTGCTTCGTTCCTCCCCTCTCCCCTGGCATCGTCGCGTAACGCCGTTGGCTGACCCGAGGCCCGTCATCCCCCTGCGGGCGGGTATCACCGCGGGTGCGGCTCTTCTTCTGTGCCCTTCCACCGCAGCGACCACGTGGACTACCTATGAGCGGAAACGGCAAGAACGGCAGACCCCGCAACGGCCAGCCGCCGGACGGCGAGGCCGTGTACGACGAAAGCAAGATCAAGACCCTCAGCTCCCTGGAACACATCCGCCTCCGCACCGGGATGTACATCGGCAGGCTGGGGAACGGCTCTGACCCGGACGACGGGATCTACATCCTCCTCAAGGAGGTCATCGACAACGCCGTCGACGAGTTCATCATGGGGCACGGCCGCCAGATCGACGTGCGGATCGACGGCCAGCTCGTGGCAGTGCGCGATCGCGGCCGCGGCATTCCCCTGGGCAAGCTGGTCGACTGCGTCTCGGTGATCAACACCGGGGCCAAGTACAACGATGACGTCTTCCAGTTCAGCGTCGGCCTCAACGGCGTCGGCACCAAGGCGGTCAACGCCCTCTCCGAGCGGTTCCGCGTGGTCAGCTTCCGGGACGGCCAGTCGGCCGAGGCCACCTTCGTCCGCGGCCATCTGCAAGGAGAGCGCAAGGGCCGGACCGACGAGCCCGACGGCAGTCTCTTCGAGTTCATCCCCGACGCGGAGATCTTTGGCGAGTACGCCTACAACTTCGAGTACGTCGAGAAGCGGCTCTGGAGCTATGCCTGTCTGAACAGCGGTCTTCGGCTGGTGCTCAACGACGGGCCGCGCTTCGAGTCCAAGCGCGGCCTGCTCGACCTGCTCGAGCGCGAGGTCGGCACCGACGTGGTCTACGAGCCGGCCCACTACCGCTCGCAGTACCTCGAGTTCGCCTTCACCCATATCCCGGGGTACGGCGAGGCGTACCACTCCTTCGTCAACGGCCAGTTCACCAGCGACGGCGGCACCCATCAGAGCGCCTTCCGCGAAGGGCTGTACAAGGGAGTGAACGAGTTCTACAAGAAGAACTTCGACGGCGTCGACGTGCGGGACGGGATCTTCGGGGTGGTGGCGGTCAAGGTCAAGATCCGGTCTTCGAGTCGCAGACCAAGAACAAGCTGGGGAACACCGACGTCCGCGGCTGGATCGTCTCCGAGGTGCGCGAGGCGGTGGTGGACTTCCTCCACAAGCACCCCGAGCCGGCGCGGCTCCTGGAAGAGCGGATCGTCCACAACGAGAAGCTCCGCAAGGAGCTGAACGCGGTGAAGAAGGAGGCCAAGGAGGCGGCCCGCCGCATCGAGATCAAGATCCCGCACCTGAAGGACTGCAAGTACCACCTGGGCGACCGCAAGTTCGGCGAAGCCTCCTCCCTGTTCATCGCCGAGGGCCAGTCGGCCGGCGGCTCCCTGGTCTCCTCCCGCGACCCGCAGACCCAGGCGATCTTCACCCTCAAGGGGAAGCCCGAGAACACCTTCGGCCGCGGCCGCGCCGAGATCTACAAGAACGAGGAGCTCTACAACCTGATGATGGCCCTGGGGATCGAGGAGAACCTCGACGCCCTGCGCTACAACCGGGTGGTGATCGCCACCGACGCCGACGTCGACGGGTTCCACATCCGCAACCTGCTGATGACCTTCTTCCTCTCCTACTTCGAGGAGCTGGTGGTGGCCGGCCACCTCTACCTGCTGGAGACCCCGCTCTTCCGGGTGCGCAACCGCGAGCAGACGATCTACTGCTACAACGAGCGGGAGCGGGACGGCGCGGCCCGCCGTCTGAAGAACCCCGAGATCACCCGCTTCAAAGGGCTGGGCGAGATCTCGCCCAAGGAATTCGGCCAGTTCATCGGGCCCGACATGCGCCTCGTCCGGGTCAACGTGCGCTCGATGTCCACCGTCCCCGAGACCCTGGGGTTCTACATGGGCAAGAACACCCCGGAGCGGCGCGAGTACATCATGGAGAACCTGGTCTGATGGCCTACGTCGATGCCCTGTACCAGCGGAACTTCATCGAGTACGCCTCGTACGTCATCAAGGACCGGGCCATCCCCCACCTCGACGACGGCCTGAAGCCGGTGCAGCGCCGTATCCTCCATTCCCTCTGGGAGATGGACGACGGCAAGTTCCACAAGGTCGCCAACGTGGTCGGT
Organism: Candidatus Latescibacterota bacterium; assembly: GCA_041661365.1. Lineage (GTDB taxonomy): Bacteria > Latescibacterota > UBA2968 > UBA8231 > UBA8231 > CAITNQ01. Next base: position 14,681 of record JBAZUN010000037.1, read on the forward strand.
AATACGATGAAGCTCCACCCCCACGGCGACCAGTCGATCCCCTCCTCGCTGGTGGTCCTGGCCAACAAAGACCTGTTCATCGACAAGCAGGGGAACTTCGGCAACATCTACACCGGGGACGAGGCCGCCGCGGCGCGGTACATCGAGTGTCGCCTGACCCCGCTGGCCCGCGAGGTGCTGTTCAACCCGGAGATCACCGAGTTCCAGGACTCCTACGACAGCCGCAACCGAGAGCCCGTCGTGCTGCCGGCCAAGATCCCGGTGCTGCTGGCCCAGGGCGCCGAGGGGATCGCCGTCGGCATGGCGACCAAGATCCTGCCCCACAACCTGATCGAGCTGCTCGAGGCCGAGATCGCCTGCCTGGAGGGGCGGTCGTTCCAGGTCTTCCCCGACTTCCCGACCGGCGGGCTGCTCGACGTGACCGAGTACAGCGACGGGAACGGCAAGGTCCTGGTGCGGGCCAGACTCGACACCTCGGACCCCAAGCGGATCCTCATACGGGACATCCCCTTCGGCACCACCACCGAAAGCCTGATCGCCTCGATCGAGGAGGCGGCGCGCAAGAACAAGGTGAAGGTCTCCGGGATCAGCGACTTCACCGCGGACAAGGTCGAGATCGAGCTGAAGCTGGCCCGGGGGGTATACACCGAGGAGGTGGTCGACGCCCTCTTCGCCTTCACCGACTGCGAGCTGTCGATCTCGGCCAACCTGATGCTCATCAACCGGGAGAATCGTCCGCAGGGGATGACCACCGGCGAGGTGCTGCGCCACAACGCCGAGCGCCTGGTCGAGATCCTGCAGGCCGAGCTGCAGCTCGAGGACCAGCAGCTCCGCGACCGGCTGCACGCCCGGACCTTGGAGCAGATCTTCATCGAGCAGCGGATCTACCAGCGGATCGAGCAGCAGGACACGCCGCAGAAGGTAGTAGCCGCGGTGCGCGACGGCCTGGCCGAGCACCAGCAGGAGATCGGCCGCGAGGTGACCGACGACGATCTCGAGGCCCTGCTCAAGATCCCGATCCGCCGCATCTCGCTCTACGACATCGAGCGGGCGCGACGCGAGATGCGCGAGATCCGCGCGCGGCTGCGCGAGATCGCCGATCACCTGCAGAGCATCATCCCGTACGCCGTGGCCTTCCTCGGCCGGCTGATCGAGAAGTACCGGGGCCAGTTCCCCCGCCGCACCGAGATCGTCTCCTTCCGCAAGGTCGACGTGCGCGAGGCGGCCCGGCGCGACCTAAAGCTCCGCTACGACCGGAACACCGGGTACCTGGGGTACGAGGTGGCGACCGGCCAGGCCCTCTTCGACGTCTCCCCGTACGACCGCGTCCTGGTCATCCGCAAGGAGGGGACCTACTCGGTGATCGACGTGCCGGACAAGCTCTTCGTCGGCAAGGGGATGCTCCACTGCAGCTTCGTCGACAAGGACCTGGTCTTCAACGTCGTGTACCGCGACGAGGGGGATACCACCTACCTCAAGCGATGCCGGATCGAGCAGTTCATCCTGAACAAGCCGTACGCCCTCGTCCCCGAGGGCGCGCGCGGGGTCCGGCTCACCACCGACTCCGAGCGCCGCGTCGCCCTCGACTTCAAGCCCAAGCCGCGGCTCCGCGTGCTCAACGAGGAGTTCGCCCTGGCCGACTACCCGGTAAGGGGACTGAAGGCAGGAGGGATCCGGCTCAGCACCAAGGAGCCGGAGAACTGCCGCTTTATCTGAGGGGTACGACGATGGCCCGGTCCCCGTACGGAACCGTGTCCACGCCGGCCTCGTAGATCCGCTCCAGGACCGCCCGGTCCCAGGGGTGCTCGCCTTCCCCCAGCTCCTGCACCCGCCCCTCCTTGAGGAAGACGAAGTGATCGCCGAACAGGAAGGCGCTGTTCGGGTCGTGCAGGACCGCCAGGGCCGTGAGCCGGTCGCCGACCAACTGCCGCACCAGCCCCAACAGCCGGGCCTGGTTGAGGAAATCCAGGTGCGAGGTCGGCTCGTCGAGCATGATGACCGCGGGCTCCTGGGCCAGGACCCGGGCGATCATCACCATCTGCTGCTCTCCTCCCGACAGCTCGGTGAAGCGCCGCCTCCGCAGGTGGCCGATCCCCACCTGCTCCAGGGCGCGCACCGCCTTCTCCTGGTCCTCCCGCCGCGGCATCAGTCGCACGTAACTCGCCCGGCCGGTCAGCACCACGTCCTCCACCGCAAAGGGGAAGACGGCCCGGTGCTGCTGCGGCATGAACCCGACCAGCCGGGCCCGCTCCGGACCCGAGAGCCCGCTCAGATCGCGACCGCCGACGGTGACCCGCCCCTGCCGGACCGGCATCAGCCCGGCGAGCAGGCGCAACAGGGTCGACTTGCCGCTGCCGTTACGTCCGAGGAGGACGGTGAACCGACCGGCCGGGATGCGGAAGCTGACGTCCCGTAGGATCGGCTGATCCCCGTACCCGAAGTGGAGGCCCGTCACCTCCACGGCCGCGGCTACACCTCCCATCCGACCCTCGCCTTCTTGAGCAGGAAGATGAAGAACGGGCCGCCGAGCAGGGTGGTGAAGACGCCCACGGGAATCTCGAACGAGGCCACGGTGCGGGAACAGGAGTCGACCAGCAGGAGGAAGGCCCCGCCGAAGGTGAAGGAGGCCGGCAGGGCGTGCCGGTTGTCGGGCCCGAGCATCATGCGGATCATGTGGGGAACGGCCAGCCCGACCAGGCCGATGACCCCGGCCACGGCGATGGCGGCCGAGGCGGCCAGGGTGGCCGGGATCAGCACCAGGATCCGCTCCCGGCCGGGGTTGAGCCCGACGGCCCGCGTCTCGTCGTCCCCCATCGCCAGCACGTTCAGGCGCCACCGCAGGAGGAAGAGCCAGACGCTGCCGATGCCGATCCCCCAGCTCGCCGAGCCGAGCTTGTCCCAGCTCGCGTTGTGCAGGTTCCCCATGGTCCAGTGCACGATGGTCTGCAGCTTGAAGGGATCGCTGACGAACTGGACCACGGTGAGAAGTGCGGTGAAGATCCCGGTGACGATCACCCCGGAGAGGATCAGCGACACCACCGAGACGGTCTTCCCCGTGCGCGCCAGGTAGTAGCTCAACCCCACGGCAAGCAGGCCGAAGAAGAAGGCCGCCGGCTGTACCGGCAGCCAGGAGAGGGTGACCGCCAGGGCCGCGCCAAAGGCGGCGCCGGAGGACAGCCCGAGGATGTAGGGCTCGACCAGGGGGTTGCGGAAGACGGCCTGCAGGGCGTTCCCCGAGGCGGCCAGGGCTCCACCCACCAGCAGGGTCAGGATGATCCGCGGCAGGCGGACCTCCCAGACGATGGTCTGGATCAAGGCCCCGGTCGGCCCGCCCGGGTTCGCGCGGCCGAGGATCAGGTCGCCCAGCCAGGCCAGGACCTGCCCGGCCCGCGCCGTGTCCGAGGGGCCCATCAGCAGCGACAGCAGCAGCACCGGTGCCGGGAGGAGGTAGAGGCCCCAGCGCAGCAACGGCCGGCTCACCGCGCGACTCCGGTCCCCAGCTCCAGGGGCGGCAGCGCCGTGGCGGGGAGCTTGGGTCCGTAGAGTCGCGTGAACAGCTCGGTCCGCAGGGCGGTCAGGTCGGTCCCGGCGAACCGTGTCGGATGGCACCAGCGGGCCACCAGCTCGACCGTGAACAGGTACTTCAGGGTCCAGAAGTCGCAGGAGAAGACGTCGGGCAGCTCGTGGACGCGGCCGTCGCGGATCGCCGCCAGGGCGCGCCAGCCGGCCGTGCGGCTGACCTCGGCCGGTCCCAGGCGGTCGTTGTACCACATGACGACCACCTCCGGATTCCAGGCGAGCACCTTCTCGAGGTTGACCACCAGATGCTCGAGGGGGCTTTCGGCCGCGGCGTTCACGCCTCCGGCCAGCTCGATCAGCTCCTGGACCGTGCTGTTCTTCCCCGAGGTCTCCAACGGCCCCTGGGCCCACATGAAGTAGACCCGGGGAAGGGCCGTGTCGGCGGCGGTGGCGACGCGCCGCTGCACCTCGGCCAGACGGTTCTGGACCAAGCCCACGATCTCGGTGGCCCGGGCCTCGGTTCCGGTCAACTGCCCCAAGGCCTCGATCTCGCGGAAGATATCGCTGAACCGCGCGATGAAGACCGCGAAGACCGGTATCCCTTTCTCCTCGAGCGCCTTGATCGACTCCTCCTGGCCCGACCAGATCACCACCAGGTCCGGCTGCAGGGCCACCACGCTTTCGAGGTTGACGAAGTCCCAGTTCCCCGGGGTCGGCAGGGAACGACCGCGCACCCGGGGGTCCATGGCCGCGTAGTACGGAAAGACGCCGGAGTCGTAGATGTTGGTCGAGATGCCGACGATCCGGTCCTCGGCGCCCAGCATGTAGAGCCCACTGAGCGCGCTCTCGATGAGGCAGACCACCCGCCGGGCCGGCTGCTGCAGGGTGACCTGACGGCCGGTGAGATCGGTCACCGTGATCGGCCCGGAGGAAGCGGCAAAGCCAGGAGGGGGAACCAGTCCCCCTCCCAGCAGGGCAAGCCAGAGCAGGCGGGGCAGGAGGCGCTTCATCGACTCAGGTCATCAATAGTAAGGATTCAGAAGGAGACGGTGACGCCACCGGTGGTCGAGAACCCGGGATCCTGGAAGCCCCAGGGCATCTCGAAGTCGTTGTCCATCAAGTTATAGGGCTCGAGGTACAGACGCAGCTCGCGGCCGTCCCGATCGAGGAATCGCTTTTCCAGCCGGGCCGTGACCAACTCGTACCCGTCCAGCTTGCCTGGATTGGCCTTCGAGACGTCCTGCCTGATCCCGCTGAACACCTGCAGGTTGGCGCTCAGCCGCGTCTCGCCGGGCAGGATGAGCTGGCCGCCGAGGTTGCCCACGTGTCGGGGCACGAAGCTCAGGTCCGCCCCCTCGCGGTCGGGGTTCGGGCTGTCGGTCACTTCGGCCTGGGTCAGGGTATAGTTGCCGTACCACTGCCACCACCCGGTCGGGCTGTGGCGCACCTCGAGTTCAAGGCCGGTGGTCCGCGTCTTCCCCGAGTTGACGTCCTGCGACTGCGAGCCGCTGGCGGTCACCACGGTGGTGGAGATCTGATCGTCGATCTGAATGAGGAAGGCCCGGGCGCCCAAGTATAGATTCTCGATCCCCCGGTAACCAGCCCCGGCGTCCACGCTCAGACCGGACTCCGGCTTCAGGTCCGGGTTGGGCAACTGCCCGGTCACCCCGTCCTTGTCCCGGTCGCTCAGCGGGATTGTGCCTCCCACCGACTTCAGCGAGGGCGCCTTGAAGCTGGTGCCCACGTTGCCGTACAGGGAGAGCGCACTGCTCTGGTTGTAGCGGACCCCGGCGCTGAACAGCACCTTGTTCCAGGAGGCCTGGTCGTCGCCCGGGGCCGCGCCCTGAAGCAGGTCGAGGTCGTGGCGGATGTGGTTGACGCGGGCGCCGGCGCGGAAGATGAAGTCGTTCCAGGTCTGCTCCTCCTGGGCATACAGGCCAAGGTGCATGGCCCGGGCATCGTTCCCCGGGTGGAGCTGATCGGTGAAGTCATAGGTCTCGTACCAGGCCACCTGGTAATCCGTGCCCACGGTGAGGAGATCGTCGCTGCCGTGCTGGTAGGAGAGGGAGAGATCCAGCGGCAGGATGGTCTGGGCCACCCCGTTATCGCTCCTCAGCAGGATACTGGCCGGGTAGTTGTCCTCCTGCCAGGTACGGGCGTAGTCGCGGTACCCAAGACGAAGCTGGCCGATGAGGCGCTCCTGCAGCGGCCTGAGGTAATGCGCGTTGAGGGTGGTGTAGGTATGATCGAACCCGCGGAAGGGGCGGCCGGCATCGCCGCTGTGCCAGGTGCGGTGGGCGTACAGGGACAGCCGGTGGCCCGATTCACCGTCGATCAGATAGGTGCCGCGGGCATAGATCTTGGTCTTCTGGTACTCGGGATCGTCGATCATGTTCAGCCAGGACCCCTTGGTGCCGTAGTCGGTGTAGTCAGAGTCCTCGTAGTGACCGCCGGCGAACCAGTGGAAGTTGCCCGAGGCCTGCTGGTGGTAGAACCGGGTGCCGACCGTGTTATAGGAGCCGTAGTAGGTCGACACCCGCGTGCGGGATTCCGGAATCCGCTCCCTGAGGATGAAGTTGGCCGTGCCGGCCAGGGGCGACTGGTTGCCGGCGAAGTCCATCGCCAGGTAGGTCGGATAGAGCACGGCCGCCGAGCCGCGCTGCTCCTCGATCCGCTCGAAGGCCCAAGGATCCAGGCTCTGCAGATCGACGAAGGCGTCGATCGGAAGCCCGTCGAGCATGTACCCCTTGTAGGTATGGGCGACACCGCTGGAGGAGCCCCAGTTGGCGTCGTTGCGCGACAGCACGCTGGCGAAGTTGCCGGGGGTGTAGGACAGAATCCCGGCCAGGTTGCCGTTGCCGCTGACCAGGGCATCGAACTCGGAAGAGGAGATGATGTCGATCTTCTGGGTCACGTTGCCGGGCGTGGTCGGCAGCTTTGAGCCGGTGATGACCACCTCCTCCATCTGGTAGGTCTTGAGGTCGTCGTCCCCCGCGGCGACGACTCCAGCGGTAGCGGCCAGGGCGATGACCGCCGTCCACAGCGGCTTTCCCATAGCAGACCTCCTCGGTTAACGGGCGCACCAGGGCTGTTGTTCCGGTCGGATCAGCAGTCACCCGGTTCGCCACTAATCAGCCGCAATATAACTATCGTGCCAACCATGTCCAATAGGTGCCACTGCATCTTCTCTCTCGCTCGTGTGGTCATGGCCATCGAGCCGACGTCGCCAGATCATTTCGAAGACAGCAGGCGCTGTCAAGCCCTGGCTGAAATGGGGAGGCCGGGAACGGACCGGCTCAAGTTGCCTGGGGCAACTGCCGATAGGGGATGAATAGGAGTTTCCTGCAGACAGGCGATCCCATGTCCTCCATCCTTGCCCCCATCACGGGCACCGTGACCTCGGTCTTGTGGCAGCGGTCATCGTCGCCGCGCGCTTCGGGAACCAGTCCCACGGCCGGTGCCGAGCCCACTATTCCCGTGGAGGCCCGGGCCGATGGCAATAGGGTTGCCGGAGAGGAATCGCGGGACAGCGTCGAGATCGGCACTGTTCCGCCCCATCCGTCAACAGAGCTGACTGGGCTATTCACGCGGCCCGAGGCAACGGCGCCTGCCCGAGCCGCAAGTCTGGAACCAACGGCGACCGAGCAGCGGCCCCTGGATGACCGGCAGACCGACGAACCGACCGGGGAGGAGGATCTGCCGGAGGATGGCAGCGATGCGGCCACTGGGTCGGCGGAGCGCTCGGTCACTGGAGAGGAGCTGGTGCCGGCAGAGCAGCGCGAGGTTCAGGAACTGCGCACGCGGGATCGCGAGGTGAAGGCCCACGAGCAGGCCCACCTCGCCGCCGCCGGCCCCTATGCCCAGGGCGGGCCCCAGTATGAATACCAGACCGGTCCGGACGGGAAACAGTACGCGGTAGGGGGTGAGGTGGGGATCGACACCAGCCGCGTGGCCGATGACCCCGAGGCCACCATCCGCAAGGCTCAGGTGGTCCGTCGCGCGGCCCTGGCGCCGGCCGAGCCATCACCTCAGGACCGCCGGATCGCGGCCGAGGCGTCCCGGATGGAGAGCCAAGCCAGACAGGAGCTGTCTCGGAAGGAACGCCAAGACGACCAGACCGACCGCGGCGAGGCGTCGCGTGAACCCTCGCCGAAAGGCGACCAGCCAGAGACTGACGGGTCATCGATCCCGGAAGCCACGTCCCCCACCGCTGGCGCTACCTGGGTATCAGGCGGGGTAGCCACCCTCACCCGTCCCCGGACTGGCCAGGTTCTGGACCTGGTGGCGTAAGCGCTTCACCTTGTTCGGCCGGCACGACCGCGGATCTACTTCAGCGCCACACTCCGAGGTCTGGTGTACCGAATCCGGGCCGGTCCCGGCTCATGCCAGGACCGGCCCGTCAGGGGTGGGGATCGGAGCCGGTCGGAAAACCTCAGTTGCGCGAGAACTCCATCAGCACATCCCCGTATTGCATCCGCATCTTCTCCAAGGCGCGGTTACGGAGTTGTCGGACGCGCTCGCGGGTGACGCCCATGGCCTCGCCGATCTCTTCGAGGGTCATCGGCGCCGTCCCCTCCAGCCCGAAGTAGGCCCGCAGGATCTGGTATTCCCGCGGTTCGAGGGCCTCCAGACAGG
>JBAZUN010000038.1:0-22761 GCA_041661365.1 Candidatus Latescibacterota bacterium
ACCCCGGACCTGCACCTCCAGCCCCGGGCGCACGGCGTCGTCGAAGCGAATCTCCAGGCGGCCGTTGGTGTCTCGCGATCGGCTCCGCGGATCGTTGAAGATGACCCCGAACGAGCCCGTGGGAATCCCCGTACGTCGCGTGGCCGCCACCCCCTGCAGGGAGACCCCGCGGTGTCGGACCTTGCCCTGCAGCGACCAGTATTCCTCCCAGTCGAGATCGTGCGCGATCCCGTGGTTGGTCTCCGGGGTGTCGTATTCCGGGTAGTACAGGTCCTGGCCGTCCGTCCTGCCCCACTGGGCCGCCAGGGCCGCCTCCGAGGCCGGTCCCAGACTCCGGTTCCAGGCCGCGCCGACGCGATGATACCCGTGGGGACCGATCTCGGTCGAGGCCTCGACCTGGCCCGGATCGCCCCCCTGTCGCGGGATGATGTTGATCACGGCGAACATGGCGCTGGCGCCGTAGAGTGCCGAGGCCGGACCCCGCACCACCTCGATGCGGTCGACGGCCTCCATGACCACGCCCAGGTCAGAGCCGGGACTCACCGCGCCGGTGATGTTGTCGTTGAGGGGCTGGCCGTCGAGCAGGACCAGCACCCGGTTGTTGAAGTCGGTCGGCAGCCCGAACCCTCGGGCGCCGAGGTGCTCGTTCTCGCGGTCGCAACTGGTGTAGAACCCGCGGACCCGCTCCAGGGCCTCGTACAGGGTGCGGCACCCCCAGTGATCCAGGTCGGTCCGGGTGATGATGGTCACCGCGGCCGGGGCCTCGCTGACCGGCTGCTCGTGCTTGGCCGCCGCGCTTACCTCCAGATCGAGCAGCTCCTCGAGGGAGAGGCTGCTGATGTCGGGTACCTGGCGACGCGATTCTGCCCCGGACGGGGCGAACCGGGCCAGCAGGAGCAGGGGGATCAGCAGCGAGGTCAAACGGCGGAACACGACGGGGATCCTCATCAGCGCCGGCGATAGAACCAGATCGCGGCGCTGCGGGGGGATAGCGTCAGGTCGAAGCCCCGCTCCATCAACTCCGCCCCTGTCCGTACCAGTTCCTCCTTGGTCTCCGGATTCTCGAGGCGGTACTCGGCCTCCGCGTCGAGGTCGCGGAGCACCACGATGAGGGTCTCGTCGACGCAGGCCGCGTGGCGGATACCCTGGACCAGCCCGTCGCCGCGCTCGGGGCGGTTGAACTGCCAGGCCACCCACTCCTCGGGACTGCGGCTGAACCGGGTCAGCGGGTAGTAGTCGCCGTACAGGAGCAGGTCCGCGGCCCGCCGCCAGAGGGCGACCAGCTCGCGCGCCAGGGCAAAGTCGTAGTCGTCGCGATGGATGTCGAGCGCCGGCACGAACATCGGCGCCATGCCGCAATGGAAGGCATAGCGGTCAACCTCGCGGTCGTAGCGCCACTCGTCGCCTTGGATCTCGCCGTCCCAGGACAGGGTGACGTCCTTGAAGTACGGGATCCAGGCGTACAGGGTGTGGTGAAAGGCCAGCTTCACCGGGTGACGGCCGTACCCGTAATCGGTGTAGTGCAGCGGCACCGAGCGACGCATGGTCTCCAGGTCGTTCCGCCGGCCGCCCGAGGAACAGGAGTCGATCCACAGCCCCGGATTGCGCGCCAGCAGCTCGTCCCAGTACTGCAGATACCCCTGCACGTGCTGGTTCTCGTGCCAGCCCTGACGGTCCTCGGCGTCGTTCTCGCGCCAGTAGTCGAGGGGCGGGAAGTTGAAGTCCTGGCGGTACACCCCGATCCCGTGCTCCTGGATCTGACCGCAGACGTGGTCGGTCAGCCAGCGCCGGCAGTCCGGGTTCCCCAGATTCAGCAGGGCATTGGCGTCCGCGGCCCGGGTCGCCTCGTCGGCCCGCTGCAGCAGCCATTCGGGGTGCTCGGCAAAGAGCCGGCTGTTCCGCGTCACCCGCTCCGGCTCGAACCAGATCAGCAGTCTGGCCCCGCCGATCGCCGCGTGGTCAGCCACCGGCCGCAGGCCGCGCGGGAACCGCTCCTCATCGGGTTGCCAGGTGCCGGTCAGCCACCAGCGCCGCTCCCCCTCCGGGTTGCGGCAGGGGTACCAGCCGGCGTCGATCCACCAGACGTCGAAGTCGATCCCGCGGCGCCGGAACTGGTCCTGGAAGCGGAGCTGGTTCTCCTCGGTCGCGGCGGTGAACTCCTCCCCCTCGTCGGTGCCGGCCACGGCCAGCAAGGGCCGCAGGGACCGACCGTCCGGCTTGGGCATGACGTGGGCGAGGAACCACCGCCGCCACAGGTTCACCGCCCGGGCCGGCTCGCCGGTCCAGACCATGAGGGTGATGCGGGGGGTGCGCACCCGTTCGCCCGGGAACAGCCGCAGACGGGTCCGCGCCTGGCCGGCCTGCACGGCCACGCCCTCCTTCACCCCGGTGAACCGGGCCGACCACTGCGCCGGCCAACCGACGGCCAGGGTGTACCCACGGCCCTGGTCGTGCAGGCGGAAGTAGGGGAAGGCGCCGTCGCAGGGACGGCCACCGTTCGGGATGCAGCTTACCTCGGTTCCCGGTAGCAGAGGCGTCTCGGTGGGGGTGTACCCTTCCTCGCTGTAGAAATCCCCGTTGCCGTGGTGGAGGACCGGGGCCGTGGCCGGGAGGACGCTGTCCAAGGCGAGGATCTCGCTGAGCACGGGGGAGGGGGACGAGCCGGTGTTCTCCAGCCAGACCGTCCACTCGACGACCGGGAAATCCTGGTAGATCAGGCACTCGACCCGGATGGTCAGACCGGTGGCCGGGTCCAGGCCCTGCCAGACCGTCTCGACGAGGTTCGCGTCGAGGCGGCGGCTGGTGCCTCCGGGATTCCATGCTGCCGGGATCCCGGTCACCCGGGTGCCGTCGCAGCACAGGGAGATCGGCAAGTCTTGCGGATCTTGCAACCGGGCGGCCCACGGGCGCAGGGCCACCATGTCCTCGGGTCGGGTGACCGGGAGAGAAAACGGAGACACCATCGGGAGGCTTCTCCTGTTGGCTTAGAATACCGGCGCTCGGTATCGGGAACTTGCCTCCGACGCCAGGTGCAGACGGAGCGGCCCCGGCGACCGAAGCATCCTCAGCATAGGGAGAGCGACCGTCCGCGGTCAACATCGATCCAAGAGCCTGCTGGAGAACACGGTCCTGCCCGCGATCAGGCTCACTGACCGCGGGCAGGACGAAGGGGTTCTGCGGATCGTCAACCAGCGATTCCTGCGGGGACGTTCCGGGTCGTTTCCCTGCTGACCTGGAGGTGGTAGAGCCACAGGGCCCCACCGACCAGGATCGGGATGATGCCCCAGACGCTGACCGCGAGGGGGGTCTCCAACTCCGTGTCCGGAACCAGGGAAAGGGAGACATGGATGGCGATGGCGAACCCCAGCCCCAGGGCGATGAGTACCCAGGCGATCTTGCGGTGATCGTTCGGCGCCGGGGCAGGCAGGTTGAGCAGCCCCCGCTCGATGGCCGCCAGTTGGACCTTCTGTTGGGTCAGGCAATGCCGCCGGTAAACGAGCCAGGCGAACAGGCCGGCGAAGAAGGTGATCGGCACGAGGTATCCCATGATCTGTCCTCCGGGTATGGGGTGTGGATCGAACGGTTCTTTTCCGTCCTGGGTAATGCAAGGGGTGTGCCAAGTCCGAAAGCGACGGGATGGAGCTCGCCTATCCTGCTCGCACCGAATGAGTTGGCTTCCTTGAGACCAACGCCGGACGGACCTCGCCTTGCTGCCTACGGTGTGGACACCCAGGGGGGAGCCCTATCGATATCTGACTGCCGGGCATGACCTTGGGCTGGCCGACAATCGAGTTGGCATCTTCTGGGGAAACGCTTCGGGTTTACCGGAGCGCGGGAGGTGTCCCGTCTTCTGCAGGAGAGCCGTAGCCTCGATCGGTTGCCGCGATCCGGTCGATTCCGTTCCTTGATCCTCGATCCCTGTCGATCCTGCCCGTCACCGAGCGCGGCCTCCTGACCAGAGCCGATCATGAGCGAGCGCCCCAATCCCCTCTTCCTCATGTGCGACCAGATGCAGGGTCTCACCCTGGCGCCGGGCCATGTCTGCCGCACGCTGGCTCAATTCCCAGTACCCGATCCTACGTCTGGCGCCGTACGGGCCGGGTGAGATCGAGCACGACGACCATCCTCGATCCGCCAGCTAACCACCGCTAGGCCTGGCTTCGCTGGAGATAGGTGACCATGCAAGATCCGCTTGGACCGGAACTCCCGCTGTGGGCCGGCGATGTCCCCGGCCTCGACACCGCCGCTCCCCGGCATGTCCCGACGATCGTGCCCTTCCCGGTAAAGACCACTAGGCCCGCCGGGGCCGTGGTCGTCTGCCCCGGCGGGGGGTACGCCGGACGCGCTCCCCACGAGGGGGACCCAATCGCCCGCCACCTCAACGAATTCGGTATCGCCGGTTTCGTCTGTCACTACCGCGTGGCGCCCTATCGCCACCCGTTCCCGATGCTCGATGCCCAGCGGGCCGTGCGCTGGGTCCGGGCCCATGCCGCTGAATACGGCGTGAACGCGGATCGAGTCGGCATCCTCGGCTTCTCGGCCGGTGGCCATCTGGCCAGCACCGTGGCCACCCACTACGACGCGGGGAGCCTTGACGCGGCAGACCCGGTGGATCGCCTGAGCTGTCGCCCGGACGCGGTGGTCCTGTGCTACGCGGTCATCAGCTTCGGCCGGTTCGGCCACCTCGGCTCGATGGAGAACCTCCTCGGTCCGGCGCCGCCCGAGGGGCTTCGCGAGTCGCTGTCCAACGAGACCCAGGTAACCAGGGACACGCCGCCCTCGTTCCTGTGGCACACCGCCGAGGACGCCGGGGTGCCGGTGCAGAACTCCCTGCTGTTCGCCGAGGCCCTGGCAGGCCAGGGGGTGCCCTTCGAGCTGCACGTGTACCCGCACGGTGACCACGGCCTCGGTCTGGCGCCCGAAGATCCCCACGTCGCCTCGTGGTCGCGGCTCTGCGGCGAGTGGCTCAAGGGGCTGGGGTTCTGAGATCAGACACAGGACGCCGCGAGATCCATAGAAAGGCCAGGAAGGGGAAGCGATGATGCACGAGAATCCGATCCATGACCTGCACCGCGTGACCGTGGGACCGCCCGGGGCGGACGTTGCCGGGTTCACCGGCGCGGCCGTGCAGTTGGCCGTGGACGCCGTGGCCCTTCGCGGCGGCGGCACCGTGGTGTTGGGTCCGGGTACCTACGAGCTGATCGATGCGGTCCGCCTGGCGCCTGACGTGGCCCTGGTCGGCGAAGGGAAGGTCGTCCTCACGCGGTCGGACGAGGTGGTCGTCAGTCCGCTGGCCGTGGACGCCGACTGCGGCCAGCTCGAGGTGACCCCGATCACCGCCGCGACCTTCCGCGCGGGGATGGGGCTGTGCCTGTACGACCAGGACCGAGGCTGGGCCTTTGTCCATCTACCGCTGCGGGTACGGGCCGTGGACGGCGACCGCCTGCTGCTCGAGGAGATGATCCCGGACCTGGACCGGGCCGCGACCAGGGGCGGACTCGTGGCCAACCTCTTTCCCCTGGTACTCCTGCGCGAGGCCCACCGGGCCCGGGTCGAGAACCTGGAGCTGGACGGGAAGGCGCGCGACACCGGAGGACCGCTGGACGAGGTCAGGTCAGCCGGTCTCTACGCCTACCGCAGCGACGACGTCGTGGTCCGCGGGGTGCGGGCCCACCACCACCTGGGCGACGGGATCTGCATCGCCCACGGCAGCCTGCGGGCCGTGGTGGAGGAGTGCGAGACCTTCGACAACACCCACCACGGGATCCATCCCGGCAGCCACAGCGCCGCCGCCGTGGTGCGGCGGTGTCGCATCCACCACAATGGGTCGGATGGGCTCTACGTCTGCTGGGGGGTGGTCGGAGGCGTGTTCGAGGAGAACGAGATCCACCACAACGGCGCGCGCCTCTGGCGCAGCGGCCTGTCGATCGGGCACAAGGACGTCGACTGCCTGATCGTCCGCAACCGGATCTACGAGAACTGCAAGTACGGGATCTGCGTGCGGGAGAAGACCGAGGCTAACGGCGCCCACCGGGGAACCTATCGCGACAACCTCATCGAGAACAACGGCCAGGATCCTGCCGCCATGCCCGAGCTCTGCCACCGGTTCCCCGCCCGCGAGCTGGTCAGCGTGGGGGTGTCGGTGCTGGGGGTGACCCACGACCTGCGGCTCGAGGGGAACCTGATCCGCGAGACCCGGCCCGCCGGACGGCAATACCAGCGCCACGCGGTGTACCTCGGACCGGGCACCCGGCGGATCGTCCTGGTCGACAACCGACTCGAGGAGCACCCGGACCGGCCGGTGGTCGACGAATCCGGCGCCGGAGACCACACGCTGCCGGCAAGATGAGACTCAACCCCCCAGGCGCAGGGCGGCGTCGGCCCGGGCGATGATCTCCTTGAGCGCTCGCTGCCGATTTTGGTCCAACTCGTACTGGTACCCGTCGATGGCTTCTTGCGCCAGGTCGCGGGCCCGATCTAGCTCGGTCCTGGGATCGGCCAGCCACGATCCGGTCGACCGCCGGTCGAAGGTGGCCGAGGCCTGATGAAAGGCGCGGAACCGATCCAGGGTGGCCTCGGCGGTCAGGTACTGCTGGGCGTCGACCCCCTCCTGCACCAGGGCCACGACGTCCCCCTCGCCGAACCGTCCCTCGACCCCCCGCGCGATCCGCTCGCAGTGGGCGACGATGTCGAGGTCGATGAAGAGCTGCTCCGGGCTGAAGATCTCGTCGATTGCCAGACTCGCCACGCAGTTGAGGCTGCGGTATCCCCCGAGCAGGGCCGCGAGGGTGTGAGCGGTCTTCTCGATCGCCGCCTGGGGGCCCGGTTCCTTGGCCGTGGTGTCGATCGCCTTGGCCCCGCGGCGCGCGCTCCCCAGCAGCTCCCGGTTGACCTTGGCTTCGGCCAGGGTGATCAAGGCGTGTTCGGCCGAACCGAAGACGAAGGTGCCGCTGCGCAGGTCGGCCACGTAGAGCGCCGCGAGCACCCATACCCGTTCCATCCCCGCCGCCTCGAGGGCAAGCCCCGTCCCCACGGCCTCGGCCAGGGCCTGGGCCCAGGCCGCGACCCAGTCGAGGGGAGCGGTGACGCCCATCACCGGCATCGGCGCCACGCCCGTGGTCTTGATCCTGCCCTCGTCCAGCAGCCGCAGGGCCAGCGCCAGCTCGTCGCCGCCCAGCACCAGCGGGCTGATCGGGTGCACCCCGACCGACAGCTCGCGGCCCAGCACCTCGGCCATGGCGCTGGCGTGGGGAGCATAAGCCGGGGAATAGGCGTAGATCGGCGGATCGGCCAGGAACCGCGCGCCGATGAACTGCTGCCAGAGCGGGGCCAGGTGCGGGGGCACGTCCGACGGGGTTCCCGGGCAGAAGGCCGAGGCCAGGGTGCCGCGGGTCCGGAGGGCGCCGACCAGCCGGGTCCACCGCTCCAGGCTGGCCATGGTCAGGGGCTGCACCCGCCGCTTCTCGGGGCAGAACTCGTACAGGCAGTGCGACCCGGCCTCGAGCCGGAGCGGCTGCTCCGCGGGCTCCGGAGCGGCTTCCTGACGACGGCGATCCATGAAGGCCGCGACCGCCTCAGGCCGGAAGAAGGCCCGACCTTTCTCGATCTGGACCCCGGCTGCCTGCAGACGGCGGACGACCTCCGGCGAGGGGACGGCCATGCCGATCTCGCTGAGCAGGCGGATGGCGCCCTCGCGGATGCGCGCGGTGTCCAGTTCGTCGACCAGCGCGGTGAGGTGATCGATCATGGCGGTCAAAGCTGCCCCTTGGCCGCGGCTTCCTTCATCTTGTCGTTGGCGAAGATGGCGATCTCGACCCGGCGGTTGAGCTGCTTGCCGGCCGGCGTGGCGTTGTCCGCCACCGGCATGGTCTCGCCGTACCCCACGGTGGTCACCCGCTCGGTTGCCACCCCGAGGGTCTGCGCGAACTGGGCCACGTTGGCCGCGCGGCGCTCGGACAGGGTCTGGTTCAACTGCTCGGCGCCGTCCGAATCCGTGTGCCCCTCGATCAGCACGTTGGTGTCGGGGTACTTCACCAGCACCTTGGCCAGGGGCTCGATGTTGGCCTTGCCCTCGGCCTGCAGATCGGCCGAGCCCGAGGTAAACAGGATCCCCGAGCCGAAGGTGACTTTGATCCCCTCACCGACGCGCTCGACCTTGGCGTCCTTCAGGTCGGCCTCCAGCTCGCTGGCCTGCTTGTCCATGTGCTTCCCGATCAGGGCGCCGGCAGTGCCGCCCACGGCCGCGCCGACGATCGCTCCCATGGCGGTATTCCCGGCCTTCTTGCCGATCAGGGCCCCGGCCGCGCCGCCCGCGACCGCGCCGATGGTGCCGCCCTTCATCGTGGTGCTGCAGCCCAACCCGGCCACCGAGCAGCAGACGGCCGCGATGATCGCCAAGCGCAGAGGTCTGTACATGTCGCATCTCCTGGTCTAGAGTGGAAACCCGAAGCGCCGCTTCGGCCCTTCCGGGGAACCACGGTCACGGGCACAAGGGTACGAAGCCCAAACCAGTGAGGCCTGTCAAGACCTCATGGCGCGTGGTCAGGAGTCGAAAGGGGGATTACCAAGGGCCGGCATTGCGGAGCTATCAAGCGCGCCGCGGTCGGACCGCCGCCACCACACCGCTTCCTCGAAAAAAACCTCCAACACCCGGGCCTGCTCCGCCGTTGTACAGGCAAACGTCACCCCCTTCTCGCCGACGGGCTGGACCATGACCCTCGCCGATCTCTACGAGCAGTACGAAGCCGGGCTGCAGGCCTACGCCGTGAGACTGGGGCGTGACGCCGACCTGGCCGCGGACCTGGTCCAGGAGACCTTCATCCGCTCCCTGGCCCACCTACCCCTGCTCGACCAGCTCAACCGTCACCAGTGCCGGGCCTGGCTCTGCCAGACCCTGAAGCGCCTCTTCCTCGACCGCCAGGCCACCCGCCAGCGCGAGCAGGCCGCCCTGGCGCGGTTCGCGGCCGAGGTCGAGACCGTGGTCCTGCCCGAGGACCCGGCGTCCGGACTGTTCGAGCTGGTCCCGGCCGGCGACCGCGAGCTGCTCGACAAGCGCTACCGCCTCAACCTCACCAGCCGGCAGATCGCCGAAGAGCTGGGGGTGAGCGCGGCCACCGTCCGCTACCGGCTGCACCTGGCCATCCAGCGACTGCGGGCCCGTCGGGCCCGTTCCCTCAAGGAGCCTGTCGGAGAACTCGCTTTGGTACGCGAGGTCGAGTCCGGATGGCCGCCGGCAAGGCGCCCGAACGGAGCCGCATCGAGGGGAGATGCGGCGAGTGAGGGCGCACAGGGATGTGGTCGGATCGATATCGATCCGACACACGCCGACGGTGGACATCCGGGCCGACCGCAGCCCGAATGGAGTTCTCCGACAGGCTCCTAACCCTTCACCCGGAGAGATCTCATGAGCGAAGCCACCCCCCAGCAGGACCGAGTCCTCGGCAACATCGGCGTCCTCGATCTGCGCGCCGCCACCGAGGCCTCGATCGCCCCGATCCGCCGCATCGGCAACGTCGGTCTGATCCTCACCAGTCCGGCCACCCGACACCTGGTGGCCCGCCTGAACATGGGGAACGTCGGCACCACCCTTTCGGCGCCGGCCGAGGCCAAGATCCACACCGGCCAGGTGGAGATCACCCGCGACTACTTCTCCGGCCAGACCGAGCCGCAGAGCCTGATCGTGACCGGCCAGCTCCTCATCCGGCCCGAGGTCACCGCCGAGGCCCTGACCGCCGGCCTGGACCAGCTCGCGGTCTGCGGCCAGGTCCTCTGTCCCGAGCCCCTGGTCGGCGCGCTCCGAGCCAAGCTCATCGAGATGACCGGGGTGCTGCAGACCTACCAGGCCCACATGGAGGTGGTGGTCGGCAACCTGCGCTTCGACCGCGTCTATCTGGAAGGGCTCAAGGAGGGATCGGCGCTGGCGGTGATCGGTCACCTCGAGGCGCCCGAGATCCTCGACGACGGACGCCTGGCCCGCGGCCTGACCGGGCTGACGGTCTTAGGCAAGCTGACCTGCCGGGAGGAGAACCTGTCGCATTTCCGCGGCGTGCTCAGCGGCCCGCCGCCCCAGATCGCCAGCATCCCGGCCGGGTTCGAGCCGCTGGCCGGCAGTGTGGTCCTCGACCCCGCCAACCTGGGCAGTCTGCCGGGTCGGCGGCTCTACTGCCCGGGCGGGGTCCGCCTGACCGGGGAGGTCGAGCCGGCTCAGCTCGACCAGGCCCTCGAGCGGCTGCAGCTCCACGGTCTGCTGATCGCCCCGGCGCGCCTGCGCGAGGTCTTGGCCCGCAAGTGCGATCTGCTGCAGACCAAGGCCGTCTTCTACGAGGGCGAGCTTTGGTTGATCGACGAGTCGACCACCCTGGTCCCGGCCCGTTTCGACTACCTGGAAGGGAAGGCCACCCTGGTGGTGCGGGACCGGCTCGAGATCACCCCTGACCTGGAGCCTCGAGTATTGGCCGACCGACTGGACAAGGTCCACAACCTGGACTGCATCCGCTGCACCCCGGCGCAGATGGCGGCGCTGCAGGCTCGCCTCGGGCTGAACCAGGGCGAGTTCCAGGACAGCACCCGTCCCGACGAGGAGGACGAGGAGGAATCGGGCATCGGCAACGTGGGGGTGCTGCGGCTGTAGCGATCCCGTCGGCCGGGACGAGATCCCCGCGCTTGTGATCCTGAGATGGGGCTGGGGTCTGACCGTCGGGCTCCAGCCCCTTCGCCGCGCTACGCCAGGCGACCCAGCAAGCGGAGCAGCCCGTCGAGGAGGGTCAGGGGATGGGGCGGGCATCCCGGGACGTAGAGGTCGACCGGGATCTGGGTATCCACCCCGCCGCAGGTCTCGGGGTGGTCGGCGTAGAGCCCGCCCGAGATGGCGCAGGCGCCCACCGCGATGACGATCTTCGGCTCGGGCACGGCCTCCCAGGTCCGGCGCAGGGCGTCGGCCATCTGGCGCGAGACCGGTCCGGTGACGAGCAGGCCGTCGGCGTGTCGCGGCCCGGCCACGAACTGGATCCCGAACCGTCCCAGGTCCCACGCCAGGGTGTTCAGGACGTTGGTGTCCGCCTCGCAGGCGTTGCACCCCCCGGCGCTGACCTGGCGCAGCTTCAGCGAGCGGCCGAAGCGGCGCCGTATCCGGTCGTCGAGAACCTCGGGTGGCGCGCCGCCGGCCGGGGTCACCACCAGGTCTTCGCGGCGCCGGGCGGCAAGTCGGTGGTCGGTCCCCAGCCGTATCGCCCCGGCCGTGCAGGCGCTGCTGCACTCGCTGCAGAACAGGCAGCGGCCGGTGTCCAGGGCAAGGCGTCCCGACTCCGGGTCCGCGGTCAGGCCCCCGGTCGGGCAGGCGCCGGTGCAGTCGCGGCATCCCGCGGGACAGCGACCGGCCTCCAGCAGAGGCCGGCCGCGGAATCGGGGCGGTAGCTCCGGCGGCGGGCCGTCCGGATACCGCATGGTTCGATGGCCCTGGGCCAGCCGCGTCCGTATCAACCCCTTCACCCGGACCTCCTCTACAGGTCGTGGCCGCAGTAGGACAGGTTGAAGCTCTTGTTGCACAGCGGGAAGTCGGAGATCTGCTCCTGCCGCAGGGCCAGGGCCAGGCCGAACCAGTTGTGGAACGACGGGTCCACCACCTTGTACTGGGCGAAGCGGCCCTGCGGGTCGGTCAGGGCCACGTGGCAGATCTCCCCCCGCCACCCCTCGACCAGGGAGACGGCCAGGTGGTCCGGCGCCAGCCCGTTCACCGGGACCGTCGTCGGTCCCTCCGGCAGGGCGGCCAACTGCTCCAGGCAGAAGGCGGCCGATCGCTGGATCTCCTGCCATCGCACGTGGGCCCGGGCCAGCACGTCGCCGGTATCCCAGGTGGCCACCGGCACCTGGACCAGGGCCCAGATCCCCAGCGGATGGTCGTGGCGCACGTCGCGCGGCAGGCCGCAGGCCCGGGTCGCCACCCCGACCAGGCCGATGGCCTCGGCGACCTCGCGCTCGAGGACCCCGGTCCCCTCGAACCGGGCCATCACCGAGGGGGAGTCCCACAGCAGGTCGACGGCCGCCTCGGCTTCCTCGCGGCTGGTGACCAGCCGCTCGCCCACGCTGCCGGCCAGCTCCCGGTCCACCGTGAAGGCCACCCCTCCCGGCCGGACCAGCCCCCGGCCGAAGCGGCTGCCGCACAGGGCCGCGGTGAGGTTGAGGAGGTCCCCGCGGATGCGGCCGCAGTAGGACAGGGTCGGCAGGTACCCCACGTCCCCGGCCAGGGCTCCCAGATCGCCGACGTGGTTGGCCAGCCGCTCCAGTTCGAGGGCGATCCCCCGGATGACCTGGGCCCGAGCCGGCACCCGGCACCCGGCCAGGGCCTCGATGATCTGGGCATAGGCCAGGCCGTGGCCCACGGTGGTGTCCCCGGCCAGGGTCTCCGCGTAGTGCGCGCTCCGGCGGTCCGGTCCGCCGGTCAGGCGTCGCTCCACCCCCCGGTGCTGGTACCCCAGGGCGATCTCGAGGTGGTGCACGGTCTCGCCGTGGCACTGAAAGCGGAAGTGGCCGGGCTCGATGATCCCGGCGTGGACCGGTCCCACGGCCACCTCGTGGACCTCCTCGCCGCTGACCTGGAAGAAGTCGGTGCCCGCGGCCGCGGCCGGGGTCGACTGACCGGGCCACACCTCCGGTCCAGAGCGTCGCGGCGTCTCGCCGCGGACCGGCTTGAGCCAGGGATGCCCTGCCGGTCGCAGCCGCCAGGTCTCGGCCAGCTCCCGCTCGAACAGGTGCGCCGCCGGGCACTCGGGGGTCAGGGCCGGGTACTCCTCGCGGACCAGGGTGGTGGCCACGGACAGCAGCCCGCTGTCGGGCCAGGCCACCACGGCCACCAGCCGCACCCGATCGCCCGCGGGGGTCCCGAAGAGGGCCGTCAGCCGTCCCCGCTGCGTCGTGGCTTCCAGAACCCGGTGCCGGAAGGCGGCCACGTCCAGCTCGGGGACCTGGCTCAGGGGGAGGAGGCCACCGTTGCGCAGGATACCGTCAGTGCTCACGAGCCACCTCCGAGCAGGCCGGCGGCCCGGGTCAACAGGGCGAGGAGCGGCGGCGGCATCCAGACTCCCAGGACCAGCAGCACGGCCAGCGGGCCGAAGACCAGCAGCCCCTCGGCCGCCCGGGCCGGTCGCGCCGGTACTGGCGCCGGCAAAGGATCCCAGGCCATGGCGATGGCGTGCCGCAGGGCCCCGACGAAGACCACCCCGATCCCGGCGAGGAAGAGCCCGCTGATCCAGTACGCGCCGTGGCTCACCGCGGCCTTGAGGATCATGAACTCGCTGAGGAAGAGGCTGAACGGCGCCACGCCGATCAGGGCCAGCAGACTGCCGACCAGGCCGCTCCCCCACACCGGCGAGGTGCGCACCACCTGGGTCACCCGCCGCATGTCGTGGGTGCCGTAGACCTGGCCCAGGCTTCCGGCGCAGAAGAAGGACAGGGCCTTGCACAGGGAGTGGTTCAAGGTGTGGAAGAGCGCCGCCAGCAGGCCCAGACCACCGACCCCCACCCCCAGGGCGATGATCCCCAGGTGCTCGACGCTGTGGTAGGCCAGCAGACGCTTGAGGTCGTGCTGGGCCACGATGAAGATGGCGGCCACGGTGATCGACAGCAGGCCGAAGACCACCATGATCCCCTGCCCCCAGCCGCACTGCCCCGTGCCCGCCTCGACCACCGGCAGGTAGCGCAGCACGCAGTACAGGGCCGCGTTGAGCAGGAAGCCGGAGAAGATGGCCGAGACCGGAGCCGGGGCCTGGCTGTGGGCGTCGGGGAGCCAGTTGTGCATCGGCGCCAACCCGGCCTTGGTGCCGTACCCCACCACCACCAGGGCGAACCCCGCCTTCAGCAGGACCGGATCGAGCCGCGGCGCAACCTCGCGCAGGTTCGACCACAGCAGGGCCGCGGTCCCGTTCAGCCCCGCCTGGGCCGCGGCGGCCACGATGAGCACGGTCCCGGTGAAGGCGATGGCCACGCCGACCGAGCAGACCAGCAGGTACTTCCACATCGCCTCGAGCGAGCCGGCCGAGACGTGGATGCAGATGAGGAAGGCGGTCAGCAGGGTGGTGGCCTCGATCCCCACCCACATGATGCCGAGGTTGTTGGCCAGCAGCACGAGCATCATCGCGGCCAGCGAGCCGAACCAGAGGGCGGCGTAGCGACGGGCCCGTCCGACCTTGAGCCGGCCGTCCTCGATCTCCTCGCGGAAGTAGGAGACGCCGTACAGACCGCTCAGCGAATAGACCGCCAGCATCACCGCCAGGTGGTAGGCCGAGAGGGCGTCGAGCATGAGCCACCCGCCGGCGGCGAACCGCGGTCCCGCGGCGTACACCACCCAGACCGCCGTCGCGGCCAGCCCGGCCACGGTCAGGGTCCCGGCGGCGCAGAACCAGATCGCCAGCCGCGCCGACCGCAGCCGCAGACTGACCCCGGCGCAGGCCGCGGGCAGGGCCACCAGCGCCGGCAGCAGCCATCCCTCGTCCATCCCCTCACCCCTTCAAGGTGCTCAACCGGTCCGCGTCGATGTGGTCGAACTCGCGGTTGATCCGGTAGATGGCGATCCCCATGACGAAGACGCCGACGAACAGGTCCATCAGCGCGCCCAGCTCGATCAGCAGCGGGATCTGACGGACCATGGCCAGACCGAAGGCGTAGATCCCGTTCTCCAGCAGCAGGTACCCGATCACCTGGCCCATGGCCGTGCGCCGGGCCACGATGAGGAACAGCCCCGCCATCATCATCGACAGGGCCACCGGCACCAGCAGGGTCGAGACGGCTTGGGCCGGATGCTGCAGCCGGGTGTCGAGCAGGAAGGCGCCCCACAGCATCAGGACGCCGACGAACAGCGAGGCCGTGTGGCCGACGAAGGGCTGTACCTCCCGCGTGGTGTCCGACTCGCGCAGGGCGTGGAAGAGCAGCCGGGGGAAGGCCACCCCCTTCAGGCCGATGATCGCCGCCCCCATGACCGCCACCTCGAGCTGCAGCGCGGGGGCTCCCAGCACCAGGGTCAGCACCCCGACCAGCACCCCCTGGAGGGCGCCGATCCGGATCCCGGCGGCCAGCCGGCTGGAGGCCAGCAGCAGAAAGGTGGTCAGCACCAGCAGGACCAGCACCACGTCGACCGGCGGCGTCACGCGACCGACCTCAGGACCAGGGTGAACGCCAACAGCGACAGGGCTCCGGCGGCGACCAGTAGCCGGGGCACCTTGAGCAGACTCAGGCGGGCCATCACCGACTCGACGACGCCGACCGCCATGGCCAGGACCACCATCCCCAGCAGGAAGATCCCCGCGCCGGCTGGGCCGGTGACCCCCAGGGTGGCGACCGCCACCTCGACGATCAGCGCGCCCAGCACCCACAGTTTCAGCGCCGCGCCGTAGAGGACGAAGGCCAGGTCCGGTCCCGAATAGTCGAGGACCATGACCTCGTGGATCATGGTCAGCTCCAGGTGGGTATTCGGATCGTCGATCGGGATGCGGGCGTTCTCGGCCAGGAAGACGATCAGCAGCGCGGCCCCGATCAGGGCCAGGGCCGGTGCCGCCGCCGTCCAGGTGGCCTCGCTCAGCCCGGCGTCGATCCCGGTCAGGGAGAGAGAGCCGGTCAGCCGGGCCAGGGTCGCCAGGGCCAGCAGCAGGGCCGGCTCGGCCACCGCCGCGAACTGCACCTCCCGGCTGGCCCCCATCCCCTCGAAGGCCGAGCCGGTGTCCATCGCCGCCAGCACGGTGACGAAGCGCATCAATCCCAGGCAGTAGGCGAAGAGGATCAGATCCCCGGCAAAGGCCACGGCCCCCGGCGACCGGCCCGCCGGCACCAGGGCCAGGGCCGCGACCACCGCGGCCAGACCGACCGTCGGGGCGGCTCGGAAGACCCAGGTGGTGGTGCGGCTGTAGACCGCCCCCTTGCGCAGCAGCTTGGCCAGATCCCAATACCCCTGCAACAGGGGCGGTCCGTGACGGCCGGCCACCAGGGCCTTGACCCGGTTGATCACCCCGGGGAGGAGGGGAGCCAGCACCAGTCCGCTCAGCAGGGCCAGGCCGCGCCAGGTATCCATCGAGCTACCTCACCCCCCAGGCCAGCAGGATCAGCAGGGCCGCCACCACCGAGAGCACGTAGAGGTTGAGGCGGCCGTGCTGCAGCCATCGGAAGCGGGCCAGGACCCCGTCGATCCCGGAGAAGGCCGGGCGGTAGAGCCGCTCCCGGTACAGGTCGGGGGTCTCGCTGGCAAAGGAGGCGGAAGCGGGGAAGAGCCCGTTGGGCAGGGAGGCCCGGCGATGGGTGCGCAGCAGGGCGCCGAACAACCGGGTCAGCGGCTCGGCAAAGGAGGAGGCGGTGTACTGCATCCGGGCCGTCGGCGCCGCGTACCCGCAGTCCCAGGTGACGGTCTCGGAGACCGGGCGGGCGCGCAGCAGCCGGTGCCGAACCAGGGCCAGCAGTCCGGCCAGCCCCAGCAGGCCGGCCATCGCTGCCGTAGCCGTCCCCAGGGTCTCAGTCGCCCAGATCGCCCCCGGCCGTATATCGAGCAGACCGCCGGCCACCACCCCGACGGCCGGCGCGAGGAGGCCGATCAGCAGCGGCCCCCCCAGGCCGATGGCCAGGCAGAGGCCGGCCAGTATCAGCAGCGGCAGTCGCATCGCCCATCCGCCTTCCCGGGCCGGAGCCGCTTCGGGGTACCGTGGCTCGCCTAAGAAGACCACGCCGCAGGCCTTGCAGAAGCAGGCCACGGCCAGGCCGCCGATCAGCGCCAACCCGCCCACCGTGGCCACGCCGGCGGCCGCGGCACTGGCCGGCAGGTGCGGCCGACCGGCGAGCAGCCCCAGGGCGCCCAGGTAGACGAGCAGCTCGCTGACGAACCCGTTCAGGGGCGGCAGCCCGCAGATGGCCGCGGACCCGACCAGGAAGGTGGCGCCGGTGACCGGCAGCCGCCGCAGCAGACCACCGAGCCGGTCGAGCTCCCGCGTGCCGGCACCTCGCAGCGCGGCCCCGGCGGCGAGGAAGAGCAGCCCCTTGAAGACCGCGTGGTTGACCACGTGCAGCAGCCCGCCGGCCAGCCCGAGGAAGGCCACCACCGGCCGGCCGTAGCTCAGCCCCAGCAGTCCCACCCCCAGGCCCAGGGCGATGATCCCGACGTTCTCCACGCTGTGGTAGGCCAGGAGCCGCTTGAGGTCGTGCTGGGCCAGGGCGAAGAGCACCCCCAGCACGCCGGAGACGATCCCCACGGCGACCATGGTCCAGCCCCACCAGGCCGGCGGCGGCCCCAGGAAGGTCAGCACCCGCAGCAGTCCGTAGATCCCGGTCTTGATCATCACCCCGCTCATCACCGCCGAGACGTGCGAGGGAGCGGCCGGGTGGGCCTCGGGCAGCCACACGTGCAGGGGCACGAAGCCGGCCTTGGTCCCGAACCCCACCAGGGCCAGCAGGAAGAGGACCCCGGCCATCCCCGGGGTCAGGACCGCCGAGGAGAAAGAAGCGAAGTCGAGGGTCTCTCCCTGACGGCCGAGCAGGGAGAACAGCACGAGCAGGAAGGCCGTGCCGAGGTGGGTGGCCACGAGGTAGATCCAGCCGGCGTGACGGACGCTCTCCCGCTCGTGCTCGAAGATCACCAGGAAGAAGGAGGCCAGCGACATCGCCTCCCACGCCAGCAGGAAGAGCACGGCGTTGCGGGCGACCACTACCAGGAGCATACTGCCGACGAGCAGGTTGTACCAGAACCAGGAGGTCGCCAGCTCCTTCCGGGTCGCCTCGGGTCGCAGGTACTCGGCGCCGAAGACCGCCGCCAGGGCCGAGAGGAGGAGGATCGGTAGGGCGAACAGGGCCGAGAGCGGATCCAGCGCCACCGCCAGCGAGCCGAACGGCATGCTCCAGGGATACTGACCGGCCGCCACCGGACCGCCGGCCAGGGCCCGGATCGCCGGGACCAATCCCAATAGAGCTCCCGCGACCGTCACCGCTGGACCGAACAGGCGGGTCCAGCGCGGTCGGCCGACCGTGCCCAGGCAGGCCAGGGCGCCCAGCAGGAAGACCCCGAGAGAGCCGACCAGCCAGCTCATCCGCGGCCTCCGCCGAGACCGACCTCATCCGTGCTCCGGTCGACCGTCGCGGCCGCGGTCAGCACCGTTGCGGCCGGGCTCCGCCGGGCGATGGCCTGGGCAAAGACCGGCTGATGCAGGGCGAAGGCCAGCCGTGAGAGCAGCTTCAGGTGGGTCGAGACCGTGGGGCTGACCAGGGTGAAGAGGGTGTGCACCGGCTCCCCGTCGGGCGCGCCGAAGGCCACGGCGGTTTCCAGGAAGCACAGGGTGATCAGGGGACGCGGGACGTGCAGCACCACCGGGTTGCGGACGTGGGGGATGGCGATGCCGTTGCCCACCCCGGTCGACCCCAGGGTCTCGCGGGCCAGCAGCACGCTGAGGAAGAACGCCCGGTCCACCTCGGCCGGGAGGGGCATCCGCTCGATGACCGACCGGAGGACCGACTCCTGATCGCGGCCCGGAACCCCGTGGTGGATGCCGCCGGTGGCCAGGGCCTCAGCCAGCGCCGGCACCGGGGCCTCGTCCTGATCGCGGCGGGCGAATTCGGCAAAGACCCGCGCCGAGAAGCGCACCTGTCGGGAGGTGGCCCACTCGAGCAGCTCCTCGCGGTTGAAGCGGTACTGGCCGGAGATCCTCACCGCCGGAAGCGAGCGCTCCTTCACCCAGCGGGCGATGGTCTGATCCGTTACCTCGAACAACCCGGCGGCGTCACGCAGGCGCAGTTGCATCCTCTCCCGTTCGGCTTCGGGGCACACGGCTTCGCCCTGCCTTGACAGCGGGCCGGACCGGCCGTTCTTGCGTGGCGTCGGCTGGCCGCACGCCGAGGGCTTGCGGGTACGCCGCATCAGCCGGGAACCTGGTCAGCTACACCTTCCACTCACCCGGCCAAGGCCCGCGGGAAGAGCACGTTGTTCTCGAGGTGGACGTGCTCGCGCAGTTGCTCGTCCAGGACGCGGAGCCCGGCCACCAGGGTCAGCCAAGGTTCATCCGCTTCCGCTTCAGGGGCCGACGTCAGGTCGTCGGTCAGCTCGCGGATCTCGGCCAGCGAGCGCACCAGGGACCGGTGCTCGGCCTGGGCCACCCGGATCGGCGCTCCGGCGGTGGCCCCCCGGCCCGACGCGAGCCAGGGGAAGAGGACCTGCTCTTCCCGCTCCAGGTGGCCCTCCATCTCCTCGGCCAGGGCCTCGAGCACGCGCACCAGGGCGCGCCGGCGGTCGGGATCGGCCGCGGTCGGCTGCTCGGCGGCTTGACGAGCCAGGGCCAGCAGTCGGGGACCTTCGGTGCGCCAGGGCTGGTGGAAGCTCTCCGCGAGGTGACGCGTCAGCTCGGCGAGCGGGCGTCGGCCCCACCCCAGGGAAGGGCCACCCGCGGCCGCTTCCTCGTCCGCCACCTCGGCCACCAACCGGTCCGGGTCCAGGCCGGCGGCGGCACAGGCGTCGTCCAGGCGGCGGCTGCCGTAGCAGCAGAAGTCGATCCCGTTCCTGGACAGCACCCGCACCGCGGCCGGCGAGCGGGCGGCCAGGAAGCCGACGGTATCCTGGTGAATCGTCATCCCGTCCCTCCGACATCGAAGTAACCGGGGCTCCTGGTAAAGCAACCCCGGTGCCAGGGGTCGGTTCTCGGGGAGCGGCCGCCTGGACAAGGACATAATGACCATGCTATTTATGGTCAAAGAGACCGATGCAAGGTCATTTAGACCATCTATCCAACCATGAGGACTCATGCTCGACGCAATGCTCTCCATCGCCCTCGACCTGGCCGCCAGTGTTCCGGCTCGGGACCGGTACCAGCGTCTGGTCGACGCGGTCCAGCGCGTGGTCGCCTGTGACGCGGCCTCGCTCCTCCACCTGGAGCAGGACGGCCTGCGGATCCTGTCCGCCGCGGGGCTGGTGCCCGACGCCCTGGGCCGGGCCTACGATCCGGCCAGGCATCCCCGGCTGGCCGCCGTGCTGGCCGCCAGTGGTCCGGTGCGCTTTGCCGCCGACGATCCCCGGCCCGATCCCTTTGACGGCCTGGTCGCCGACCGGCCGGGCCGGGTCACTGCCGGACACGGCTGGATCGGCTGCCCGCTCCGCGTCGACGGCTCCTTGGTCGGTGCGCTGGTCGTGGACGTGGTCAGCTTCCACGGCGACGATGCCGTGGCGGATGGACCGATCGCCACCTTCGCCGCCCTGGCCGCCGCGGCCCTGCGCACCACGGCCCTGATCGATACCTTGGAGGCCCTGGCCGAGCGGCAGGGCGAGGTGTCGCGCCGCCTGGTGGCCGAGGCCCTGCAGCGCGGCGGCGGGGAGATCCTCGGGCAAAGCCCGGCCATCGTTGCCCTGCGCGAGGAGATCGCGCGGGTGGCCGCCTCGGACCTGGCCGTGCTCGTGCTGGGAGAGACCGGCACCGGCAAGGAGCTGGTGGCCCGCACACTCCACGACCGCTCGACCCGGGCCGACCAGCCGCTGGTCTACGTCAACTGCGCCGCCCTGCCGGAGAGCATCGCCGAGAGCGAGTTGTTCGGGCACCTGCGCGGCGCCTTCACCGGGGCCGTGGCCGACCGCATGGGCCGCTTCGAGCTGGCCTCAGGAGGGACCCTGTTCCTCGACGAGATCGGCGAGCTGCCACTCTCGGTGCAGCCCAAGCTGCTGCGGGCCTTCCAGCACGGGGAGGTGCAGCGGGTGGGCGCGGACCGGGTGCTGAAGGTGGACGTCCGGCTGGTGGCCGCCACCAACCGCGACCTGGCCGGGGAGGTCCGCGCCGGGCGCTTCCGCGCCGACCTGTACCATCGCCTGATGGTCTACCCGATCCGGGTGCCGCCGCTGCGCGAGCGGCGCGATGACATCCTGCTGCTGGCCGGCCACTTCCTCGGCCAGGCCCGACTGCGCCTGGGCACCGGGCCGATCCGGCTGACCCCGGCCGCGCGCGAGGCGCTCAGGTCGTACGACTGGCCGGGGAACGTCCGCGAGCTGGAGCACGTGGTGCTGCGCGCGGCGATCCGCGCCTCGGCAGGCCTGCGGGGCGGCACCGTGTACATCGACGTCGTCCATCTCGACCTGGCGCCGCTGACCTCACCGGTGCCGACCGTGGTCCCCTGTCCGGCGCCCCCTCCGGTGTGCCAGCCGCTGGCCGTGGCCGTGACCGACTACCAGCGCCAGCTCATCCTCGGTGCGCTGGCGGCCAGCGGCGACAACTGGGCCGAGGCGGCCCGACGCTTGGCTACCGACGCCAGCAACCTTCACCGCATGGCCAGGCGGCTCGGGCTCAAGCCGGTAAAGGACCACGTGTGACTCGGAGTTTGTGGGAACCCGCGCCTTGCCTGGCCCGCTCCCCCGGCCAGGATCACCCCGGTGGCATCGAGCATGGGCCTTCAAGGCGGACAAACGTGCCGCGGGGCTCGACTCCCGGGAGGGAGCGAGCCCCGCTGGTCCTCTGGTGCGTGAGGGGACTGCGGAGGTCTTACCGCCAGGCCGTGGCCGAGGCCGACGGCTGCCGGATCATCACCAGGCGGATGCCGAGGGAGACGCCGCGATCCTCCGGCGAGGTGCTGGCGCAGACCGCTGCCCCGGTGACCGGTGCATCGGCGTAGAGGCTGTTGCCCGGCAGCAGGCAGCGCGCGCCCATGGCCCCACGGAGCGGCTCGTCAGGTTCCCCGCCGCGGCGGCTTCCATAGCAGTCCTGGATCCATTCGGGCTGGTTGCCGCGCATGTCGTAGAGTCCCCACGCGTCAGACCGTCGAGCGGATACGGTCGGCGTGGCCGCCTCGCGATCCTGAGCGTACTGCCCGTCGATCCCCGTCCGATAGGCATACTCCCACTCGGACTCGGTCGGCAGGCGGTAGATCGCTTCACCGGCCGCACGGTTGAGGGCCGCGACGAACGCCTGCACCGCGTGCCACGACACGCGCACGACCGGCGTGTCGGAGTTCGGCTCGGACTCGCGCTGCGTCCAGGGTCTCATCCCCATCACGGCCTGCCACTGCGCCTGGGTGACGGCGGACTGGGCCAGGTAATAGCCTCGGGTCGGAGTCGCTTCCTGCAGCGGGGCTTCCTGCTCGTTCCCGTCCGTCTCCGGCGCGGGATCTCCCGCGGTGCGGGTGCCCGGCTCGATCCAGACGAACTTCATCGTCGCGCCGTTGGGCAGTCGGGCCGTCCGCACGGCCCCGGGCACCGGACTGGCCGGAACGAGTTGGTATCCCCACCCGGCCACGGCCAGACCGAGGGTCGCGATCAGTGCCGGGATCAGCTTGGCGCTGAGCCGGGACAAGGCAGCGGCGGCGGCAGGACGGTGCATGCTGGGACTGCCGCTGCAGGTATGGGTGTGAGCGGCGAAGGTGTTCACGGTAAGCCTCCTGGTTGGTGTGAAGGTCTGACCGGAGGCATTGCAAGCGCTGTGCCAGGGGCCGCGCAAGGAGGCTGCAGGCACGGTATACCGTTCCCGCACAAGGCTTTGTCGTTAAGCTCACGCTCTCGCGCTGATTGTAGTCAGGTGACAACCCAGTGGTCGGAGGTTGGCCCGGTCGCAAGGTATGGCGTTGGGGTACAGGCGGTTGAGCCCACTGACAGGGAAGTGGACAGCCTCACTTGCCGAGCGACACCCGCTCAGGGGAGGCGCTGCCGCGGGTCGATCGAGATCTCGGTTCCGTCGAGCGGCAAGTCCGCGATCGGGCCGACGGCGAAGACCCCCTTCCGGTCGCGCGACAGCAGGTCGAGGACGAAGGCCTCCTTCCCCGAGACGAGGCCGGGCAACA
>JBAZUN010000039.1:0-11615 GCA_041661365.1 Candidatus Latescibacterota bacterium
TTGGAGATCGGCCGGTACGGTCTGGGGTTCGCCAAGGATTTTCACCAGCGCTCCCTGCCCGAGCTGCTGGCCCTGCTGCGGGAGCCGACCAGCGAGCGGCAGTTCATCATGTACGAGGCCTTGAGGAAGGGGGCCGAGGTGGACCAGCTCTTCACCTTGACCTACATCAAGCACTGGTTCATCGAGCAGATGCGCGAGCTGGTCGAGCTGGAGGAGGAGATCCTGACCTATCGGGGGAAGGCGCTCCCCGCGGATCTGCTCGGCCGGGCCAAGCGGGACGGCTTCGCCGATCGGTACCTGGCCCAGCTCCTCGGCGTCACTGAATCCCAGATCCGGGCTCAGCGCCAGTCGATCGGGGTGGTCGAGGGGTGGGAGCCGGTGCCGGTGAGCGGGGTCGAGAACGCCGCCTATTACTTCTCCACCTACAACGCCCCGGATCAGACCTCCAGCAGCGACCGGCGCAAGATCATGGTCCTCGGCGGCGGGCCCAACCGGATCGGTCAGGGGATCGAGTTCGACTACTGCTGCGTCCACGCGGCCCTGGCCCTGCGCGAGGCCGGGTTCGAGACGATCATGGTCAACTGCAACCCGGAGACCGTGTCGACCGACTACGACACCTCGGACAAGCTCTACTTCGAACCGCTGACCGTCGAGGACGTGCTCAGCATCTACGAGAAGGAGAAGCCCGAGGGGGTGATCGTCCAGTTCGGCGGTCAGACCCCGCTCAACATCGCCGGCGAGCTGGCCGCGGCCGGGGTGCGGATCCTCGGCACCTCGGTGGAGGCCATCGACCTGGCCGAGGACCGCGATCGCTTCCGCCGGATGATGACCGAGATCGGCATCCCGATGCCGGAATCGGGGATGGCCAGCACCTTCACCGAGGCGGTGGCCGTGGCCAAACGGATCGGCTACCCCCTGATGGTGCGGCCGTCCTACGTCCTCGGCGGCCGGGGGATGGAGGTGGTCTACGACCAGGAGATGCTGGAGCGGTACGTGACCGCGGCGGTCGACGTCACCCCGGAGCGGCCGATCCTGATCGACAAGTTCCTGGAGAACGCCCTGGAGACCGAGGCCGACGCCCTGGCCGACGGCATTGACGCCTTTGTGCCGGCGATCATGGAGCACATCGAGCTGGCCGGGATCCACTCGGGCGACTCGGCCTGCGTCATCCCGCCGGTGACCATCCCCGAGAAGCACCAACGCACGATCGAGGAGTACACCCGACGGATCGCCGTGGAGCTCAAGGTCGTCGGGCTGATGAACATGCAGTACGCCATCGCCAACGACCAGGTCTACGTGCTGGAGGCCAACCCGCGGGCCTCGCGCACCGTGCCGATCGTCTCCAAGGTCTGCAACGTCTCCATGGCCCGCCTGGCCACCCGGCTGATGCTCGGGGCGAAGATCGCCGAGCTGGGCCTGGTCCGACGGCGGATCCCCCACGTCGGGGTCAAGGAGTCGGTCTTCCCCTTCAACATGTTCCCCGAGGTCGATCCCCTGCTCGGCCCGGAGATGCGCTCCACCGGCGAGGTCCTCGGGCTGGCCGATTCCTTCGGGCTGGCCTTCTTCAAGGCCCAGGAGGCAGCCAAGCCGCCGCTGCCGACCTCGGGCACGGTCCTCATCAGCGTCAGCCACCGCGACCGGCCGGCGATCCTGCCGATCGCGGTCGAGTTCGCGCGGTTGGGGATGAGCATCCGCGCCACCCGGGGGACCTTCGACTTCCTGCGGGCCAACGACGTTCCCTGCGAGCTGTGCCTCAAGCTCCACGAGGGCCGGCCCCACGTGGCCGACGAGATCACCAACGGCACGATCCAGTTGGTCGTGAACACCCCGATCGGCAAGGAGAGCCAGCAGGACGACTCCTACCTGCGCAAGGCGGCCATCCGGCACAAGATCCCGTACGTGACCACCCTGGCCGCGGCCGCGGCGGCGGCCAAGGGGATCGCCGCCAGCCAGCGCAGTCCCTCCGGGGTGCGCTCCCTGCAGGAATACCACGCCGCCATTCAGTAGAGCCTCGACCTGGTTCTTCCAGGATGATGGCCTTCAGGATGAAGGTAGCCCACGGGAGGTCCCGATGACCGAGTCGCGCGAGTCCACCGGCTTCAAGGAGCACCTTCTGCGCGTCGGCGACGGCCGGGGTGGTTGGTCGCTCAGATCGGCGGAGTACCGCATGATCACCAGCCGCACCGACGGGTACCTGATGCCGTACGGCGTGGCCCAGATGGAGAACGGCGAGGTGATCCTGGTCGCCGGGATGCAGGAGGGGAGCGACTACGGCTGCGTCGCCTTCCTCAGCCCCGACGGGGGCTCGACCTGGGGGGAGGCGATCCGCACCGGCGCGTACGGCCGGCCCCTGACCTTCGGGTACCTCGGCGCGGGATCGGTGGTCTTCGGCAACGAGCTGCTCGGCAAGCCGGCAGAGGGTGACCGACAGCAACGCCTGTACTTCTCCGCGGATTATGGTCGAACCTGGGAGGCCAGGCCGTACCCCCTGACCACGCGCGACGGCAGGAACGCGGTGACCACCGAGGGGAGGATCTTCGCCGAGCCGACCGCCGGCAACACCCGCCTGTGGCACCTGCTGGTGCACTTTCCGCCCTCGGACTGGGCCAGGACCCCGTTCGAGCTCTACCTGCGTCGCTCGGAGGACAGCAGCCGCACCTGGGCCGACGAGCGTCGCATGGACGAGTGGAGGTACGAGGCGGAGTACCAGGGTCGCACGGTCGTTCGCGGGGTCAGCGAGGGCTCGCTCATCCGGGCGCAGGACGGGACCCTGGTGGCGGCGGTGCGCACCGACATGCCGCCGCGGTACTGGGACGAGCCGCACGACGACAGCCTGGAGGGACTCGGGATCTCGCGGTCGAGGGACGACGGCGCCACCTGGTCGCCGGTGCAGATCCTCTTCGACGCCGGCCGCCATCACCCGACCCTGCACCTGCTGCCTAGCGGCGTCCTCGTGATGACCTACATCGTGCGGGTCGACGTACGCGACGGAAGGCTGGCGAGCTACCGGCGGGGGTGCGAGGCCGTCCTCAGTCGCGACCACGGGGAGACCTGGGACCTGGCCGGGCGGGTAGTCCTCGACGAGTTCGAGTACAGCGAGAACGCCAAGTGGTTCAACGGCATGACCGGCCACCTCGGCTCGACCGTCCTGGCCGACGGCTCCCTCCTCACCGCGTACGGCAACTACCACGCCAAGGGGATCGGCCTGATCCGTTGGCGGGCCGAGTAAGCCGGGATTCGCGGCGAGCCCTCAGGGCAGATCGGTGCTCCCCATGAGGTAGCGGTCGACCTCCCGCGCCGCGCCCCGCCCCTCGGCCAGGGCCCAGACCACCAGGCTGGCGCCGCGCCGCGCGTCCCCGGCGGCAAAGACCCCGGGTACGCTGGTGGCGTATTTGCCGTGCTCGGCCCGGGCGTTCGAGCGGCGGTCCCGCTCCACCCCGAGCTGCTCGAGGAGTGTGTCCTCGGGACCGAGCCAGCCCATCGACAGGAGCACCAGGTCGGCCGGC
Organism: Candidatus Latescibacterota bacterium; assembly: GCA_041661365.1. GTDB lineage: Bacteria > Latescibacterota > UBA2968 > UBA8231 > UBA8231 > CAITNQ01. Next base: position 3,507 of record JBAZUN010000039.1, read on the forward strand.
CAGACCCGCTCGGTCCCGGGCAGTTCGCGAAACGGCCGACCGTCCTCCCCCTTGCCCCACTCCACGGCCATGGTGTGCAGCTCGCGCACGCGGCCGTTCCCGTCGCCGACGAACCGCACGGTGCTGAGGAGGTACTGCCGCGGGTCTTCGCCGAAGAGGGCTTTAGCCTCCTCCTGGCCGTAGTCGAGCCGGTAGACCTTCGGCCACTGGGGCCAGGGGTTGTCCGCGGTCCGCTCGGCCGGTGGCGCCGGGATGATGTCGAGCTGGACCACGCCGCGGCACCCGTGCCGTACGGCGGTGGCCACGCAGTCGGTCCCGGTGTCCCCCCCGCCGAGGACGACCACCTGCCGGTCGCGGGCGGAGATGGTCCCGCCGTTCGCCACGCCGCCGTCGAGGAGGGACTTGGTGTTGCGGTGCAGGAACTCGATCGCCTGGTGGATGCCGTCGAGCTGGCGGCCCTCGACGGCCAAGTCCCGCGGCTTGGTTGCCCCCAGACATAGAACCATCGCGTCGAACTGCCGCCGCACCTCCGCGGCCGGCAGGTCGCGGCCGATCTCGGTGTGGGTCGCGAACCGTACCCCCTCGGCGGCCAGCAGGTCGACCCGCCGCTGCACCAGCCGCTTGGCCAGCTTCATGTTCGGGATGCCGTAGGTCAGCAACCCGCCGATCCGGTCGGCCCGCTCGAAGACGGTGACCCAGTGCCCGGCCCGGTTGAGCTGGGCCGCGCAGGCCAGCCCGGCCGGACCAGAGCCGACCACGGCCACCTTCCGCCCGGTCCGTCGGGTCGGCGGCTCGGGCACGATCCATCCCTCGGCGAACCCCCGGTCGACGATGGTGCACTCGATGCTCTTGATCGTCACCGGCGGGGAGTGCAGCCCGAGGACGCACGATCCCTCGCAAGGCGCGGGGCAGACGCGGCCGGTGAACTCGGGGAAGTTGTTGGTGCGGTGCAGCCGCTCGAGCGCCTCGCGCCAAAGGCCGCGGTAGACCAGGTCGTTCCACTCGGGGATCAGGTTCCCCAGCGGACAGCCGGCCGCCGGCCCGCCCGGGGGGAGGGATTCGCCGAGATGGCAGAAGGGGACGCCGCAGTCCATGCACCGCGCCCCCTGCCGGCGGAGGGTCTCCTCGGGCAGGTGGAGGTGGAACTCGTCCCAGTCCCTGACCCGCTCGGCCGCGGGCCGGTCAGCCGGCAGCTCGCGCTCGTGCTCGAGGAATCCGGTCGGTTTTCCCATGCGCTCTCCTCGGGTACCTCAGCAGTGCGGTGCCGGTCAGGAGGCGACCGCGGTCCCCTCGCGGAAGGCGGCCAGGGCCGCCTCCTCGCCGGTCAGTCCCCGGGCCTCGACCCGGGCGAAGACCTCCAGCATGCGGCGGTAATCGCGGGGCATCACCTTGACGAACCGCGGCAGGACCGCCTCCCAGTCGGCGAGGACCCGCAGGCCCCAGGCGCTCCCGGTCAGCTCGGCGTGGCGCTCGATCAGCCCGCGCACCAGCCCCGCTTCCTCCTCGTCCCGCAGGACCTCCAGGTCGACCATCTCGGTGTTGCAGTGACCGGCGAAGTCGCCGCTCTCGTCGAGCACGTAGGCGACGCCGCCGGACATCCCGGCGGCGAAGTTGCGGCCCGTGGTCCCCAACACCACCACCCGGCCGCCGGTCATGTACTCGCAGCCGTGGTCGCCCACGGCCTCGACCACGGCGACGGCGCCGCTGTTCCGCACCGCGAACCGCTCACCGGCCATGCCGCGGATGAAGGCCTCACCCGAGGTGGCGCCGTAGAGCGCGACGTTGCCGGCGATGATGTTCTCGCGGGCGTCGAAACGGGCCGAGGCCGGCGGGTACAGGACCAGCCGGCCCCCGGACAGCCCTTTGCCGAAGTAGTCGTTGGCCTCCCCCTCCAGCTCCAGGGTGATCCCCCGGGGGAGGAAGGCGCCGAAGCTCTGGCCGGCGGCGCCGTGGAAGTCCAGGTGGATGGTGTCCTCGGGCAACCCGTCGGCCCCGTACCGCCGGGTCACCTCGCTCCCCAACTGGGTGCCGACGACCCGGTGGACGTTGCGGACGGGAAGACGGGCCCGCACCGGCTCGCCCCGTTCGAGGGCCGGCCGGCAGAGGTCGAAGAGCGTGGTCCGGTCGAGGGATCGCTCCAGCCCGTGGTCCTGGGTGCGCGTGCAGCGGCGACCGACCTCGGGACCGACCGCGGGGGAATAGAGGATCGGGGCGAGATCGATCCCGGCCGCCTTCCAGTGGGCCACGGCCCGGTCCGGCTCGAGCCGGTCGACGCGGCCGACCATCTCGTCGACGGTGCGGAACCCGAGCCGGGCCATGATCTCCCGCATGTCCTGGGCGATGAACCGCAGGAAGCGGACGACGTGCTCCGGCTTGCCGGCGAACCGCTGCCGCAGCTCGGGGTTCTGGGTGGCCACCCCCACCGGGCAGGTGTCGAGGTGGCAGACCCGCATCATCAGGCAGCCCAGGGCGACCAGGGCCGTGGTGGCAAAGCCGAACTCCTCGGCCCCGAGCAGGGCGGCGATGACCACGTCGCGGCCGGTCTTGAGCTGGCCGTCGGTCTCCACCGTGATCCGGCTGCGCAGGTCGTTGAGCACCAGGGTCTGGTGGGTCTCGGCCAGTCCCAGCTCCCACGGCAGGCCGGAGTGCTTGATGCTGGTCTGCGGCGAGGCCCCGGTACCGCCGTCGTGACCGCTGATGAGGACCACGTCGGCGTGCCCCTTGGCCACCCCGGCGGCCACCGTGCCCACCCCCATCTCCGAGACCAGCTTGACGCTGATGCGGGCCCGCGGATTGGCGTTCTTGAGATCGTGGATGAGCTGGGCCAGGTCCTCGATCGAGTAGATGTCGTGGTGCGGCGGCGGCGAGATCAACTCCACCCCCGGGATCGAGTGACGGACCCGGGCGATCCACGGGTAGACCTTGCGGCCCGGCAGCTCCCCCCCCTCGCCCGGCTTGGCGCCCTGGGCCATCTTGATCTGGATCTCGCGGGCGCTGACCAGGTACTCGCTGGTCACCCCGAAGCGGCCCGAGGCCACCTGCTTGACGGCGCTGTTCCGCGACTCGCCGTCGGGACCGGGCCGGAAACGGGCCGGATCCTCACCCCCCTCGCCGGTGTTGCTCCTCCCCCCGAGGCGGTTCATGGCGATGGCCAGGGCCTCGTGGGCCTCCTGGCTGATCGAGCCGAAGGACATGGCGCCGGTCTTGAAGCGGCGGCAGATCGACTCGACCGACTCCACCTCTTCGAGCGGCACCGACGGTCCGGTCTCGCGGAAGCGCAGCAGTCCGCGCAGGGTGGCCAGTTGCTCGGACTGGTCGTTGACCAAGGCCGCGTACTCCTGGTACACCGCGTAGCTGTCCTGGCGGACGGCCTGCTGCAACTGGTGGATGGTCTTCGGGTTGAAGAGGTGGTGCTCGCCCCCCTGGCGCCACTGGTACTGCCCCCCCTCCTCGAGGGTCCGGCCGTTGACCTGGATCGGAGGAAAGGCGTGCCGGTGCCGGAGCAGGGCCTCGCGGGCGATCTGGGTGATGCCGATCCCCTGGACCTGGGTCGTGGTCCAGGTGAAGTACCGGTCCACGACCTGCTGGCCCAGGCCGATGGCCTCGAAGATCTGGGCCCCGATGTAGGACTTGATCGTGGAGATCCCCATCTTGGCCATCACCTTGACCACGCCCTTGACCGCGGCCTTGAGGTACCGGCTCCGAGCCTCCTCGAAGGAGAGGTCGGGGAGCATCCCCTCGGCGATCATGTCGGCCAGGCTGTCGAAGGCCAGGTACGGGTTGATCGCCTGGGCGCCGTACCCCAGCAGCAGGCAGAAGTGATGGACCTCGCGCGGCTCGGCCGACTCGAGGATCAGCCCGACCCGGGTGCGGGCTCCCTCGCGGATCAGGTGGTGGTGCAGCCCGGCCACGGCCAGCAGGGCCGGGATCGGAACCCGCTCGGCGTCGATCCCGCGGTCGGACAGGATCAGCAGGCTCGCGCCTTCGGCCAGGGCCTGGTCGGCCGCGGCGAACAGGGCCTCGAGCGCCGGCTCCAGGCCGGCCTCCTCGGCAGCACGGGGGAAGAGGATCGGCAGGGTGACCGCCTTCAGGCCGGGACGGTCCACCCGGCGCAGCCGCTCCAGCTCGTCGTTGCGGAGCAGGGGGACCTGCAGCCGGATGCGGCGGCAGCTCTCGGGCCGCGGCTCGAGCAGGTTCCCCTCCGGGCCGAGGGTGGTCTCGGTGGAGGTGATCAGCTCCTCGCGGATCGGGTCGACCGGCGGGTTGGTGACCTGGGCGAAGTGCTGCTGAAAATAGTCGTAGAGGAGGTGCGGCCGGTCGGAGAGCACGGCCAGGGCCGCGTCGTTCCCCATCGAACCGACCGGGTCCTTGGCCCCTTCGGCCATCGGCTTGAGAAAGACCCGCAGGTCCTCGAAGGTGTAGCCGAAGGCGAGTTGGGACTGCACCACCCGCCGGTGATCGTTCTCGACCGGGGCCCCGGGGGCCGGGGGCAGATCCTCGAGGCTCACCAGGTGCTCGTCGAGCCACTGGCGGTACGGGTACTCGACCGCGACCCGGTGCTTGATCTCCTCGTCGCTGATGATCCGGCCCTCGGCGGTGTCGATGAGCAGCATGCGGCCCGGCTGCAGTCGGCCCTTGCGCTCGATCCGGTCGGGCGGCAGGTCGAGGACCCCGGCCTCCGAGGCCAGCACCACCAGCCCGTCCCGGGTGACGCACCAGCGCGACGGGCGGAAGCCGTTGCGATCGAGCACCGCGCCCACCACCGTACCGTCGGTGAAGGCGATGGAGGCCGGGCCGTCCCACGGCTCCATCAGGCAGCTATGGTACTGGTAGAAGGCCCGCTTCTCGTCGCTCATCGAGGCGTGGTTCTCCCACGGCTCGGGGATCATCATCATCACCGCGTGGGGCAGCGACCGTCCGCCCAGGTGGAGCAGCTCGAGCACGTTGTCGAACTTCGAGGAATCGGAGCCGGCCTCGTGGACGATCGGGAAGAGCTTGGCCAGATCCTCGCCGAAGAGGGACGAGGCCAACATCGACTGGCGGGTGTAGATCCAGTTGACGTTCCCACGCAGGGTGTTGATCTCGCCGTTGTGGATGAGGTACCGATAGGGATGGGCCCGCGACCAGCTCGGGAAGGTGTTGGTGCTGAACCGGGAGTGGACCAGGGCCAGGGCCGTCTCCATCCTCGGGTCGGCCAGGTCAGGGTAATACGGACCGAGCTGGTCCGAGACGAACATCCCCTTGTAGACCAGGGTCCGGCAGGAGACACTGGCGACATAGAAGTACTCGCCCCCCTCGATGGCACCGCTGCTGTTGATGGCCAAGGCCGCGCGTCGCCGGATGACGAAGAGCTTGCGCTCGAAGGCCAGGTCGTCGGTCAGACCCGGCCCCCGGCCGATGAAGGCCTGGCGCACGGTGGGCTCGCAGGCCAGGGCGGTGCGACCGAGAAGCCGGTTGTCGGCGGGGACGTCGCGCCAGCCGAGGAGCTGCTGCCCCTCCTCGGCCACGACCTGGGCGAAGACGGCCTCGCACTGCTGGCGCTGCTCGGGCACGGGAGGCAGGAAGAGCATGGCCACCCCGTACTCCCGCGGTCCCGGCAGGACCACCCCCTGTTCGGCGCAGACCTCGGCCAGGAACCGGTGCGGCACCTGCATCAGGATCCCGGCGCCGTCGCCGGTGTTCGGCTCGCAGCCGCAGGCCCCGCGGTGCTCCATGTTCACCAGGGCCTCGAGCCCCTGCTCGATGATCCGGTGCGACCGGCGGCCCTGGATGTCGACCACGAACCCGATGCCGCACGCGTCCCGCTCGTAGGCCGGGTCGTACAGTCCCTGCTTGGCCGGAATCCCGGGCTCCCTGTGCATGCGCGACCTCCTCGGAGGGGCGGCCGGCAGATCCCGGGGCGATGGACAGCAGGGCCAGGAATCCCCCACTTTATCCCATACGCCCCGACCTCCGGACGCCGCAGACACCGGGGTAATATAGATCAGGGCGAGAGGATGTCAATTAAAATGGGTCACACATACCTGCTATTTCGTGATAAGTGGCCTTAACAAGGATAATAGTGACCTATTTTCTCCATTCACCTGGACAGACACTGAGGAATTCGGCCATGAGGGAACTCGACGAACAGGAGCGCCAGATCATCCATGCCCTGATCCGCAACCCCCGCTACTCCGACAATCGGATCGGCTCGATCACCGGGGTGCCGGTACGAACGGTGAGCCGCAAGCGGCTGCGGCTGGAGCAGGAGGGGATCCTGTCCTACCAGACCGTGGTGGAGCGGCAGGCCAACGGGACCGGCCGCTTCACGGCCATGCACATGCTGATCATCAAGTTCCGCCTGGGAATCACCCGCAGCCAGATCGTGCAGGAGATCCGCAGCGAGCCGAACGTCGTCAACGTCTTCTACGAGCTGATCCGCTACAGCTTCATCGCCGAGACCGACGGCCACATCGCCCTGGTGATGATCGTCGAGGGCGCGTCGGCCAGCGACATCGCCGAGAGCGTGCAGGGGAAGATCATCCCGTCCCTGCAGAAGAACCACGGCCGCGACTCGATCGTCGAGCTGCGCACCATCCGCCTGCTCGACCCGATCCGGCGCGAGCACAACTACCTGCCGCTGGTCAACATGGAACAGGGGTTCATCCGCAAGGACTGGCCGGACGAGGCGATCTTCGCGGAGTGACGGGGATTTGGGGGAGGAGTCGGAGGATGCGGTCGACCGCCGCCCGATCGCCGGAGGATCGGGCGGCGGTTCCGGTCGGATAGTCCCCGCTAGACGAGGCCGAAGGCGAGCATGGCCTCGGCTACCCGGATGAAGCCGGTGATGTTGGCGCCGACCACGTAGTTCCCGGGCTGACCGAACTCCGCGGCCGTCTCCCAGCAGTTCCGGTGCAGGTTGACCATGATCTGTTGCAGCCGCTCCTCGGTGTGCTCGAAGGACCACGAGTCGCGACAGGCGTTCTGCTGCATCTCCAGCGCCGAGGTGGCCACCCCGCCGGCGTTGGTGGCCTTCCCCGGCCCGAAGGCGATGCCGGCCTCGAGGAAGACCTTGGTGCCGGCCGGGGTGGTCGGCATGTTGGCCCCCTCGCCGACGGCGAGACAGCCGTTGGCGACCAGGGCTCGGGCGTCTTTCTCGTCCAGCTCGTTCTGCGTCGCCGAGGGCATCGCCACCTGGCAGGGGATCTCCCAGATCTTCCCCCGCTCCCGGTAGACCGCCCCCTTGCGGTACTGGGTGTAGTCCTTGATCCGCCGGCGCTCCACCTCCTTGAGCCGCTTGACCACCTCGAGGTCGATCCCCTCGGGGTCGTGGACCAGCCCACCGGAATCGGAGCAGGCCACCACCTTGCCGCCGAGCTGGTGGATCTTCTCGATGGTGTAGATGGCGACGTTCCCGGATCCCGAGACCACGCAGGTCATCCCCTCCAGGGACCGGCCGCGGGCCTTGAGCATCTCCTCGACGAAGAACACGGCGCCGTACCCGGTCGACTCGCGCCGGACCAGGGATCCGCCCCAGGCCGGGTTCTTGCCGGTGAGCACGCCGGACTCGTACTTGCCGGTCAGCCGCTTGTACTGGCCGAAGAGGTACCCGATCTCGCGACCGCCGACGCCGATGTCGCCGGCCGGCACGTCGACGTACTCCCCCAGGTAGCGGTAGAGCTCGGTCATGAAGCTCTGGCAGAACCGCATCACCTCGGTGTCGGACTTCCCCTTGGGATCGAAGTCCGAGCCTCCCTTGCCGCCGCCGATCGGCATCCCGGTCAGGGCGTTCTTGAAGACCTGCTCGAAGCCGAGGAACTTGATGATCCCCAGGTAGACCGACGGATGAAAGCGGAGCCCGCCCTTGTACGGCCCCAGGGCGCTGTTGAACTGGACGCGGAACCCCCGGTTGATCTGGATCTCGCCGCGGTCGTCCTCCCAGGGAACCCGGAAGATGATCTGCCGCTCCGGCTCGCAGATCCGCTCGATGATCTTGTGCTCGGCGTACTGGGGATACCGCTCCAGCACCGGCCCCAGGCTCTCCAGCACCTCGGTGACGGCCTGGTGGAACTCGCTCTCGCCCGGGTTGCGGGCCACGACCTGCTGGTGGATTCGTCGGAGCCGCTCGGA
>JBAZUN010000039.1:11625-22691 GCA_041661365.1 Candidatus Latescibacterota bacterium
ACCTTTGCTGGGGGATGGAAGCGGAGGCGGGCCCGGACGCCCTGCCCGGGTACCCGGCTCCGCCGTAAAGAGTGCGCCTCAGCCGTCGCCGGGCGGCGCGATGCGGATCTTCAGGGTGACCACGGCGTCCCGGAACAGGGCATGGACCTCGCCCTGATCCGCGGCCGTGAGGTTCGGCCAGGCCGTGAAGGTGACCCAGGCCGTGAACCGGCTCTGGGCCCCCTCGCCCTGCGCATCCGGACCGGCCAGAGCCACGCTGAGCTGCTCGGGCGAGACCGAGCCGTTGTTGGCGACGAACTCGATGATCCCGCTCTCGTCCTGGGCCACGCCCCCTTCCGGACCGGTCACCTCCACTCGAATCGGCAGGGAATTCCCCGGCGCGACCCAGCCCTGGACCGCCTCAAGGGCAAGCTCCAGCTCCCCGTCTCCCACCGACGCCGTGACCTGCCGGTCGGGCTCGGCGCAGCCCGGCAGCCACGCCGCCAACGCCAATAACAGCGCCAGGCACCTCACCGTGTCTGTCCTCCCGGGGCCGCACTGCTCCCCAGCACCCGCTCGACCTGGCTCAGGGTGCGATTGAAGCCGCGCTCGGCCGACTCGTAGTAGAACTCGGTCTCGTAGAAGAGCTGGGCCACCTCGCGGTCGACCAGGTGATACCGCTTGCGCATGTCCTCGCGGGTGGGGAAGAGGATCTGCACCCCGGGCCGGAAGGCCTGCAGGCTCTGGGCCAGGTCCTTGTTCAGCTCCAGGACCTGCTTGAGCACCAGGGCCTGACGGAGCCGCGCCAGGTCCTCCGGCTCGGCCAGGACGATGGCGTACTGCTCGGGGTTCCCCTCGGCGTCGAAGCGGTTCTCGTTGGCCAGCAAGGCGCGGGGATCGTCGACCAGGGTGTCCCGGACCGTGGCCACCGGCAGGCTGAAGACCCGGCCGGGCTTGGGGATCAGTTGCGCGTCGTAGGCCAGCACCATGGCCCGCCGGGGGGCGGCCAGGGCCGGACCGGCGGCGTCGAGCAGGTCGACGTCGCGCGAGCCCTGGTCTCCGGCCGCCGGCGCGAAGAAGAAGATCCGCTGGGGATCGACGAGCTGGTCGAACTCCAGGTCGGCGACGATCTCGCTGATCATGCGGCGGACGAAGACCTCCTCGCCGGGGATGCCGCCGGCCAGCAGGGTGCGGAACGGCTCCTGTCGCTGCAGCAGGACGTCCTCCTGGGCCTCCTGCTCGACGCGCCGCAGCATCCCCTGCAGCACCGGGCTCTTCCAGATGAACTTGAGATCGAAGACGTCGTCGTCGCGCACCCGGTAGGCGTTGCGGAAGAGCTGGGTATCGAAGCGGTCGAAGAGGTCGGAGTCCTTGGGGATGAGGTAGCTGAAGCTGCGGTCCTCGAGGGGGACGATGTGCGGGGTGATCACCACGATCACCTCGCGCCCGCCCTTCTCGACCTGCTCGCGGGAAAACAGCTTGCCGATCAGCGGCAGGCTGGAGACCAGGGGCACGCCGATCTTCTGGGACTGCTGGTCGGTGGAGAGCAGGCCGCCGATGATGAACGGCGTGCCGTTGGCCACCCGCACGTAGGTCTCGACCTGCCGGTTGTCGACGATCGGCGCGAAGGCCACCTGCGAGGCCGCCCCGCTCAGGGTGGTGGACTGCGAGATCGAGCTGATGATCGTCTCGATCTGCATGGTGACCTCGGTCCGCTCCCGGTTGATCCGCGGCCGCAGGTTGAGGACGATCCCGACCGGGAAGTACTCGACCGAGCTGGTGGTGGTCGACACCGTGGTGGTGGAGCGGACCACCGGGATCTGCTGCCCCACCTGGATGCGGGCCTGGCGGTCGTTGAGGACCAGCACCGAGGGGCTCGACAGCACCTTGGCGTTACCGCTCTCGGTCAGGGCCTCCAGCTTCCCCCGGAAGTTGAGGAAGTCGGCGAAGCCGTCGCGGGAGAAGAGGAAGGTGAACGGCAGGTCGACCCCCTTGTCCGACTTCTCGAAGCTCCCCTGGACGCTCCCCTGCGAGCCCCGCAGCTCGACCCCCAGCTCGCGCAGTTGGCTGGTGTTGACCTCGATGACCAGGGCCTCGATGACGATCTGCTCGGCCGCCACGTCGATGAGGTTGGTCAGCAGGTTGACCAGCTTCTCCAGGCTTTCAGGATCGTTGCGGTCGTAGACGAGAAGGAGTCGCTCCAGCGGCTCACCGGAGGTGGTTCCGTGCAGGTGGGACCCTCCCAGCCCGGGTGCCCCCTCGACGCCGCGCGAGCTGCGGGCCGCGGCCGCCGCGGCCCGGTTCTGGGCACTGACCGTCTCCTCCTCCATCAGGCTGGTCTTGGCCGCGTTGACCACCTTGACGACGGCCGGCAGCGACTTGTCGCCGCTGGCCACCAGGTCGAAGATCTGCTCGTACTCGCTGTTCTTGCTGGCGGTGGCCCGCTCCTGGAACTCGACCGTGCTGTACCCCATGGCCTTGAGCAGGGAGAGGGCGCGGTCGGCCTCGATGTTGCCGAGCCGGTACATCTCGTACCCCAGGTCAACGCCCCGGCCGCTGACCGGCTTGGCCTTGCCCACCAGCGCTTCGAACCGCACGTAGACCTGGGCCAGATCCTCGTTGGCCACGCCGCTCCCGACCTCGCCCGAGCCCCCGGCCAGGGCGAACTCGTACCCTCCCCCCACGGCGGCGACCAGGGCCAGCTCGAGCCGGCGCTCGACCCCGGCCACGAGGCGCCGGTACCCGCGGCTCTCGACCACGCCCGGGCGGCCGTTCAGCAGACCACCGCCCTCGGGCGGCGCTGGACGGTACCCCAGCGGCAGCAGGATCCGCAGGTCGGCCGCGTCGAGCAGGGCCCGGTTCTTCGCCGCCGAGGGAACGGCCGAGGGGATGAAGGCGATCCCCTCCTGGGCCGTCCCCGGCGCTACACCGGCCAGCAGCAGCCAGAGCGCCAAGGGCAGGTGGGCTCGGTATCGTGTCAACTCGGTCTCCTTGGGCGGACGGTCGGGCTCAGCGGAGCCACAGGTGAACCAGGAACAGCGCGCTGAGCACGGCGACGGTGGGGCTGACCTCGCGCCAGCGGCCGGCGACCAGCCGGAGGAAGGTGAACGACAGCACGCCGAAGACGATGGGCGTTCCGGGACGATGCGACACCCCATGTACAAAATAACGGCGGCCCTCGCAAGAGAACCGCCGTTGGCCGTCGGAGAAAGGGTGCGGGGACTCGGCTCAGCCCTGTTTCAGCGCGGCGACGAATCAAGTGGCAACGGTCGCCGATCTGGATAAAAAAGCCCCGCCGGGCCTTGGGACCGGTCCGGCGGGGGGAAGACGCGTCTGCTGGTCGAACCGTTTCAGCGGTGCTCGACCAGCCGGTCGTGGTACTTGCGGAGTTGGGATTCGAGGCGCTCCTGGGCCTCGGAGAGGGCTTTGTAGAGGTTATCGTCGCAACAGGATGCCGCCAGGGTCTGGTGCGGTACTTTCACGATCAACTCCACGCCGGTGCCCACCTTGTTGCGGTCGACGACCACCTCGCAGTCGATGATGCGGTCGTAGAGCTGCAGGAGTTTAGCGCAGGCCTTGTTGATGTGCTCCTTGGTCCCGTCGGAGACCTTGGCGTTGCGCACGCTGATCCTCGGCTGCATCGCGGCTCCTTTCGTCTCTGGTGAGCTGCACGGTCCCGGTGGGACTCGGGGCCACCTGAGGGGGAAGATAGCAACGTCGCCCTCCGGGTCAACGCATCCCTTGACGACTCAGTCGGACTCCATGTTCCCCGGGGTGTGGCGGTGGGCGATGGAACGGGCGAAGTAGTCGTCCAGCAGCTCGATGCCGAACTCCCGCACCAGCTCGCCGCTGGTCCGTTCCGGGCTCTCGCTGGTGACCAGGACCGAGCCGAGGAACCCCGGATCGAAGACGCTCACCTCAATGCCGTACCGCTCCTTCATCGCGCTCAGCCGCTCCCAGTTCCCGTCCAGGTGGGCCACCCGACAGTCGAGGTTCACGGTGGCGGTAACGAAGTCGAAGTAGTTGGTCGACTCGGCGAGAAGCTGCCCCACCGGGGAGTAGACGGCGCTGGGCAGACCGCAGACGGCGGTGACCAGGTGGGCCCGGCAGGAATAGGCCCACCAGGCCTGCATCAGACCACCGTGGTACATCGAGGAGAAGAGGAGCAGATCCGGACGGGACTCGACGTACCGCCGGCGGATCTCCTCGAAGTTCAGGTCAAAACAGATCGCACATCCCACCCGGCCGAAGTCGCACTCGATCAAAGGCGCCTGGGCGCCGGCCAGGATGCCGTTCTCGGTGGTCTCGGAGATGACCGGGAAGTTCTTGTGGTAGGTCCCCAGCACCTCGCCGTCGCGGCCGAGGATCTGCAGGGCGTTGCGCCAGGTGCCGTCCGCGACCTCGCGCACCGCGGCATAGGCCAGGTGGCAGCGATGTCTCCGGGCCGCCTCGGCGAAGAAGTCGCGGATCCGGTCCCCCCGGAACCGGTAGTAGGCCTCCCGCTCGGCCAGGGTGTGCTCCGGGTACCGGTCACAGCACTCGGGGACCACGATCAGGTCGGGCCGGTCCGGCAGGACCTGGGCCAGCCGGCTTTGCCAGTACGCGATCATCCGGTCCACGGCCGCCTGACCGGTCCCCGGGTTCCCCCCGAGCGCCCGGGCGCCGATGGTGCTGATCCTGACGCGGTTGGCCATCTGTCGCCTCCGTGAGCGCCGCTGCGCTGGGGACGGAATGCAGGGAACCCTTCGGCTTGGTCGGGAATCAGCCCGGCCCGGTGCTCTTGCCGTCGGGAGTACCAAGCGGCCCCGGGGCGCAGATCGGCCCCTTCCCCGGCTGGGTGCCGGTGCGCTCGGCAAAGGAGTAGATGTAGTGCCGCAGGGGCGGCCCGGTGTAGATCTGCCGAGGCCTGGAGATCCGCATCTCGGGATCGAAGTGCATCTCGCGCCAGTGGGCGATCCAGCCCGGCATGCGGCCGATGGCGAACATCACGGTGAACATGCTGTGGGGGATGCCGATGGCGCGCAGGATGACGCCGCTGTAGAAGTCGACGTTGGGGTAGAGCTTGCGCTCGGTGAAGTAGTCGTCGGCCAGGGCCTTCTCCTCCAGCTCCTTGGCCAGGTCGAGGAGGGGGTCCTGGCGGTTGAGGAGGCCGAGCACCCGGTCGGCCGCGGCCTTGATGACCTTGGCGCGCGGGTCGAAGTTCCGGTACACGGCGTGACCGAACCCCATCAGCCGCACCTCGTGCTGCTTGACCCGCTCGAGGAACCGGTCGACGGACAGCTTCTCCCGCTGGAGCCATTCGAGCTGCTCGATCACCGCGACGTTGGCCCCGCCGTGGGCCGGCCCCCAGAGGGCGCAGACCCCGGCCGCCACCGAGGCGGAGAGGCTGGCCCCGCTGCTCCCCACCATCCGCACCGTCGAGGTGCTGCAGTTCTGCTCGTGCTCGGCGTGCAGCAGCAGCAGCAGGTCAAGGGCCCGAGCGACCTCGGGGTCGGCGTGGTACTCGGCGTAGGGCCGGCTGAACATCATGTGCAGGAAGTTGGTACAGTACTCCACGTCGGGCCGGGGGTACATGGCCGGCTGGCCCACGGAGAACTTGTAGGCAAAGGCCGCCAGGGTGCCTGCCTTGGCCAGCAGGTGGGCCGCGACCTCGTGGAACGAGTCCTCGTCCTCGATGCGCAGCAGCTCGGGGTGGAAACAGCTCAGGGCGTTGATCATGGCCGAGAGGATGGCCATTGGCGGGGCCGTGGGCGGGAAAGCCTCGAAGTGATGCCGCATCTCCTCGTGCAACATCATGTTCTCGCGCACGTGGTCGCAGAAATGCCGGAACGGCTCCAGCTCGGGCAGCTCGCCCCAGATGATCAGACAGGCGGTCTCGAGGAAATTGCTCCGCTCGGCCAGCTCCTCGATCGGGATGCCGCGGTACCGCAGGATCCCCTGCTCCCCGTCGATGAAGCAGATGCTGCTCTGGCAGGACCCCGTGTTGCGGAAGCCCTCGTCCAGGGTGATGTACCCGGTCTTGGCGCGCAGCGAAGCCACGTCGACGGCCGGCTCGTTCTCGCTGCCGACGATGACCGGCAGCTCGATGGTCTGGTCGCCCAACTGGAGGCGGGCCACATCGGACATGATCGGTTCTCCTGGCTCGAAGGTCCCGGGCGCGAATCGGTAGGCGGGCGGCCGTTATGGTATCGTCAACCCCCCGGACTGTCAACTGCCGGGTCGGTTTCGGTTCCGGCTGGACACTGCCCGGACCGCGGGGTACCTTCGGTCTTCGCCCCGCCCTGAACGACGGCGCGAACGGCGGCGGCACGGACCCGGGAAGCCTTCAGGATGAAAGGGATGGATCTCCTGGCAGAGCCCTGTCGACGGGATGGCTGAGGTGGCCTGGCCGCGGGTGCTGGTCCTGGCCCTGGCCGTGCGCGCGGCCCTGCCGCTGGCGGTCTTCTGGGCCACCGGCGACCTGAGCACCTGCCACGCCCGGGATACCTCGGGGTACCTCGGCCCGGCGATCGAGCTCCTCGCGAACGGCCGGTTCCAGACCCAGGACCACCCCGAGATCCTACGCACCCCCGGCTACTCCCTCCTCCTCATCCCCGGGATCCTTCTCGGCCACCTCGAGGCGGTCACCGTGGCCCTGCAGGTCGCCTGCAGCGGTCTCACCGTCCTCCTGATCTGGAAGAGCGCGTCCCTGCTCACCGACCGGCCGGGAGCCGGCCTGGCCGCTGGTTGCCTCTACGCCTTGGAGCCGCTCTCGGTGATCTACGCCAGCAAGCTCCTTTCTGAGACCCTGTTCACCGCGCTCCTGATCCTGTCCCTCTATCTGCTCCTCCGCTACCTGCGCAGCGAGTCCACCCCGGTCCTGGCCGGTGCGGGGGCAGCGCTCTCGGCCGCGGTCTACGTCCGGCCGGTGGGGTATCTCCTCCCGGTCCTGGTCTTCGCGGTCCTCCTGGCCCGCTGGTGGCGCCGTCGAGCCTCGGGTCGACGACCGCTCTGGCAGACGCTCCTCTTCCTCGGCCTGTGCGCCTCGGCGCTGGGTGCCTGGCAGGCGCGCAACGCGGTCGTGGCCGAGTACCGCGGGTTCGCCGCGGTCACGGCGGTCAACGCCTACTTCTACTATGGGGCCGCGGTCCTGGCCGCCGAGGAGGGGGTTCCCTACCGCCAGATGCAGGAGCGGCTGGGGTACCGCGACGACGAGGTCTACCTGGCCCGGCACCCGGAGCAGCGAGGGTGGAGTCAGGCCGAGCGGTACCGGTTCCTCGGCCGAGAGGGAACCCGCCTGGCGCTTAGCCGTCCCCTGCTCTGCGCCCGGATCTGCCTGCAGGGACTCGTGCGCGTGGTGCTCGACCCCGGCGGGGTTGAGCTGCTGCGCCTGTTCGGGCAGTACCCCGAGTCGGGGGGGATGCTGGGCGCCATCCTCGACCGCGGCTTGGTCGAGGTCGTCAGAGACACCGTGCGGCAGCATCCCGAGGTGGGCTGGGTAACCCTGGGGACGGGCGTGCCACTAGGGATATGCCTGATCCTTGCCACGGTCGCCCTCCTGGGTCCTGGCCGGTTGCGGGGTGCGCCGGTGGCCTGCCTGGTCACGGCCGCCGGATACCTGCTCCTGGCCTCGGCCGGGCCCCTGGCCCTGGACCGGTTCCGCCACCCGGTGATGCCGATCCTCTGCCTGCTGGCCGGACACGCGGCACCGGCCGTGGCCGCGGCCCTCCGGGCCCGCTGGTCCGGGCTGCGGTCCAGGATCCCGGCCGCCGGCTCTCCGTCAGAGGGACGATGAGGCGAGCGCTCCTCCTCGCGCTGGTGCTGACGACGGCCACCGCGGCCACGGGCTCGACCGGGGTTCGGGTGCTGACGGCCAACGACACCGAACTCCTCCTGGCGGTCGAGCTCCCCGCGCCCTGGCTCTCGTGGGCCACGCTCGACGGATCACCGACCGCCAGACTCTCCCTGCCCGGGGCCATCCATCCCGAACCCGGCGCGCCGGACGTGCCCTATCTGGCCGAGCTGCTGGCCGTGCCGGCCGGAGCCCGGGTAGAGCTGCAGGTCGAGGAGGGTGAGGCCGTCGAGGTAACCGGGGTGGAGCTGATCCCGGTTCAGCCCGACCTTGAGGAGTCGAGGGTTGAGGGGATCGACACCCCGCTCGACCGTGGGATCCGGGCCTCGGCGACTCGGCTGGGGGTCCTGCGCGGGGTCGAGACCTGGGCCCTGCACCTGCGGCCCTTTGCCTACGACCCGGACCAGCGGGTGGTACGGGCCTTCCCCGACCTGAAGGTCCGGGCCCGGTTCGTCGGCGGTGCCCGGCCACGGCCGGTTCGCGGTCAGCCCCACCCCCTCCACCGAGCCTTCCTCAACGCGGCCCAGGCCGGCTCCTTCACCGCGCCGATTCGAGCCGCGAAGCCGACCCAGACCGGTTGGTACGACCCGGTGCTCCCCTGGCTCAAGATCCACGTGACCGCCGACGGTCTGTTCCGCCTCGACCCTGAATGGCTGCGGCCGTACCTCGATCCCGACACCGTCGATCCGCGCACCTTCCGCCTGTTCTGGCGGGGGAAGGAGCAGCCGCTCTACGTGCAGGGCGAGGCCGACGGCCGGCTCGACGGCGAGGACCTGGTCCTCTTCCACGGCCGGTACCGCCGCGACGACCGCGACTTCACCAGCCTGTACGGACCGCGGAACACCTACTGGCTCACCTGGGGCGGGGCCCCGGGCCTGAGATTCACCGAGCGCGCGGCCCCCCCCGGTGCCGGCTTCCCGGCGCAGGAGACCTTCGCCGATACGGCCCACTTCGAGCAGGACCTGGTCTACGATCCCCTGTCTTATGCCCCGGACCAGAACCGCGACCACTGGTTCTGGCGCCAGGTGAGCGGTACCCACCCGACCACTCCCGGCTCGAGCGCCTTCACCGGCGAGCTGGTGGGGGCCGTGCCGGGCGCCTCATCCGAGATCGGTCTGCGCGTGGCCGTGCACGGGGTGACCGACATGGGGCACCACACGGTGGTTAAGCTCAACGGCAGTTCCGCGCTGATCGATACCGTCTGGGGCGCGGTGGGCAGCGGTCAGGTCGGGGTGATCGCCGAGGCCCGGGTGTCGGTCTCCCTGGTGGCCAAGGGGCTGAACTTCCTGTGGGTACAGGTTTACGCCGATCAGGCCAAGGTCGACTGGACCTACCTCGACTGGTTCGAGTTCGGGTACCGCCGCCGGTACGCGGCGATTGACGGCACCCTGGAGTTCGCCCAGGAGCCGTCGGCCGGGCACCGCATCACCGTGACCGGCCTGCGGGACACCCACGTCGAGCTGTTCGACGTGGCCAACGGCATCCGCCTGACCGGGCTGGACGTGGACAGCACGGCCGCCGGGGTGCGCGCCACCTTCGAGGATCGGACCGAACGGCCGGCCACCTACGTCATCGCCGACAGCTCCGGCCTGCAGGTTCCGCGCGGCGAGCTGGAGGTCCCGTCCACCTGGCAGGACCCCGCCAACCGCGCCGATTACCTCGTCATCGCCCCCCCGGCCAACCTGGCCGGGGCCCTGGACCTGGCGGCCCATCGACAGGGCGACGGATTCCGCACCGCCGTGGTCAACACCGAGGATCTGTACGACGAGTTCACCTTCGGACTCCTCGACGCGGAGGCCGTGGCCCGCTTCATCCGCCACGCCTATCGCGAGTGGGAGGTTCCTCCGGGGTTCGTGCTCCTGTACGGCGACGACACCCACGACTACCGCGGGATCCTGGGCGCGGGGGTGCCGGCCGCGGTCCCCGGCCCGTACTACCAGTCCCGCGGCCGCGGCCGGGCGCCCAGCGACTTCCTCCTCTCGCTGGTCGACGGGGACGACCTGCTCCCGGACCTGGCGATCGGTCGCCTGCCGGTGGCCGGAGTGCACGAGGCGGGTCAGGTTGCGGCCAAGGTGATCGGGTACGACCGGGAGCCGGAGCCGGGGTCCTGGCGAAACCGCGTCCTCTACCTGGCCAACTGGCACGAGAAGGGGATCTTCACCGCGCCCAGCGACTCCCTGGCGGCCCGGTACACCGAGCCGGTCGGGCTGACCTCGACGCGGGTCTACAGCCCGGATGAGAGCCCGATCCCCACCCCCACGGGCCGGGCCTTCCTCGAGGCCTTCAACGAGGGCGCGGTGCTGATGAACTACAGCGGCCACGGCAGCGCCGGCGCCCTGCAGTACGTCTTCGCCCTCGAGCTGCCCGAGTGGGGATACCTGGCCCAGGTGCGCAACGGCCGGCGGCTCCCCCTGGTCCTGGCCCTGTCCTGCCTCAACGGGATGTTCACCAACCCCGCGGTCGAATCCCTGGCCGAGGCCTTCACCACCCTGCCCGAGGCCGGTGCCATCGCCTATATCTCGGCGACGGCCAAGAGCTTCGTGGCACAGAACGACCTGTTCGCCGAGCTGGTCTACGACGAACTCTTCGACCGGGGACTGCTCGCCTTCGGCCCGGCCCTGGCCACGGCCAAGGTCCGGCTTCTGGCCGCGCATCCAGGCTGGGAGGACGCGGTCCTGACCATGCAGCTCTTCGGCGATCCGGCCCAGGAGCTGGCCCTGCCGGCCGGGCCGGATCTGGCCGTCGAGTCGCTGCGGACCGCGCCGGCCGAGATCTTCGGTCACTCCACGGTGGAGGTCGAGGCCCGGCTGCGGCACCTGGGCCGGGCTCCGGAAGACAGCCTGCGATTCGTCCTCCTCGGACGGGCGGCCGACTCGACCCGGGCCGAGACCCTGGCTACCCGGACGGTACCGCCGTTCGCCGGCGAGCGCACCCTGACCCTCTCCTGGCCGGTCGGCGGGCGGCGAGGGGAGTACCTGCTCGAGCTGCTGGCCGACCTCGACCACGCGGAGGAAGAGATCGACGAGGCCAACAACAGCGCGGCGCTGGAGGTGACCATCCTGGACCCCCTGGTCGCCGAGCCGATCTATCCGGCCCCCGGGAGCGTGACAGCCTCGACCGACCTGCAGCTCGAAGCCGCGGTGCCGCTCCACGGCGGTCCGTACTCGTGCCAGTTCGAGGTGGCGACCGAGCCCGATTTCGCCCGTGGTGGCAACGTCGAGCGTTCGCCGTGGGTACCGGCGCAGAACGGCCTGGC
>JBAZUN010000040.1:0-5684 GCA_041661365.1 Candidatus Latescibacterota bacterium
ACCGCTGGCTTCGTTGCTCTCGGTCGCCGCATCTCCCCTCGATGCGGCTCACCTCATGCGCCTTGCCAGCGACCGCCATTCCTCGGCCTCGCTAACCAAAGCGACTTCTTCAACGGGCTGCTAAGGCGCCACCCTCTTGACAACCAAGCCCGAGAAACCCTGTGTGTCTGGACCGCTACCGCGGCCCGGGCAGGACCGTGATGTCCCAAGACCGGGCCGCTGACCGAATCCTCCGCGAAAGGAGCCGACCTTGCCCAACCCCACCAGTCCCCAGCGCCGCGCGCGGCGTCGTGCCCTCAAGCGCGTCACCTACCCCGACCGCGTCATCGGCTTCTGGAAGGACGCGCTGCGCGAGCGGCTCGAGGCCACCCGGAAGCTGGCCGGTTTCCCGGTGAGCCGCGGGGATTGCCACTGCCATTCGACCTACAGCGACGGCATCGGCTCGGTGACCGAACTCGCGGAGTGGCAGGCCAAGGCCGGTCTGGACTTCCTCTTCGTCACCGACCACGGCACCGTGCGGCAGAAGGTGGAGTGCGTCCGCCATCCCAACCTGTGGTGGGGTCAGGAGCCCGGGGCGCAGCACCACCACCTGGGGATCCTGGGACTGGACCGGAAGTATACCCCCGGTCCGGACCTGGCCGTTGACTACCGCCGGGTCATCGAGCTGGGCGGCTTCCCGTTCATCCCGCATCCGACGGGGTGGTACCCCACCACCCGCTATTCGGCGGAGCAGATCGAGGCGCTGGCGGTGCTGGGCGAGGAGTTCACCATCGAGGTCATCAACGGGGCCAACAACATCTTCGACTGCTGGGACGTTACCGACGAGATGTCCGTGGCCCTGTGGGACCGGCACCTGGCCCAGGGCAAGGTGGTCCGCGGCATGGGGAACAGTGACGCCCACCTGCCCCAGGCCATCGGCGACGTGTGGAACGGGGTGCTGGCCGAGAACCCGACGCGGACCGAGGTCATCGAAGCGCTGTGGGCCGGCCGGTTCTTCGCCTCGGACGGACCCTTCGTCAACCTGCGGAGCGGCGCCACGCCGATGGGGGGGACTCTGCGGCGGCGGGCCGGGACCACGGTCCTCTTCCAGTACGAGTGCGTCGATTCCCTCGGCCTGCAGCAGCTCCGGGTGATCGCCGACGGCCGGGTGCTGCTCGACGAGCGGCCAACGGACCGGCCGGTGCAGCGGGGCACGGTGCGGTTCCGCTTCCCCGGGGGGCGCTCCTACCTGCGGCTGGAGTGCTATGCCCGGGACAATCGCCGGGCCTACTCGAACCCGATCTACCTGAGGGAGCGCTGAGCCGACAGGCTCCTAGTCGCGGCCGCCCGTGGCGCCGGGACCGAAGGCCGCGTCCATCCGTGCCAGCACGGCCTGCTCCTTGTCCGAAACGCGCGCCGTGAGCCCGAGGAAGCCGCCGGCGGCCTCGGCCACCTGCCGGGCCCGCTGCAGCAGGTCTTGGCGCAACGACTCCCGCTGGTCGCTGGTCAGGCTCTCGCACAGCCCGGAGATGTAGTGGTTCCAGGCCTCGAGCAGGGCCTCAGGCGGCCGGTGCCGCAGCCATTCCTGCAGCAGGGCGTAGTCGACCGACTCCTTCGCGATCCCGGTTCCCTCGGCTCCGGCCAGGGCCGCGGCCGCCTCGCGCTCGTGCACCTCGCCGTCGGCCCAGGCCACCTCGACCAGGGGCACCACGGCCAGGGTGGCCAGCAGGTCAGGGGCGACCTCCAGCTCCACCAGCCGCGCCAGCACCTCGCGGTTCCGGATGCCGGAGACCTCGGCGAGCACCGCCTGGGTGCGCTCCATCTGCTCGAGCCGGCGCCGCTGCTCGATCAGCAGGGCGTCCTGCTGGGCGAAGAACAGGTCCTCCAGGCTGTTGCCGCGGTTCAACTGGGACTCTGACACAAGATCTCTCCTGGCTGCAAGGTCAGGGACCACGACCGTCCGTGGTCCGGGCCGCGCGCTGCGGCGGAAGATACGAAGCCCGCGACCGGGCAGATTGTCAAGGGGCGTCTCCACCGGCCGGTCAGACACGCGGGCTTTCCTCGACGCGGCCGTCGTCGGCGTCGTCGCGCTGCAGCCGGGAGAGCCGCCGCATGATGTCGCGCACGTCCGCCAGCCCGCCCAGGGAGAACCAGACGACGGTGCAGAACCCCAGCCCCATGTTCAGCAGCAGGGTCCACTTCCAGTAGGTGAACCAGAAGCGGTCGCTGCGCACCTCGATGAGGTTGAGAACCAGCAGGACGAAGAAGACCGCGATCCAGAACAGGGACCAGCCCAGGGTGGCGTAGTAAAGCAGCTTGTCGGTGCGGCTGAACTCAGGGGAGATCCCGATCAGGGCGCGGATCCCGGAAGGAGGCGCCGCCTCGTCGCCGATCGCCGCGTCCGCGGCCACCGCGTACTTGCCCCGGTGGAGGAGGAGGTCCATGTCGAAGACCCGGCGGCCCAGCAGGGAGATGACCACGTAGAGCAGGAGCGCGGTCATCATGGCGTAGAACATCAGCACCTGGCCGTTGATCGAGCGGATGGCGACGAAGAGCCGGTGGAGCCAGGGCTCGGGGAGCGGCTGGACGTACCCGTCGGCCGGGAAGACCACCGCGGCCGAGGCGTTGTCTGGGCCGGGCTCGAGCCGGGGCGCCTCTTCGGGCGCGAAGCAGTACCGGATTACGTGGGTGGTGGTGCCGTTCGGGTCGGCGATCACCACCTGGGTCGTCTGCCACTCGTACCGCTGCCAGAACTCGTATTCGAACCGCCAGGCCCCGTCCCGCAAGGTCGCCGGCTCGCCGCCCACGGTAACGCTGGCCGCGGCCGGCGCCTGGATCGTCATCGCGGTGCGCTCGAAGGGGAACTGCTGCACCACCAGGGAGCCGACCGACAAGAGCGAGCCGCTGATCATGGCGGCCCAGGCCCCGCCGGCAGTGCCCCGCTTCCAGTACAGGCCGCCGACGATGCAGGCCCCGGCCCCGCCGAGGAAGATGGCGCCGGTGACGGCGAAGAACATCAGGATGTACTGGGTCTGCCGGAACAGCAGGCTGAAGAGGAAGCCGAACAGGGCCACGCCGGTGATCGACCAGCGCAGCACCCGGATGTGCTGCTCGGGGGTGAACGGCGTCTTGCGGAAGGGCATGATGACGTCCTGGATGAGGATGCTCCCCCAGGAGTGCAGGTAGGTATCGTCGGTGGTGATCATGGCGCAGAAGACGATCGTGCAGAGCAGCCCCACCAGGCCCACGGGGAGGAGTTTTCCCAGCACCGCGGGCACGGTCATCTGGGTCTGGATCGTCGGGTTGGCGATCCCGGCCAGCCCGGTGCGCACCGACTCGGCCAGGGTGGCGTAGTCGGCGTGGTGCATCACGGTGAAGGCGCAGATCGGCAGCAGGCTGACCACGGCGCCGGTCAGGTACCCCCGCCAGCCGCCGATGACCCGGGCCATGCGGGCCTCGTGCGGCGTCTTGGGCGCCGCGTTGGTGCCGGTGTTCCCCTGCCAGGCCATGCAGTTGTAGAAGGCGCCGAAGGCCGCGATCAGGTAGTACCAGACGTTGAAGTCCATCGCCTTGCTGGTCTTGAACGGGTTGATCAGCGAGGCGTTCTCCGGGTCAGGGGCGTTCTGGAAGGCGGTGTAGATCTGGTCCCAGGAGAACTGGTGCAGCAGCCACAGGCCGATGAAGCCGATCCCCAGCATGGCGATGATCCCCTGCACGCAGTCGGTGATCATGATGGCGATCTGCCCGCCGGCCAGGGTGATGACGGTGGCGAAGCCGAGGAGCAGGGCCATGATGACGGCGTAGGACAGGGAGATCTCGATCCCGAGGACCGGCACGTTGTAGTCGGGGATGCCGCAGAAGTAGACGAAGAAGCGGGCCGCGACCGCCGGAAAGATCCCGTAGTTGATCACCCCGGAGACGTAGCCGAGGATACCGGCGAAGATGCGGAAGTGCCGGCTGTAGCGGATCTCGAAGAACTGGGCCAGGGTGAAGGCCCGGGTCTGACGGTACCGATAGACCACCCACCCGGAGAGGGTGATGATCAGGCCGATCGGGGCGCTGAGCCCGCCCCACCAGGCGGCCCCGTACCCTGCCTTGTACCACAGCTCCCACAGGGCCACCATGGAGATGGCGCCGGTATTGAGTCCGTCAATGGTGAGCAGGTACCGGCCGGCGGCCCGGTTCCCGGCCAGGAAGTCGGCCACCGATTTCATGTACCGCGTGGTGTAGGTGGCCACGGCCACCACCACCAGCACGAAGGCGATCAGGATCGTCCAGTCGATCCAGTGCATGTTCATCCGGCGGTCTCCGGCGGAGGGTGGGGGAAGGGGCGCGGACTCGGCGCGGCCGGGGCGGATGCCACCCGGGATACCGCCGGACCGTCGGCAGCCTCAGGGCTTCAGCGTAAGTGCTCCGTTAGGGAAATCAGCGTGTGTATCGAGGCCCCCGAGGCGCCCGGCCTGCAAGGCGCACGAGCGGAGGCGCATCCGCAGGGAGATGCGCTGAGCGAGTGGAACGCCGCAGGCCGGGATGGATCGGGGGCCGAATGCCAGATCATTTCCTTAACGGAGCACTAAAGGAAGCCAGAGCCGGAAGGTGGTGCCGCTCTCGGGGGTGCTGGTGAAGGATACCCGTCCCTGCAGGTACCGCTCGGCGAGTAGCCGGACGCTGTACGAACCCAGGCCGCGCCCCGGTCCCTTGGTGGAGAAGGAACGATGGAAAACTTGGAGCTGCACCTCCGGCGGCATGACCCCGGGATTATGTACCCGCAGCTCCACCCCGGCCGGCGCGGGTGAGCCCCCCACGGTGACGGTCTGGCCCGGCTCGGTGGCCTCGAGGGCGTTCTTAAGCAGGTTCCCCATGACCCGCCGCAGCAGGGCTGGATCGGTCGACAGCTCGGTCAGGTCGGGATGCAGCTCGAGCACGAGGTGGTGGTCCCGGCCGATCGGGTTCCGTCGATACTGGTCAACCAGGCGTCCTAGCAGGACCGCGGGCTGCACCAGCTCGGCCGTCACGGTCAGGTCGCCGCGCTCGGCCGCTACCAGGGTTCGTTGGGCCTGGACCTCGTCGATCAGCTCGTTGGCGAGCTGGTGCACCAGGGCCAGCTCCTCGGGAGGGGGGCTCGCCGACTCGGCGAGAACCTCGAGCAGGCCGCGCAGGGCTCCGGCCGTGTTGAGCAGGTCGTGGAAGAAGATCCGCTCCAGGGCGCGGCGCCGCTGCTCGTCGCCGCTGTCGGCCAGGGAGAAGATGATGAAGCGGTCGGTGCCCAGGATCAGGGGCCGGGCCCAGGCCCGCAGGTCGAGGGCCTCCGGTCCAGGGCCGCGCAGGATCCGGCAGTCCTCCTTGGTCGTCTTCCCCGCGAGGCCGTCGCGGATGGCTCGGGCCGCGCCGCAGGTAGTGCAGAAATCCGTGGTGCCGCACCCTCCGGTCACCTCGTCCGCGTGGATGCACCCGAGCGCCTCGCCGGGCCGCATCCCGTAGAGCTGCCGGCGGTCGGCCACGCCGGTCAGGTCGAGCGCCCGCTCGTTGGCGAAGACGATCTGCCGCTCCGGGTTGAGCACCAGCAGCAGATCCGGCGCCGCGTCGAGCATCTCCACCAGCAGGGGCGAACCGGTGAACAGACCGATCTGGCGCTCGAGCACCTCCCGAGGAGCCCGTTCGGCGGGCAGGAACCGGGTCAGTTGCGGCGAAGGTAGAATCACGGG
>JBAZUN010000040.1:5694-8243 GCA_041661365.1 Candidatus Latescibacterota bacterium
GGGCCGTGGATGGGCTGGCAGCCCATTGAGAAAGCCGCTTTGCTTGGCGAGACTCGGGAGGGAACGAAACCCCATTCCGGGGCCGAGGTCAAGACAGGACCGCGGTGGCAGTCGGTCGGTGGGGTCCGGCTTGACGATGAGCCCGGGAAGGTCCATGCTTCGGACCGGCGCGGGGAAAGCTCCCCGCCTCCCTGCTCATTCCCTTCAGGAGAGAGGCAGCGATGCCCGTGTACCGACACGCCACCTATGCCGGCGAGACCCTGGTGCTGCAGAACGCGGCCGTCCGCGTGGAGGTCCACCGGCGGGTCACCGGCTGGGGCTGGGCCGAACTCTTCACCCCGGACGGCAGGTGCATGGCGATCCTCGACCACCTCGGCGAGGTGCTGCTGCGCGACCAGGAGATCCCGATGCGGCTGGAGGCCGACGAGGCCCAGCGCATTCAGGGCGAGGACGGCGAGGGTCTGACCTTCTCCGTGCGGGCCCTGGTGGTCAAGGAGAAGCTGCGCGGCACCTCCTTCGAGCCGTGGCTCAACTACCCGCTGGAGCGGCCTTGTTTCACCGGGACCGTAACCCTGACCCTGGACCCGCGCCTGCCGCTCTGCCGCCTGTCCTATCGGCTGGTCTCGCAGGCCAACCAGTACGCCCGGTACGTCCGCGGCCCCTGGCTCAAGGTCGGCGAGGGGGCGTTCGGCGCGGCCAAGACCGACGGTCTGCTCCCCGGGGTCGAGTGGCTGGTCAACGAGGAGTGGTCGAGCGGCACCGACTGGTTCAAGGACCCGTGGGCCCTGCGCCTGGTGCCGCATCCGCACAAGGTCGCGGCGCCGCTGATGGCGATCAGTCACGACGGCTGGGGGATCGGCCTGGCCTGGGACCCGCAACAGGACGCCACCGGTTGGTTCAATTACCGGCGCTGCCGGCCCCAGCCGGTCTTTGCCTCGCCCAACTTCGTCGACCGCCGCAACAACCACCTGCTCGGTCTCATGGTCCCCGACGTCGAGGTCGAGGCCCAGGAGAACCAGGTCAACCGCGAGCCGCCGCTCGAGCTGCACCTGGAGCAGCGGGTCGAGTTCGACGCCGAGGTCTTCCTGGTGCCCGGGGACAGCCTGGCGGTGATGGTCGACTGGGTAAAGCGCCGCGGTCTGCCGGCCGTGCCTTCACCTCGCTGGCCCCTGCCCGAGGCCCTCGACCGGATCGCCGCGGCCTACACCGGCCATCTGTGGCACCCGGGCCGCGGCTTCGGCGTGGAGCAGACCCCGGGGAGCGTCGGGCCGCACGTGCCGCGCTTTGCCGACGGGTACATCGCCCGTAACCCCGACGCGCCGTTGGCCCGACGGTTGGCCGAGTGCGTGGCCTGGTGCCGGAGCCAGGCGCCGGTGGTTGCGCCGGACCCGGGAGCCGACCGCCGGCGCGGCGAGGAGATCCTCGACTGGCAGCGGGACGACGGTTCCTTCCCCTTTGACCCGCGCGGTCGTCACTATGTCAAGGACGACTTCGCCGTGGCCACGGGGTATCTGGAGCCGATGGGCCTGGAGGGGGACACGGCCCTGGACATCACCCTCCTGCCGGTTCTCGAGCTGCTGCCGCTGGCCCGCAGGACCGGGGAGACGCGGTTCCGGGAGGCGGCGCGCCGGGCGCTGGACTACTGCCTCACGATGCAGCGTCCCGAGGGGGGCGACTACTGGGAGACCCCGCTGCACGCGCCCAACCTGCTGGCCGCCGGGCACGCGGCCCTCGCCTACGAGTTGGGTTTTCGCGAGTTGGGCGAATCGATCTACCGCGAGCGGGCCGTGCACTGGATCCGGGCCCTGCTCCCCTTCACCCACCTGTGGGAGCCGGCCGGGATGCCGATGCTCTACAACACCAAGCCCTGCCTGTGCGCCAGCGACTGGTTCTTCGCCAACTGGGTCCGCGACCACGTGCAGTGGGAGGTGCTCGAGACCTTCGCCTTGTCCGGGGTTCATGGGATCCGCTGGGCCGAGGTCGACCCGGAGATCGACTGGCGGCAGTTCCAAGAAGGGGTGACGGTGGCGGCGATGCGCTGGATGCTCGACCACCGCCTGGGGAACTGGCGGCCCCACAACATCCCGTCCACCCTGGAGCCGTATCGCCAGGGGAAGCTCGACCTGTGCTTTGCCGACACCCACAACAGCACCACCGGCAACTACGGGGGCATGGGGATCCCCCCGGACGTGGTGGCGGTCAACCTGCTGGCGCTGCTGGAGTGAAGCAGGGCGGATGCCGCCGGGCTTGCATCGTCGGTTAGCGCTGGAGGCGGTTGAGGCCGGCTCAGGCTGATACCGCAATCAGCGCGACCAGAACGCCTCACAGGCGCCCCAGAAGAACAGCTCGAGCTGCGCGGTGGACAGCCCCATGACGTCGCGCAGGATCGCCAGGTCCTTCTCGGCCGAGGCCTTGCCGTAGGTCGGCAGGCCACCCGGGCCGCTGTCGACGCCGAACATCACCCGCTCGCTGCCGCAGAAGGCGATGGCCTTCTGCAGGGCGTCGAGGCGCCAGGCGTCCGGGGTGCCGCGGCAGGTGTCGACCCACAT
>JBAZUN010000040.1:8253-16944 GCA_041661365.1 Candidatus Latescibacterota bacterium
GTTCTGGCTGCCGTGGGCGGCGCGGAAGCGGCCGAAGACGGCGATGCACTCGTCGACCCACGGCCAACTGATGTGGGCCAGCGAGAAGCGCAGACCAGGGACGTTTAGGAGCGCCTCGAAGAGCACCGGCCGGCAGAAGCGGGAGCTGTCGCCCATGCCGTAGAGGATGCCGGAGTGGAACTGGATCGGCTTCCCGAGGTCGCGGACCTTCTCGAAGATCGGCACGGCCACCTCCTCGGTGGCGTCCCAATGGTCGGGGATCATCTTCACGCCCCGCAGGCCGCGGCCGCCCAGCCCGTACTCGATCTCCTCGACCATGCCCGGCATCCACGGGGTTGCCCAGATCAGGCCGTAGACGCGATCGGGCGCGGCTGCCTGGATCCGCGCGACCTGGTCGATGGCAGCCCGGGCTTCTTCGCGCCGGTACGCGAAATCAGGGCCGTGGCCCTGTGCGGGATATCGGCTGAACAGGTTGATGCGCTCGATCCCGGCGCCGTCCATGGCCCGCAGAACCTCGTCGGCCGTCTCGTTGGCGAGGTGGCAGTGGCAATCCCAGATGCGCATGGCGGATGGCTCCTTCCTCGAGGGGGTATGCGGTGGTCCTTCAGTCTGGGATGCGGACGACCGCAGTGCGGAACAGGGGTGTGGACCGTCGCCCTTCCCGTAAGTAGCCCCTGCGGCCGAGGGCCGTCAAGCTGCCATGGCTCGGGATCAGTACTTCCCGTATTCGTGCGCGGCCTCGAGGTAGCGGATCAGGTTGGCCGCCGCCTTCTCGGGGATCGGCCGTTCGTACGGCGCGGCGCATGGACAGAGGATGAAGCCGCCGCCCGGGCCTCCCTGCTCGATGGCTTCGCGGACCAGTTGGTCGACCTCGACCGGGGTCCCGCGGGCCAGGTCGTCGTACTGAATGTTGCCGATCAGGCAGACGCGATCCCCGATACGGGCCTTGGCGTCGGGCAGGAGCGTATCCCCGATCGGCGGGGGCTCCAGGACGTTCAGCCCGTCGATGCCGATCGCCGCGAACCGCTCGAGGTGAGTGGTCCGGCCGGGGTGTGGAGGATCCACTCGATCCGGCCATCGCCCAGGTCGCGCGTCTCCCGCGCTGGCTCGGCCGCGGTGTAGATCAGGCCCGAGGGGAAGTAGTAGTCGTAGACCACGTCCGCGTATCGCCGGCACGCGTCGAGCACCTCGCGGTAGGACGGGTCCTCGGTCTGCCACGACTCCACGTGCGGGTTCAGGAAGGTGAAGACCGGCACCCGGTCCGGCTGTTCGCACCGCAGCGCGGTCAGGACGCGCTCCTCGATGGTCATAGACGGGCCTCTCGTGGGGGGTGGGATACGCTCGCCCAGCGATTCCGGCTCCACTCACCTTCCCTGCCATTTAGCGGTCAGGGCCGCCAGCTTCTCCTCCATGCTGGGCTCGGGTGGCGGTGCGGCCGGGGCCGGTTTGCGGCCGCGGTCGGTCCGGCCGGGGCGTGCCGGCGGCGGGCCGGCCAGGGCCTTCATCGACAGGGCGATGCGGCGGGTCTTGGGATCGGCGCTGAGCACCTGCACCTTGACGATCTGGCCGACCTTGACCATGGTGCTCGGGTCGGCTACGTACCGGTTCGACAGCTCGCTGACGTGGACCAGGCCGTCCTGGTGTACCCCCACGTCGACGAAGGCGCCGAAACGGGTCACGTTGGTCACCACCCCCTCCAGGCTCATCCCCGGCTGCAGGTCGGTCAGCTCGTGCACCCCCTCGGCAAAGCTGGGCGCGACGAACTGCTGGCGCGGGTCACGGCCCGGCTTGCGCAGCTCCTGCAGGATGTCGTCGAGGGTGTAGCGACCCACCTCCAGCCCCTCGGGCTTGACGCTGTCGAGCAGTTGAGGGTCACGGACCAATTCGGTCACCGAGACCCCGGCGCTTTCTGCCAGGCGCTCGACCACGGGGTACGACTCGGGGTGGACCGCGGTCATGTCCAACGGCTGGTCGCCGCCGCGGATGCGCAGGAAGCCGGCCGCCTGCTCGAAGGTCTTGGGGCCGACGCCCGGCACCTCGATCAACTGGCCGCGGGTGCGGAAGGCGCCGTGCTGGTCGCGGTGCTCGACGATCCGCTGGGCCGTGCGCTCGGTGACGCCGGCCACGTACCGGAGCAGGGCCCACGAGGCGGTGTTGAGGTCGACGCCGACCCGGTTGACGCAGCTCTCGACCACCGCCTCGAGGGAGGCCTGGAGCTGCCGCTGATCGACGTCGTGCTGGTACTGGCCGACGCCGATGCTCTTCGGATCGATCTTGACCAGCTCGGCCAGCGGGTCCTGTAGCCGCCGGGCGATGGAGATCGCGCCGCGGACCGTCAGGTCGAGGTCGGGGAACTCCTGGCGGGCCAGCTCGGACGCCGAGTAGACCGAGGCGCCGGATTCGGCCACCACGACGCTGAAGACCGAGTCCAGTCCTTCCTCCTTGAGGAAGTCGCGGACCAGGGCGTCGACCTCGCGCGAGCCGGTGCCGTTGCCGATGGCGATCGCCCGCGGCTGGTGCCGTGCCACCAGCTCGCGCAGCACGCGGGCCGCACCGGCCCGGTCGTTGCGGGGCTGGAGCGGATAGATCACCGCGTGCTCGAGCAGCTTCCCCGTGTCGCTGACCACGGCGATCTTGCAGCCGGTGCGGATCCCGGGATCGATGCCAAGCACCCCGAGTTGTCCGGCCGGCGGCGCCAGGAGCAGGTCCTGCAGGTTCTGGCGGAAGACCTGGATCGCCTCGCGGTCCGAACGCTCTTTCAGCTCCAACCGGACCTCGGTCTGGATCGAGGCCGACAGCAACCGCTGCCAGGCGTCCTCGGTCGCCGCGTGCAGCGAGTCGACCCAGTCGCCGGGCTGACGGATCACCTGGGCCTTCAGGTAGTCGATGGCCCGGGCCGGGTTCAGCTCGATGAGGAAGAGGAGGACGCCTTCACCCTCGCCCCGGCGGATGGCCAGCATCCGGTGGGAGGGGATCTGGCTGACCGCCTCGCGGAAGTCGTAGTACATCTTGAACCGCTCCTGCTCGTCAGCCGCGCCGGCCACCCTTTGGCTGACCACCATCCCCTCGCTGAGCATCATCTGCCGCAGGGCCTTCCGCAGGTCGGCGTCCTCGCTGATCCTCTCGCTGACGATGTGGCGCGCGCCCTCCAGGGCCTCCTCGACGCTGGCCACGCCCTTCTCGGCATCGATGAAGGTGGCCGCGTACTCGGCCAGGGGCACGCCCGTGGGCTGCTGTTCCCACAGGTACAAGGCCAGCGGCTCCAGCCCCTTCTCGCGGGCGATGGTCGCCTTGGTGCGGCGCTTGGGCCGGTACGGAAGGTACAGGTCCTCGAGCTCGGCCTTCTCCATGGTCGCCTCGATCCGCGCCCGTAGCTCGTCGGTCAGCTTCCCCTGGGACTCGATCGAGGCCAGGACCGTGGCCCGGCGGTCCTCCAGCTCGCGGAAGTACCCGAGCTTCTCCTCGATGCCGCGGATCTGCACCTCGTCGAGGTTGCCGGTAACCTCCTTGCGGTACCGGGCGATGAACGGGACGGTGCCGCCTTGGTCGAGCAGCTCGGCCGTGGCGACCAGACCGTGCAGCGGCACCTGCAGGAGTTGGGCCAGGTGGATCAGGATCTCGGGCTTGAGGAGCTGGGGCTCTGGCATGGATCAGGTATCCTGGGTTGGGCCCGCGGGCCGCCGTCTGGGGATCACGAGTGAACCGATCCCGTCACGCAGCGCAATGCCCGCGAGCCGACGTCGGGTAGCTGAAACAGGCGTTTCTGGGGATGGCACTGGGCGAACGGGGACCGGCAGGACGCCCGGTCGCGCGTGGCGAATCAGGGTCAGCGATCCCCCTGACTCGCCGGACTGCCCGAATCAATCCCTTGGCTCGCCCAGAAACCCAGATATCCATGACGGTAGAGATAAAATAGCTGTATATTTGGCCGGCGACGATTAGCAGTTTTTCCGAGGACTTGCTACAGAGCAGCGCTCCGGTCGTAACTGGCCTATAAAACGGCAAATCAATCCATGCGTATGCCCGTTGATTTCCTTCAAGAATACCGCCTCAGGGGTTGTACGTTGAGAGGCTACTCGAGTGTCTGGGGTGGGTAGCTTTCACGCAGCCAATCGATTGGGGAGGGCCTCCGTCTTCGTAACAGACGTCCACCTGGTGTCCACCTGAAACCGGCACCGATTTCGGGGTGCTCGTACTACAAGACGCTCTATGATGCAAGAGGGGGATATGCGTGCTACGGTAATGGTCGTGGACGACGACGCCGGGTTGCGTAGTCTCCTCACTGTCTTCATAGAAAGTCTGGGATATTCCGTCTGCTCTGCTGCGACCGGTGAAGAGGCGCTGGGCTGCTATGCACGGATCCAGCCGGCGCTCGTGTTGTTGGACCTGCGGCTCCCGATTATCGGCGGCTTGGAGGTGCTGAAACGCCTGAAGGCGATGGCCCCTTCCTGCCGGGTGGTGATGATGAGTTCCTACAGCGACGGCCAGGCGGTGATGGAGGCCGTACAGCTTGGTGCAGCGCACTACCTCACTAAACCTACACCTCTGGCTGAATTGCGCGTATTGCTCCACAAGCTGCTGGAAGAGCCCTTGCGGGATGTCCGGGGAGCAGAGCCTGAATTGGAAGGGTTGATAGGCTCGAGCGCGGTGATGCAGGAGGTCTTCAGGATGGTGCGTCGGGTGGCGTCTACGAAGGCCACCGTGCTGATCCGGGGGGAGAGCGGGACGGGGAAGGAGCTAGTAGCGCGCGCGATCCACGCGCTCGGCGCCTCGCCAGATAAACCTTTCGTCACAGTCGACTGCACCAATATACCGGTCAATTTGATGGAATCAGAGCTATTCGGGCACGAGCGCGGTGCCTTCACCGATGCCCGGGAGCGGAAGAAGGGCTTGGTGGAGGTGGCCGATGGCGGCACGCTCTTCCTGGACGAGATGGGCCTGATGCCGCTGAATCTGCAGGCCAAGTTGCTGCACGTGCTGGAAACCCAGCAGTTTCGCCGCCTGGGTGGCACTGAACAACTCAAGGTGGCGGTGAGATTCCTGGCGGCCACCAACGAGAACCTGGAAGAGGCAGTGAAAAGCGGCCGCTTCCGCGAAGACCTGTACTACCGGCTCAACGTAGTGCCCATCTACCTACCCCCACTACGCGAACGGGGTGACGATGTCCTGTTGTTGTCGGACCACTTTGTGCAGAGGTACAGCGCGCTTCACGGAGGTGGGCTGCGTAGAATGGCCAGCGACACCCAAGCCCTGCTGCAGGCTTATTCGTGGCCGGGGAATGTGCGCGAGTTGAAGAACGTGATCGAGCGGGCGGTGTTGATGACAGACCAGGATACCATTTATGCGGAGGACCTGATCATAGATCGCCGTTCGCGGAACAGTGCACATGATACGCCGAGTGCACTCGACATCGGCAAGGAAGGCGGGGTCACCGTCGTCTTTCCGCCTCAGGGCATCTCGCTGAACGAAGTAGAGAAACACCTGATCGAGGCGGCCCTGCAGCATACCGGAGGCAATATATCGCAGGCCGCGGCGCTTCTGCACATCAGCCGGGATACCCTGCGTTATCGACTCGCTAAGCACGATCTCGCTGATGTCCGTTTGTGAAGGGGTGCAGGTGGGTAGTATTGGGGGATCAGAGAGCATCTAGATCTCGAAAGCAGGACTGCATTGTGAGCGCTGGAGAGACGAAAGACGAGGATCTGCGGGAAGCCGAGGCGCTGAAAGCGGAAAAGGCATATCTACTCGATGAACTGGAGATGGCATACAGGAACATGGAAGGGATCCTGAGCACGGCGGATTACGAGACGCAAATTACGTATCAGGAACTGCGTAAGAGAAATCAAGAACTACAACGAAGGTTGGTGGAACTAGAGAGCGCCCACAGCCGACTGCAGGAGGCCCAGCGCATGCTCGTCCGCTCAGAGCGCATGAGTGCGATGGGGCAGATGGCCGCAGCGATCGTCCATGAGATCAATAATCCCTTGGCGGTGATCGCCGGACAGGTAGAGATGCTGTTTTCGGCAGGGGGGCGCACGAAAGAAAAAGAGTCCCTGGGCGCGATACTCCATGCCAGCGTGCGGTTGAAGGACTTGACGCAGAATATCCTAAATTTCTCGCGCCGGAAACAAACCGAGCCCTGTCTGGTCGACCTCACCTCTCTGGCCGATGAGGTACTGGCCTTCTTTCTGCCCATCACGCGACATATCGACGTCCAGACCGACCTAGCCATTGGCCTTCCCGAGATCATGGGAGATGCGGCCCAGGTTGAGCAGGTGTTGACCAACTTCGTGGTGAATGCCCTCGATGCTACGCGCAATCGGCCAGGCGCGCAACTCCTCATCGCTACGGGGGAGGGAACCATCGCCGCGATAGCTGCGGCCGAGCAGGCGGCGGGCAGGGCCGTCCGACTCGCCATCAAGGCCGAATCCCAGAGCCAGCAGCGGCCGTGCGTCTTCGCAGCGGTGGAGGACAATGGCCCTGGCATGGCGCCTGAGACCATGGAGGAGATCTTCGAGGCCTTTTTCACCACCAAGGGCGAGGAGAAGGGTACCGGATTGGGACTGGCCATCTGTCGGAGCATCGCAGAGAGTTTCCAGGGGAATATACTGGTCGCCTCCAGGGTGGATGCGGGCGCCAGTTTCCGGCTGTTCCTGCCAATCCTGTCAACATCCAGGGGAGCGTGATGGCCGAAGGCGAGCAGAAGACGGTTCTGATCGTCGACAACGACCGGACCGTGTGCGATACGCTGGCCCAGATAGTGGAACAGATGGGCCACCACACGGTAAGATCCGAGCGTGCCACCAAAGCGGCCAATATCCTGATGACTCAGCCGGTGGACGTGATGCTGCTGGACCTGCGCATGCCCGGCCTGCGCGGGCAGGACTTGCTGAGTTACTTGAGGAAGAAGAACCTCCCGGTTCCGCCCACGATCGTGGTATCGGGGTACTTGCACAAGGATGTGATTGGGCCTCTCATCAAACTGGGGATCTGTGGAATCATCGCCAAGCCCTTCGACCAGCAGCGGCTGCGGGATGAATTGGGCCGGGTCCTGGAAGGGCGCACGGAGGGGGGCTTCTTCTTCTGCGCCCAGTGCGGGGCTCCTGCCAAGGCAGACGATCGCTTCTGTCGCCAATGCGGCAGTGGCCTGGAACGCCGGCGCGTCTGCGCCAAGTGCGGGACCGCCTGCGCCCCAGGGGACCGGTTCTGCGGCAACTGCGGCGATAGCCTGGCGACGGGATAATGTCGCCCACCGAGGAAGAGGAGCCAGCAAATGCCCGAGTGCCCACACTGCCGGAGCCCGCATAAGCCAGGAGACCGGTACTGCAACCAGTGTGGCGAGAGATTGGCCGCGCCGGAATTCATGGCCAGTAGCGCGCGGACTCAGAAGTCGCTGAACCTAGTGGACGTGCGCTACAACCTGGGGGTAGTCTATTTCAAGAAAGGGCAGTACCTCGAGGCGTTGGCGACCTGGGAAAAGGCGCTCGAGAAGGATCCGGATAATCCAGAGCTGCGCGAGCGTATAGCCGAGGTAAGGAGGCGGATCGGGGAAAACGACTGACCACCACCCGGGGTTCCCCGGCGTGGGCGGCGCGGCTTGGTTGTTCTCTTCACCGCAGGTGATTTACGAAGAATAGGGCGCTATGATCCTCTGTTCCCACTGTGGTAACCAGAACAAGAACGAGAGCAACTTCTGCACCCACTGCGGCAGCTATCTATCCGGAGAGCACTACATCGTGGGCCGTCTCCTGGTGCTGGGCGAAACCGAGAGGCGGGAGTACCTGCTCGCCGAGGGGGAGCGGTATATCGGGCGCGATCCAGCCAACGACATCGTCGTAGATGACGAGGAAGTGTCGGCCCAACACGCGCAGATCTCCTGCGCGGGAGAAGGATTTTGGGTGAAGGACCTGGGCACCACCAACGGTACCTTCGTGAACGGCCAGCGCATCCAGGAGCCTACCCCCTTGCACGACGAGGACTTGGTGAAGATCGGGCGGACGATGCTGCAGTTCCGGGTCTGACTAGGCCGCCCCGCAGCACGGTTTGGGAGTGCGACACCCGCCGTTCGCTTGTGTTGCTGCAGGGGGTACAGACCGCCCGGGAATACCCCTTGGGGGGTGGGGGAAATGCCCCGGCGGGGGAAATGCCCCGGAGCAATGCCCCAATCCTCGGCAGGACAGAAGGCTACTCTATCCCAAGTCCGGGGTGATCCATAGAACTTAAAATTAATAATTGCCGCGAGTTATACCTGGCATGCGCGGATTTTCCTGGGACTTGGCACCG
This sequence comes from Candidatus Latescibacterota bacterium, assembly GCA_041661365.1. Lineage (GTDB taxonomy): Bacteria > Latescibacterota > UBA2968 > UBA8231 > UBA8231 > CAITNQ01. Next base: position 16,537 of record JBAZUN010000040.1, read on the forward strand.
TTATTGCATTAGCCGACCTCAGACACCAGTTCCTCCCCCTGGAAAGGTAGACAACCATGGCTCCGCTGTCCGCTCGTCCCGTCGCCCGCACGGCCCTGGTGTTCCTTGCGGCCGCGGCGCTGGGGTTCTGGTCAGGTTGTGACCAGGCGATCTCCCCACTCTCTCCAGACCCGGTTGCTGTTACCCAGGCCCAGGAGGGGACCACCGCTGCGGCGCCATCGCCCCAGGGAGCCCAGCCAGCGGCGAAACTGGTGGACCTGATTGTCTCCAAGCTCTTCAGCCTTCTCGGTGGCGCATTCACGGTCACCCAGCTCAATGATCCGGGAGTAGCGGATGACGTGCGGGTCACCTTCTCCGTCCCGCGGTTGGGCCTGGCGCTGCCGACTCTAATCAGCATGAGGGTCTCCG
>JBAZUN010000040.1:16954-22437 GCA_041661365.1 Candidatus Latescibacterota bacterium
CCGGGAGCACGGCCCAAGACCTGGTGATGGACTTCGAGCCCATCGGGCTGGTCTTCCTCCTGCCCGCCGAGTTGAAGATCACCCTGGGAGATGACCTTCTCGACATACCCCTGTCGCAGTTGGAGGCCTACCATCGCTTCGCCGATGGGACCACCGTGACGGCCGAGATCCTCTCGATCAGGGATGGGGACGGCACCACCGAGATTCGCATAAAGGCCCCCAGTTTCTCCCGGTACGGATTGCGGAACTCCTCGCAGTAGAGCGGGTGGCCCCGAGCGGCCTAGGTCCCTTCGTAATACCTGTCCTTCCCCCCGCGTCGACCGCAGGCGAGCGGCGAATCGTGCCCAGCCAGACCCACCGGGCTGGGACCTGGTCGACAGTCCACCATCCCAAGGGTTGATCCCATGACCAATGTTGCGCTCCCCGGCCCCCCGACGGAACCCAGGCCAGTCCTGGTCGGCCGTGAAGCCGAGCTCGCTCTCCTGCGAAACCGGATGGAGGAGGTGGTAGCAGGCGAGGGGGCCGTGGTGCTGGTGGCAGGGGAGAACGGCGTGGGCAAGTCGCGGTTGGTGGCCGAGCTCGCCCGCGAGGCCGCGGGCCGCGGGATTTGGTGTCTGAGCGGCAACGGAGATCCGGCGCGCTCAGATCTGGCCTACGGAGCCTTCTTGGGCGTGTTGCGCGCCTGCATGCAACACGGGTCCAGTCGCCAGCGCAGGGTGGTGCGGGAAATGGTCGAAGGTCTGGCGCCGCATCTGTGCGGGTCTCTGTTCCCACGTGCCCGACGCCGCTCGAGAGCTGACGCTGCAGCTATGAACCCGGATTTCCGCCAAGTGCTCTTTCTGGCGCGCCTGACCCGTCTCTTGCTGGAAGAGGCCCGGCAGCATCCCGTGCTACTGTGCCTGGACGATCTGCATTGGGCGGATTCGGCCTCGCTGCAGCTGCTCGGGCACCTGGCGCGCAAGAGCGCCGCGGCGCCAGTGATGATCGTGGCCATCTATCGCTCCGAGGCGCCCGCGGAACAGGGCACCGCCCATCTGGCGGGGATGCTGGCGGAGTTCCACCGTAATCCCCATGTCGAGGAGCTCCGCCTGGGGGGTCTGTCTACTGCGGACACGAGGGTACTGATCAGCTCCTGCTATGAGTTGTCGGAGTTCAGCGAGGAGTTCTACCAGCGGCTCTATTGCAGAACCAGGGGGGTGCCGCTGTTCATCCTGCAGTACCTGGAGTTCCTGCAGGAGAAAGGGGTGCTCTGCCACCCTCGGGGGTTGTGGGTCGATCGCCCCTGGGAAGAACTGGCAATCCCTGACTCCACGCGCGGGGTGATGCAGCAGCGGGCCGAGGGGCTGTCGCAGGAACAGCGAGACCTGCTGAGTCACGCCGCTGTGCAAGGCGAGGTTTTCGAGGGCGAGCTGGTGGCGCAGACGATGGCGTGTCCGCGCACCAGGGTGCTGCGGGAGCTGGGTCGGTTGGCGCACCAGACCCATCTGGTACACGGCGAGGCACGCGGATTCCGTTTCGAGCACCCCCTGCTGGTAGAAGTCTTCTACGATCGTCTTCCGGACGCGCTGCGCCGCCGGGTTCACCTGCTTCTAGCCGATCGCCTGGAGCAACGCCGGCCTGGCGACGTGGAAGTCCTGGCCCATCATTTCTACTGCGCCGGCTCCCCTGTCCGAGCCCTACCCTATCTGGTGGCCGCCGGCGAACGGGCGCGAGCCGCTTCTGCCTGCCCGGAAGCCCGGCGCTTCCTGAAGCAGACCCTGGAGGTTACCGACCAGTTGGACGCCCCTCAGATGCATGCGCCGCGGCTGGCGGCCCTGTCATCCCTGGCGGGGGTAGCGGCGCGCCTGGGGGAGTGGACCCACCTGACCGGGTACTGCCGCGAGGTGCTGCGGCTCTCGACCCCGCGAGCGGATGACGCGGCTGTGGCAAAGGCGCTGCTGCAGTTGGGGGAGGCGCGGCATCGGCAGGGCGAATGGGAGGAAGCCACGCAACTCTACCGGGAGGCCCTAGACCTGTTCTCGGCTTCAGGCGATGAAGAGGGGCGGGCCGAAACCCATGTGCGGCTGGGCTGCATGGAGTTAGGGCGTTCCCGGCTAGAGGAAGCGACCGAGTGCTTCACGGAGGCGCAGGTCATGGCGCTGAAGATCGGCAATCAGATATTGTCAGGGACGGTCTACAGGTATCGCGGACTTGTCTCCAAGGTGCGCGGCCAGTACCTGGAGGCGGTGTTGCACGCCACCGCGGCCCTGCGAGCCTATCGGAGAGCAGGGCATCGCCACGGCATCTGCCAGGTCTACCACGACTTCGGCATGGTCCACGCGGCGCACCGGGAGTGGCGGGTGGCGCCCGAGTGTTGCACCAAGGGAGCCAAGCCGGCGCGGGAGTTGGGTGCCCGAGACCTGTTGGCCCGTTGCCTGGTGGGCCGTGCCGTGGCGCAGCTCGGGATGGGCGATGCCGGGGCGGCACAAACCTCGTGCCTGGCCGCCCGGGTATATTTGGAGGAGGGGCGCGACCGCCGGGGCCTGGCCGAGTGCCGCAAGGTGGAGGGAATGATCTGCCGAACCCAGGCGCAATATCCTGCGGCCGAGGAACGGTTGCACCAGAGCAAGCACGTGTACCTGGAAATGGAGGACCGGCTCGGGGTAGCCGAATGCGAGCGGGAACTCGGGCTCGTGCTGCAGCACCGCGGTGACCCAGACGGAGCGCGCCGCTGCTTGCGGCAGTCCTGCGAGCTCTTCGGCCGGGTCGGCGCGCTCGAAGACGAACGAAGGGCAGCGACCTTACTCTCTGTTCTGGCCGCTTAAGGGACCATCGTGGGGCTCCTACCATGGCAGTGAAAGATCCGTTGATCGACCAGCAGTTTGACGGGTACCGGATCGTCGACCTGATCGGGCGGGGCGGCATGGGTAGCGTGTACCGCGCCAGGGACGAAAGCCGGCAACGGGACGTCGCCCTCAAGGTGCTGCAATTCGAGGCCCGCGAAGACCCACGCGCGGCCGAACGCTTCCGGCGCGAGGCTCGTTTGGCGGCGCAGCTCGACCACCCCAACATCGTTTCCGTACGCGGCAGCGGCTCGGCAGAAGGATATCTCTACCTGGTCATGGAGCTGGTAGAAGGGCGTTCGCTGCGCGCGGAGCTCCGCCACCGGCGGGGGGCCCTGCCCATCGACCAGGCGTTGTCGGTGGCCGGCCAAGTCTTTGCCGCTCTGCAGGCGGCTCATCAACACGGGATCATCCACCGGGACATCAAGCCTGAGAACATTTTGTTGAGCGAGGATAGGACGGTCAAGGTACTCGACTTTGGCGTGGCCAGGATGGAGGGAGGCACGGTCCTAACCCGGGCGGACGAGATTCTGGGGACGGTCGAGTACATGGCCCCGGAACAGATCCTGGGCGACGGCGTTGGTCCCGCGGTGGATCTCTACGCTACCGGGGTGGTGCTCTACGAGATGCTGACCGGGGGCTTGCCCTTCTCCGGTGACTCACCGGTAAGTCTGGTCTACCATCAGCTTAACGAAGAGCCGCACGCACCTTCCTTCCTCAATCCATCAGTGCCCCGCGCGCTGGATCGCTTCGTGCTCAGGCTGCTGGATAAATTGCCGGAAAATCGCTATGCCTCGCCCGGGGAAGCACTGGCGGCTCTGGAACAAGTCCAGCAGCGCCAGCAGCTCATCGGCATTCCCAGGTTCGAGATAGCAGAGGAAGCAGAGGAAGAGGAAGACTTCCGAGCCCGCGATTTCAGACCCCGCTTCACCGGTCGTCAAGCCGAGTTCGGCGCGCTCCTCGCTCATTTTGACGTCCTCTCTGAAGGTGGAAGGGTGGTATTCGTGTCAGGGGAGGCCGGGATAGGCAAGACCCGGATGGTCGAGGAGGTAGGTCGTCAGGTAGAGGAACGCGGTGGCCGGGTGATCCGGGGCGTGTGCTTCTTCGAGCACGGCATGGGGCCTTACATGCCCTTCCTCGACGCCATCGGGAACCTCTTCAGCAAGACAGAGCACGGCTTGACAGACACGGAACGACAGGGGCTGGCAGCGCTCCTCCGACAGGAGGCGCCCGGCCTGGTGGAACTGGCAGCCAGTTCGAGTACCACCGCGAAGGTTCGGGCCAGTTTCGCGGCCGCTCTCGGCGCCCAGGCCGACCCGGAAGCAGCTCGGCAGTGTCTGTTCGACGGGGTGTTCGCGCTCCTGTCCGCCGCGGCGACGACGCGGCCGCTGGTGGTCTTCTTGGAGGATCTGCACTGGGCTGACGAGGGCTCCCTGCAATTGCTCCAGTATCTGGTCCGCCGTGCCGCCGAAGCCCGGGTGCTCTGGATCGTGACCTACCGTCCAGAGGAACTGGCGAGGGAAGAGGCGCAGGGGATATCCCTCGCCCAACTCCTCCAGCAGCTCCAGGCCAAGGAACTGCTGCACGAGGTGCGGCTGCAGCGGCTGGAGCAGGACGCCTTGGAGCGCCTGGTGAGGTCGCTTTTCCCCGAGTCGGATTTCGCGCCGGATTTCGGCGAGTTCATCTACGCTCAATCGCAGGGTAATCCCTTCATCGCCCTGGAGGTATTGAAGCTGCTGCGCAGCCATGAGGTGCTCTACTGTGACAGCGGCATCTGGACGGTACGAGCAGACTTAGCAGAAGTGGAGGTGCCGGATCGCATCAACGCCCTGATCGTGCGACGCGCCGACCAGCTGGATGCCGATCACCGGGAATTGCTCCAACTGGCCGCGGTGATCGGGTCGCGGTTCACTTCGAAGGTACTGGAGGCAGCCTCGGGCCTATCGCGGCTCGGGCTGTTGAAGGCGCTTTTCAGACTGGAGAAGAAGAGCCAGCTCATCGCCTCGATCGAGGGGGGATACGAGTTCTGCCACCCGAAGATCCGGGAAGTGCTCTACGCGGAGATCCCTGGGGAGCTGCGCCGCGAGTATCACCAGGTGCTGGCCAACGTCCTGGAACAACTGCAGGCACAGGGCCAGGAAGTCGGCGCTGAAGAACTGAGCAACCATCTCTATAGGGCGGAGGAATTCGCGCGAGCCGTACCGCACTTGATCCGCAGCGGGGACGAAGCCTTTGCGTTATTCGGCTGGCGCCGGGCTGTGACCCTCTTCGACCAGGCGGCGGAGGCGTCCCGCCGAAGCCATGCCGCAACCGCGCTCCTGCTCCACGCTCTGCGCCGCAGCGGCATGGCCTATATCTATCTGACCGCTCACGACAAGGCTCTGGATCGGCTTGCCCAGATGCGCGAACTGGCGCATCAAGAGGGGCGCCCCGAGGACGAGGCCGAGGCATGGAAGCTGATCGGCAAGGTCCACGAACAGCTGCGGCGGTTTCCCGACGCGGTCGCTGCCTGCGAAAAGGCCCTGAGCTGCCTGGAGGGACGGGACGCGCCACTGATAAGGGAGCGGATATTGATTAGCTGGGGCTGCATCGATTTTGAGTGTGGCCGCTACGCCGCCGCCGAATCCCGCTGGAGAGAGGTGCTGGTCCTGGCAGGAGGGC
>JBAZUN010000041.1:0-22367 GCA_041661365.1 Candidatus Latescibacterota bacterium
CCGGGGTCGGCCACGACTACGCCGTACAGGACGCTACCTGCCATCAGCGGCGAGATCGCCACCGCACGTCCCACGTCACTGTGAACGATCGGGACTCGACCGGAACGGAGCTTCTCCTCCAGCGCCAGCCACTCCGATGGGTCTCCCAGCAACAAGCGTTCTGGGGGGGATGCGTCGCCGGCCTCACCCCGAGACACTAGCATCTCGTAGGACCGGTCGTCGCGGCGCTCGTAGACGACGCTCCGCACAAAGCCCGCACGGAGGACGGCCTCGAGCAGCTCGCCCAGGATCCTCTCCGGAGCTACCTCAGACTGCATGTGCCGAAGAAGCCCGTGGACAGCATCCAACACCGCACCGCGCTGCTCCTCGGAGGCAGAAAGCGCCAAGGCGGCGGCGGCAAGCCGGGCGAACGGCTCCAGTTCGTCGAGATCCTGTCTGTCGGGCTCCGTGGGATCGCGGTCTTTCCATGCGACCAGCGCCCCGACTGGCACACCGTTGTGGCGAAGGGGTACGCCCACCAGGGGACCCCGGATGCCGAAAATGTCGAGCCCCCGCTGGCAGACTCGGGGATCCTTCCGCGGCTCCCGTGAATACTCTCCCCTCTCGGAGTTGAACACCGCCACGGCGAACGCCTGGTCCGAGAACTCGTACTCGAACTCGCGATGGTCGAAGTCGGTTCTCGGCTCGGCCGCGATGTACCGACCAGCCCATAGCCGCCGCGACTCGAGATCGGCGATGTATAGTAACGCGCCGTCGTAGTGGTAGATGTCCCTGACAGCTTCAAGGACCTGCTGCAAGGTGTCATCGCTTGCGCTGACCACGCCTTGCGCGATGGTCTCGAAGCGCGACCGTCTCCCAACAAGCTGGAGCGCTATGGCCGCGTGCTCACCGATGGACTGCAGGGTGAGCGCGTCCTGCATATCGAAGCCGAGGGGGCCCGACACTGCAACACCCAAGGCTCCGCACCTGTGTCCTCGCCAGAACAGAGGCACCGAGAACTCCGCCGGCGACGGCGCATCCGGAGACCCGTCGGTGGGAATCCTCCTGGTGGGTAGGGGATACGGCATCCCCGTAGAGTACGCCGCCTCCATGGTCGGCCATACCGGCTCAACGGCGGTGTCCTGAGCGGGTGTCCAGTACTCACACCTCAGCTTCCTATCCTTCTCGCTCCAGAGCGCCAAGGCAACGCGATCGGCACCGACCAGCCTGGCGGTATGCGCAAGGAGGCCATCGAGTAGCTGCCACTCGGACGCGGCATCGTGCATCAGGTGCGCCAGCTCGCGTACTGCGTCGGCATGTCGCAGTCCCTCGAGGACCAGGACCGTCTTGTTGGCCAGGATCTGCGCAACGTGCCGGTCGACATCCGTGAACCGGTCCTCACCTCGGGCGATCCCGTCCGAACCCTTCTTGTTGTCGACCTTCAGCACCCCAAGAACTCGCCCTTTCCTGTCCTTGAGGGGGATCGCCAGCACCGATCTGCAGACGCCCGAACTCAGGTGTCTTGCCTCGCGATGGGCCACGCTCTCATGGCTCAGGAGCTCCTCACCACTGAGACACACTATATGGCCCGAGTGAGCTGTGTAACCGGTCAGGCCTGCATGGGGGTCGCCGCTGATCTTCAGGAAGACGGGCTCGAACTCGTGCTGGTCACGGTCAGTGAAGGAGGCTGCGAGAACGAGTGCCTCCCCGTCCGGCGGAACCAGGAAGGCGGAGCAGGCCTCCACACGCAGCAGATCGTGTACCTCGCGCACCACCGTCTCCAAGGCAGCCTGCTTGCTCCCGCTCAGAGCGCTCTGGAGCATGGCGTCGCTGGAGCGCGAGAGACACTCAAGCAGATCAGGCGGTATCGCTGGCGCTGGTCCCGCCATGTGCCTCATGCCTCCTTGCGCGCAGGAGCGTGGCGCGCTCTCGGGTCTGTCCGAGCGCCGCCGTTCACCGCAAAGATAGCGATCTTGGAGACGTCACGCACCAGTGCTCTCTCCGTGCGTGGTTAGTGCGCCGTCATCGGCCGAGCGCATCGCCGCTCGGCCGGAAGTCCAGTTCGGCGCAAGTTGCGGGTTCTGAATGACATAGACCTGCGTCGCATAAGGCCGCTCGGCCACATCCGGCGTCTACCGGCGTGGTAGGCAACAGAGCCCGGGCCGCGCGAGCTCCGCGCCGGCCGTCCGCTCCTCTACGGGGTAGCTAGCGGGCCTGGACGAGTGATTCCGTTGCCCGCGGCACCGAGTATAGGAACAATCACTCTCATGGAACGCGGTCCACTTGACGATCCCAGCGCCCTCATCCCCGGAGCCGCGAGGTTCGCGGTGTGGGGGTGTCCCCCTCGCCAAGGGCGCCAGGATCCGGGGACGAAGGGCATGCGCGGGGCAGTCTCGTTTTGTTCTTTCGCCCGGCCTGCAGTCTGGCTGAGGCACTCATAGGACCCCAGGCCCCCTCGTAGACCCCGAACAAGCGTCAGGCTGGCTGCTGCCGAGTCTCCGATGGAACCGTGGTTCGCGTGGCGCGAGCCGCATAGCGCTTGGCATTCGTCCGGTTCGGATCCCGCGGCTCGAAGCGAGAAGGACCAGGCGGAAGAAGACTGCTCCACCCCACCAGAAGCACCGCGAAGCCTCGTCGCTAACGGAGTTGGAGCTGATTGCCCGGACCAGGAGGCCTGGGCTAACAGCGACGGGGAAGACTGCCCTTGACAATCACTCTCACGGGAAGAACAAAAGGCCTTCTCGAGCGATGGGTCAAGCGGGTTGGGGCAGCCGGGGAGTTGTGCCGGGCGAGGTGGCGGCGGGGGCGGCTCTGGCAGCCGGAGCGAACGGCGCTGGGGGCGGCGGCCAGCAGCGGGGGCGTGTCGGGGGAGGCTGACAACTCGGCGGGCACAGGGCAGCCGGCGGGCCCGGCCCGGGGGGGCTCAGGCTGGGGATCAGATCGAGCCGGGGCGATGGGTGGCGGCCGGCGGTCCAGGCCGACGCCGTCTAGTAGATTGATTCGCAATTAGCTTTACTAAATATAGTCACATGGCTATACTTACCTCGAGGCGGTTCAGGAGGCCACCATCGAGGAGGTAGGTCATGCCCTTTGCGCGTCGCAAGCCACCCCTGTCGCTGGATCTGGAAACGCGGGTCCAGTTGGAAACTACGAGCGTCTCGCGGACGGCGCCGGCGGCCCAGGTCGAGCGCGCCCGCATGCTGCTGGCGTACGCGGACGGCGCGAGCGTGGCGCGCATCGCCACGCAGTTGCACACCAATCGGGTCCGGGTCAACGACACCGTCAACCGGGCGCTGCAGGTCGGAGCGCGGACGGCGCTGAGCGATCTGCCCCGCGCCGGGCGGCCGCGTCGCATCCCGGAGGAAGCGCGGACGTGGGTAACGGCGTTGGCTGGCCAGAAGCCCCAGGAGCTGGGCTACGCCGAGGAGCGGTGGACCACGGCGCGGCTGGCGCAGCATGTGCGGCAGCACGGCGTCGCTGCCGGCCATCCGGCGCTGGCCCAACTGGGTCGGGGCACGGTTTCCAAGATCCTGGCCGCCCACGCCCTCAGGCCGCACAAGATCGAGTACTATCTGGAGCGGCGAGATCCCGACTTCCAGGTCAAGATGGCCCAGGTGCTGCACGTCTACAAGCAGGTCGAAGTCCGGCAAGCCCAGGTGGCCGCCGGTGAACCTGCCCCCTGGGTCGCGGTCCTGTCGTACGACGAGAAGCCGGGTATTCAGGGGATCCAGAACAGGGCGCCCGATCTGCCTCCGGTCCCTGACCAGCACCCCACCGTGCAACGCGACCACGAGTACGTCCGACACGGCACCCTGTCGCTGCTGTGCGGCATTGATCTGCTCAATGGGCAGATTCTGGCCCAGGTCCAGCCGCGTCACCGCAGCCGCGAGTTCATCGCCTGGTTGCACCAGGTCGAGGCCGCCTACCCGCCGCCATGCAAGATCCGCCTCATCCTCGATAACCACTCGGCCCATATCTCCAAGGAAACCCGCAGCTACCTGGCGACGGTCCCGAATCGCTTCGAGTTTACCTTCACCCCAACTCACGGCTCCTGGCTCAACCTGGTCGAGGTGTTCTTCTCCAAACTGGCGCGCACCCTCTTGCGAGGTATCCGGGCCGACTCCCCTGAGGAGCTGAAGACTCGCATCGTGCAGCATCTCGAGGCCCTCAACCGGGAGCCGGTCGTCTTCCGCTGGAAGTATGGACTGGACGAAATCACCCTGTGATAGTAAGCTTAATTGAGAAGCGCTCTACTAGATGCCATAGTCGGCCGCTGTCTTGGGAATGTGACCACAACATGGTATATTATGGTCACTAACGAGCCAGCCACCAGGGAGAGTACCATGAAGCAGACGACGGCCAATATCCGCGAGCTCAAGAGCCGGCTGAGCCATTACCTCCGGTTGGTCAAGGCCGGAGAATCCGTGGAGATCGCCGAGCGCGGCACACCGATAGGCCGGATCGTTCCCACGACGCCGCCGGTCAAGGACCGCATCGAGGCTATGGCCCAATCGGGCCTGTTGCTCTGGAGCAGGTGCAAGCTAGAGCCCATGGCCCCCGTGGCCCGAGTCCGTGGCAGGCGAACCGTGGCGGATCTGCTGACTGAGGACCGCGAATGATCGCCTATCTCGACGCCAGTGCCCTGGTCAAACGGTATGTGGCGGAGGCGGGTTCTGCCGAGGTTGGGGTGCTCATCGGTCAGGCCGAGGTGGTCGGCACGGCGATCCTCAGCCGCGTAGAAGTGACTGCCGCGTTGGCCAAGGCCGTGCGCATGAAGCTCATGCCACGGGCCGAAGCGGCTTCGGCGTTGCAGGTCTTCAGTGCCGAATGGGTAAACCTGGTCCGTCTCCAGATGACCGAGGTTCTCGTGGCCCGAGCCGCGGCCCTGGCGTGGGATCATCGTTTGCGCGGCTACGACGCGGCTCATCTGGCCGCAGCCCTTTTCTGGCAGGACATGCTGGGCGAACCGATTGTCCTGGCCAGCTATGACCGGCAACTCTGGGAAGCGGCCAAGACGACAGGGCTCATCGCCTGGCCGGAGTCCCTCCCATGAGCATCTTCGACCTGCATACCCAGATCCTGACCGACTACCGCGATTTCTGCCCTCGACGAATGCATGTACGTGACGGGGCAGATAACCCGCCTGTCCCGCGAGGAGTTCCTGCAGGACGAAACCGCCAAGCGGGCCATCGGGCGACGGGGGTGGACGGTGGGTGAGCCCTCTTAACGGCTTATCTTTGTTCGAGTGATAGGTAGAACAACGGCCCTTCTCGAGCGGCGGGTCAGGCGGGTCGGGGGCACCAGGGCGGCCAGCTTCTCCCGGAGCTCCTCGGGGGAGAGCAGGTGGGTCGTGGAGGCGACAGCGTCGCCGGTCAGGAGGTAGTCAGTTCCAGGAAGTAGCGGTGCAGGCTGGGGTCGTCGGTCAGCTCGGGGTGGAAGGAGGCGACCAGCACCTGGCCCTGGCGGGCCACGACGCAGTCGCCGCGACAGGTGCCCAGGGCTTCGACCTCTGGCCCCCGTGCCAGGATGCGCGGCGCCCGGATGAAGACCATCTCCAGCGGCCGCTGAATCCCGTCGGGCCCGTCTGGATGGAAGGTGCCGGTGCCCTCGAAGCTGTCGAGCTGCCGGCCGTAGCTGTTCCGCTCGACCTGGATATCGATCAGGCCGAGGGACCGCTGCGCCGGGTTGACCACCTCGCGGGCGAGGAGGATCATCCCGGCGCAGGTACCGAAGAGCGCTCCGCCCTGAGCCGCGTACTCCCGCAGCGGCTCCCAGAACCCCCAGAAGTCCATCAGCCGGATCAGGGTGGAGCTTTCACCGCCCGGGATGACCAACCCGGCCAGCCCGGCCAGTTGCCCGGGCTTCTTGACCACGCACCACCGGGCGCCGGCGCGGTCGAGGGCCTTCCCGTGGGCGGCGAAATCCCCCTGGAGGCCCAGGACCCCGACCTCTCCCACCTCACCAGCCCCGGGTCTGCAGCAGGTCCTTCTCGTCGATGGTGCTGATGTTGATGCCGACCATGGCCTCGCCGAGGTGCTCGGAGACGCGGATCAGCACCTCGGGGTCGTCGTAGTGGGTCGTCGCCTCGACGATCGCCTTGGCCCGAACCGCCGGATCGCCCGACTTGAAGATCCCCGAGCCGACGAAGACCGCCTCGGCGCCCAACTGCATCATCAACGAGGCGTCGGCCGGGGTGGCCACCCCGCCGGCGGCGAAGTTGGGGACCGGCAGCTTGCCGGTCTCGGCGACCAGGCGGACCAGCTCGTACGGTGCCCCCAGCTCCTTAGCCGCGTGCATGAGCTGCTCGGGCCTGAGCGTGGTGAGCCGCCGCATCTCGTCGGTCACCTGGCGCATGTGGCGCACCGCCTCGACGATGTTCCCCGAGCCGGCCTCGCCCTTGGTGCGGATCATGGCCGCCCCCTCGCCGATGCGGCGGAGGGCCTCGCCCAGGTTGCGGCAGCCGCAGACGAAGGGAACCTCGAAGGCGAACTTGTCGACGTGGTGCTCCTCGTCGGCCGGGGTCAGCACCTCGCTCTCGTCGATGTAGTCTACCCCCAGGGCCTGCAGCATCTGGGCTTCGGCAAAGTGGCCGATGCGGCACTTGGCCATGACCGGGATGGAGACCCGCTGCATGATCTCGCGGACCTTCTCGATGCTGGCCATTCGGGCCACGCCACCCTGGGCGCGGATGTCGGCGGGCACGCGCTCCAGGGCCATGACCGCGACGGCGCCGGCCTCCTCGGCGATCTTGGCCTGCTCGGCGTTGGTCACGTCCATGATGACCCCGCCCTTGAGCATCTCGGCCAAGCCGGTCTTCAGTCTGACGGTGGCGGTCTGCCCCGCGTTCTGGCCGTTGCTCTTGTCGCTCATGGTCCTGCTCCTTCAAAAAGACTAGGATACGAGGGTGATGGTGAACACAGAATAACATAGTAGCCGACCCGACCCGACGCAAAGGACAGGCACCGTTGAGAGCGGGGAAAAGCGACGTTGGTCAACCGGAGGCGCGGCGACCGCGGAGGCTCTGCCACGAGGCGCGGCACAGGTCCCAGGCGAACAGGCGCAGACCGGTCAGGCCGGCCAGCGCCGCCACCACCGCGCCCTGAGCCAGGATCGCGATCGCCGACCCGCTCAACAGCGGTCGGGCGATGGCCAGCGTGACCCCTACGGTCGCCACGACCAGCAAGGGCCGGAACAGGGCGCGCAGGTACTGGTGGAACGGCAGCGCGATGAGTCGGTTGGCGAGCTGCTGGGACAGGACCAGGAAGAGCAGGGACGAGCCGGCCACCACCGCGGCGATCCCCTCGACCCCGAAGGGAACGGCCAAGTACATGGCCGGAAGCAGAACGGCCAGACTGAACAGCGACCAGTAGAGCTGCCAGTCCGCCTTCCCCTTGGCCATGAACATCGAGCCGACCATGGTGCCACCACCTTGAGCAGGGTGGCCACGGCCAGCAGCCGCAGCACCGTGACGGCCGGCCGGTTGCCGACCAGCTCCAGCAGCTCCGGAGCCAGGATGTAGAGCCCGGCCAGCAGCGGCCCCAGCGCCAGGGTCAGGCTCTGCACCGAGGCCAGGTACCCGCGGCGGAGCAGGGCGTCGTCGTTCTGAAGGGTGGCGAAGGTAGGCAGCGACACGCGGAAGATCGTCGTCGCCAGGCGGGTCAACGGCTGCAAGGTCAGGCGCTCGGACAGCCGGTAGTATCCGGTCGGGACACTGCCAAGCAGCGGGTAGATGAAGAAGCTCGCGAGGTAGGTGCTCAGGTAGCCCACGATCCGGGAGCCGGTCAGATGCAGTCCGAAGCCCAGGATCTGGCGAAGGGCTCTGAACGAGCACCGCCAACGCGGCACCCACCAGGCGGAGCGCCACAGACTGGCCAGCAAGGCTGCCTCGCGCGCCACCGAGCCCACGATCACGGCCAGGATCCCCAGCCGCGACAGCAGGGCCACGGTCGACAGGGCGAAGGCCGCCACCGAAACCACCTCGGACAGCGCCACGGCGGCAAAGTTGAGGTCGCGCTGGAGCCGAGCCCGGAACACCCCGGAGACGGCCGCGCACGGCAGCATCAGGCACAGGATCCGGGTGGCGCGAACGAACTCGCGCGGCTGGTCGCCCCCCAGCCAGGCCGAGGCCGGCTCGGCCCCGGCATAGACCAGCGCGGCCAACCCGACGCCGACGGCCAGGCTCACCCAGAAGGCCGCGTCGAAGGCCTCCTCGTCCGCCTGGCGGTTCTGGACCAGGGCTTCGCTGAGCCCCAACTCGGCCACCAGGGCCACCAGGACGATCAGGAGCAGGGCCCACTCGAAGGCCCCGACGATCGCCGTGGGCAGGCTGTGGTAGATCAACGTGATGACGAAGACCTGGACCAGCGAGGCGCTGACGGTCCAGAGGAAGCCCCGCACCGCGCGGGTCGCCAGGGCCTGCCCCTCGGCCACCCTACTCCCCCAGGTGGGCCCGGACGAAGTCGAGGTTGCGGCGGCTGTTGGCCTCCAGGCCGTCCAGGTCGCCGTCGATCACCTCGAACTCGTCGGGACTGATGCGGGTGTGGGTCTCGATGACCAGGGCGCCGTCGTATCCGTCCTCGACCAGGGCGCGCAACTGGCCGGGCCAGTCGATCATCCCGCGCTCGATGAGGGACCAGGCGTTGGCCGCCGGATCGTAGTTCTTCACGTGGACGTGGGTGACCAGATCGCGAACGGCGAGGTACTCGTCGGGGTAGGGACAGCGCGACCCGGCGCGGGCCGAGTTCCCCGGGTCCCAGAGGAGCCCCAAGCCCGGGGCCCCGACCCGGCGGATGATCGCCGCCGCCTCCAGGCCGGTGTCCCCCCAGCAGACCGCCTCGTTCTCCAGGGAGAGCCGGCAGCCGTGGGCCACGGTGATCGCGGCCATCTCCCCGAGCCGGTCGATCACCGCCGCCGGCACCTCGGCCGAGCCATCGCGCCGGAAGCCGAAGCAGGAGACCCGGTCGGTGCCCAGGCGCCGGGCCCACTCGCAGGCCCGCGGCAGGGCCTCGCGGAGGAGGCGCGGCACCGCTGGATCGTCGATCCCCTCCTTGAAGAACCCGGGCGAGACCCCGGATACCGCCACCCCGTGTTCGGCCAGCAGCCGCTCAAAACAGACCAGCTCGGCGTCGTCGACCTGGGGGAAGCGGCCGCCCGGCAAGGAGCGCACCTCGACGCTGGGAATCCCCCAAGCCGCGGCCAGATGCAAGGCACGGACCGGATCGGGGTTGATCTCGTCGCTGAAGATGGAGAGGTGCACGGGACTCACCTGGCCCGACGGACGCGGGCCCGCGAGATGCGGCCGGCACGGCCGAAGAGGTTCACCGTGCGTACGGCCAGGGAGTTCTCCCCCGGGTGCAGGTCCCACTCCAGGGCAGCCTCGCGCTGCTCCAGCCACCCGCCGTCGTCGCGCTGGACCAGGAAGTGCGAGAGGTTGGGCGCGGTGTGGCCCAGGTCGACGCGCAGCGCGCCGTCCCGGTCGGCGGCGCTCAGATACAGGCGGGTCTGGTTCACCGACCAGTAGAAGTCGGCCGGCCGCGAGCTCTGCAGGCTGTACTCAGGATACTTCGGGTCAAGGTCGTCCGACCACCACAGGTACCCGTCCCAGTGGTACTGACCGTTCCCGTGCCGCAGCTCGGCCGGCTCGGCGGTTTCCAGGTGGGTGTTCCGCAGGGGGATGCCGAAGCGGACGAAGCTCTCCGCGTACGCGGTCATCGGCTCGACCGCGGCCTGGGGGAGCTTGTTCGCCTGGATCCGGCCCTGCTTGCCGCGGCGCAGCAGCTCGTGCAGCTCCAGCGCGCTCAGCGGCACGCCGTCGACCTCGTAGGTGGCGTCGAACTCCCGCGCCGGGCCTGCGTCCTCGAGGATCCACTTCTGCAGCTCGTCGGACCAGATCTCGGCCAGGCAGTGATGGTCGATGACCACCACCCGGCTGACGAACCCTAAAGCCGCGGCGCACCCGGCCATGGTGGCGCCGTAGTGGGTGCACATCCCGAATCCCCAGTTCCCCTTGGTGACCTCGAGGATCTCCAGCGGGTCCCACGGCGGACAGTAGGGGTATTTGCCCGATTGCCAGCCGAGCCACTGGCTGTGGACCCAGTCGCGCAGCAGGGCCAACTGCTCCAGCTCGGTGCGGCCCTTGGCCACCACCTCGTCGAGCTGCCACTCCTGCCGCAGCCGCTCCTGCCGGGGACAGGGACCCAGGTAAGCAAACTCGTACGAGCCGCGGACCACCTCGGGGTGGTCGAACTCGGCAAACCGAAGGGTTCGAACCGGGGCGCGCTCCTCCTCGATCCGGGCGTCCAGGACCACGGCCTCCAGCACCGGCGTGGCGTCGGCTGACTTGGTGCTCAGGCCGGCCCGCCACTGGACGAACCGGTGGGCCTGGGCCAGCCGGGTTCCTCGCGTCCACGGCGTCCAGGTGCGCGGATCGAAATCGGGCGTGGTCCCGGTGCGCAGCTCGAACTCGACGCGGGTCCCCTTGGGCAGGCGGGTCCGGGCAATGAGGCGAATCGCTCCCAGATGCAGGCTGCCGACGATCCGACCTGCCCCTCGGGGATCGGCCAGGTCGACCACCGGCGAGGTGAGCCGGCCGGCCGGGGCATACCCCCGCACCCGCAGCCGCACCAGGTACTCGCCGGCGATGGTCCGCGAAGGACCATGGGCTCCCTGGTGCCAGGTCTGCCCGCCGTCGAAGGAGCGGCTACTGCAACTGGCCGGTTGGTCGGCCAGCCCGTCGGGGACCGGATCCACGTGCAGCACGCCGTTGCCGGCAAAGACGAACTCGTTGGTCCCATCCTTCAGATAACGGGTCGGGACGCGGCAGCGGTCCCAGCCGCCGGTCAGCATCCGCTCGGGGACCTGGCGGTGGCTGAGCCGGTGGCCGTTGACCAGCAGGCGCATCGACCGGGTGCGGGTGCGGGCGTCGGCATTGACGTAGAACAGCAGCTCGGCTCCCTTGACCTTGGCCGAAGGGAGATGGAACTCGACCCTGGCCCATTCGGTGGCGGTCAGTTCCTCGCGCAGGTCGCCCTCGGCGCCCATCTCGTGGGTCAACAGGAAGGTCGGGGCCAGGCGGACCGCAACGCCGCTCTGGGCATCGACGAAGCGGTCGCGCGGGTAATCGCGGAAGTCGGTGGCGGCAATGCGCATGGGCCGGGCTCCTCGGGAAGGAAGGGCGAAAGCTGTAGCGCGGGAAGAAAGGCGCGGGGAAGATAACGGTTTGACAGCAAGACGGGCAACGGCTACCATCGCCCTGCCGTTAGTGCGCCGTTAAGGAGATATCCTGGTATTCGGACCCCGATTCATCCCGGCCCACGGCGTTCCGCTCCCTCTGCGCATCTCCCCTCGATGCGCTGTCGGTCGCGCGCCTTATGGTCCGGGCGACTCGGGGCCCTCGGTACACAAGGCGATCTCCTTAACGGCGCACTGGCCGCCGGCACCGAGGATCGCAGGCCGTTCCGGAGGTAAGCATGCAGCGGGACCTGGTGCTCTACCACGGGGTGATCCACACCGGCGATCCGACCGTTCCGCGGGCCGAGGCCGTGGCGATCCGTGGCAGCCGCGTCCTGGCCGTCGGTCCGCGGGAAGAGGTCCTCGCCTCCGCGGCCGGCACCCCGGACGCGGTGGATCTGCACTGCCGATGTGTGGTCCCTGGGCTGGTCGACGCCCATCTCCACTTCGAGCTGTCCGCCTTTGCCTGGCAGCAGGTCGACGCCGAGGCGCCCTCGCTGGAGGAGGTGCAGCGCCGGGTGGCCGAACGGGCTACCGCGACAGCTCCGGGGACCTGGATCCTCGGCTGGGGGTGGAACCAGAACCTGTGGGGCGGGGCCTTCCCGGATCACCAGTCCCTCGATGCCGTTGCGCCGGATCATCCGGTCTTCCTCAGCGCCAAGAGCGGCCATGCCGGCTGGGCCAACGCCTGCGCCCTGCGCGCGGCCGGGCTGGATTGCGCCTCCCGGGCCGAGACCGGCGGCGAGATCCGGCGCGACGCCAACGGCGAGCCGACCGGCGTCCTGCTCGAGTCGGCCCAGGAGCTGGTGACGCGGGCGATCCCCGAGCCGACCCTCGAGGCCGCGGTGACGGCCATGGCCGCGGCCCAGGAACGCGCCCTGTCCCTGGGACTGACCGGGGTGCACGACCTCGACGGCAGCCGGGCCCTGGCCGCCTGGCAGGTCCTGCGGCAACGAGGCCAGCAGCGGCTGCGCGTCTGGAAGAGCCTGCCGGTGCATCTGCTCGATCAGGCCCTCGCCCTCGGACTGCGCTCCGGGCTGGGCGACGAGTGGCTCCGCCTGGGCGGGGTGAAGCTCTTCGCCGACGGGGCCCTGGGCCCGCGCACGGCCTGGATGCTGGCGCCGTATGAGGGCGAGCCGGACAACCTCGGCATGCCTCTCGCCAACCCGGCCGAGCTGGCCGAAACCATGCGGCGGGCCAGCGCCGGGGGACTGTCCGTGCTGGTGCACGCCATCGGCGACCGGGCCAATCGCCAAATGCTCGACGCCCTGGCCGAGGTGCGAAGCGAGGAGGCTCGACGCGGTGGTCCGCGCCTGCGGCACCGGATCGAGCACGTGCAGCTCCTCCATCCCGACGACCTGAACCGGCTCGCCGAGCTGGACCTGGTCGCCTCGATGCAGCCGATCCACGCCACCAGCGACATGACGATGGCCGACCGGTATTGGGGCGAGCGGGCGGCCGGGGCCTACGCCTTCCGATCCCTGCTGGCGCAAGGCACGGCCCTGGCCTTCGGCTCAGACTCGCCGGTGGAGACGATCTCCCCGCTGGCCGGGATCCACGCCGCAATCACCCGGCGCCGGGCCGATGGCACCCCGGGGGAGGCCGGCTGGCGGCCGGAGGAGCGATTGACGGTCGAGGCGGCCCTGCGCGCCTACACCGCGGGTACGGCCCACGCCGGCGGGGAGGAGGCGGACAAGGGGGCGCTCACCCCGGGCCGTCTGGCCGACCTGGTCGTGCTCGACCGCGACCTGGCCGCGATCCCGGCAATGGAGCTTCGCGAGCTGCGGGTGCTGGGCACCATGGTCGGCGGGGCCTGGGCCTGGACCGACCGCGGCTTCGACCCCGGGGACCGGCATGGTCCCTGACGGGAAGCCGTCCTGCCCGCCGCGGCCCGGCGGCCTCACCCTCGCCCGCTCCTTCTACTTCCTCTACTACGCGGCCCTGGCCTCCCTGTCCCCTTTCCTGGTGCTCCACTATCAGCATCTCGGTCTCTCGGGACGACAGATCGGTGTGCTCACCGGGATCCCGCCGGCCCTCTTCCTCGTCGGCGCCTCGGCCTGGGGATCGCTGGCCGACGCCACCCGGCAGCACCGGCTGGTCCTGGTCGCGGCCATTGCCGGCGCTATGGCCAGCAGCCTCCTCCTCGCCCGGGGCGAGACCTTCCTGGCCCTGATCCCCGTGGTGGCGGCCTTCGCCCTCTTCGGCGCCCCGATCGTACCGCTGGTCGACCACGCGGTGCTGGAGCTGCTCGGCCGGGAGCGGGACCGATACGGACGGGTGCGCTTGTGGGGCGCCCTCGGGTGGGGCGCGGCCGGCCCGGTGGTGGGCTGGCTGACCCAGGAGTACGGCCTGCGCTGGTCGTTCACCGGGTACCTCGTGGCCATGCTCGGCTGCCTGTGCGTGGGCCTGACCCTCCCCGTCTCCCAGGCCCGACTCGAGGGACCGTTCCGGCACGGCCTGCGGCAGCTCCTGGCCAACCGCCAATGGCTCCTCTTCCTGTTCCTGGCCTTTGCCGGCGGCATGGGGATGGCCTCGGTGCACCACTACCTCTTCCTCTACCTGGAAGGCCTGGGCGCCAGCCGCTCCCTGATGGGCCTGGCCCTGACCTGCGCCATGGTCAGCGAGCTGGCGGTCTTCCGCTTCTCCGACCGGCTGCTCCGCCGCTTCGACCTCCGCTGGCTGCTGATCCTGTGCATGGCGATCACCGCGGGTCGGCTGTTCGCCTACTCGGTGGCCACTGCCCCCTGGCAGGCCCTGCTCCTCCAGCTTCTGCACGGCCCGACCTTTGCCGTGATGTGGGTAGCCGGGGTCTCGAGCGCCAATCGCTTTGCGCCGCCCGGCCTGGGGGCCACGGCCCAGGGCCTGTTCTCCGGGGTCAACTTCGGTCTGGGCGGCGCGGCCGGAGCCCTGGCCGGGGGAGCGCTCTATCAGGCGGTCGGCGCGGCCGGGATGTTCCGCTGGGCCGCGGTCTGGGTCCTGGCCGCGACCCTGGCCTATGCCCTGGCCACCCGCGGCGCTACCACCGCTCCCCCCGAAAGCCCTGCAGAGGGAGGCAGGCCATGAGTCGCGCCGCGGCCCTGATCCTCCTCCTCGCCCTGAGTACCTGTGCTCCCCGCCCGCCCCAAGGCGACGAGCGGTTGGTGCTGCGGGTGGGCTGGAAGGGGAGCCCGGACACCCTCAATCCGGGGACCGCGGTCCTCGCCGAGGCCTACACCCTCTTCGAGCTGGTCTACGACTCGCTCTACGACCTCGAGCTGGACGGGAGCTTCAGGCTGTCCCTGGCCGAACGGGCGGAGAGTTCGGCCGACGGCCGCACCTGGACCTTCCACCTGCGACCGGGGATCGCCTTTCACGACGGCCATCCCCTGAGCGCCGGAGACGTGGCCTTCTCCTACCGGCTCTACCGCGAGCACGCCGACTTTCCGTACCTCAATACCTACACCCGGCACTTTGAATCGATCGAAGCCCCGGACAGTCTGACCGTACTGCTCCGCCTCGACGAGCCGGTCCCCAACCTGCCCAGCCGGCTGGTCTTCCTCTACGTCCTTCCAGCCCATCTCTGGGCCGCGCACGCCGAGGGGAACGCGGCGGCGGAGTTCGGCAACGAGGCCATGGTCGGCTCCGGTCCGTTCCGCCTGGTCCGGTACCGCCAGAACGAATACGTGCAACTGGCGGCCAACCTCGGGCACTTCGCCTTCCCGCCCCGGATCCGCGAGGTGATCTTCCAGACCTACCGCAACGAGGACGCCTTGGTACAGGCCCTGCGCACCGGCCAGGTCGACATGATCACCGAGCTGCCCAACACCGCAGTGCGGGCCCTGACCGGCGACCCGAAGGTCCACTTCGTCCAGGGGGCGCCGTTCTCCCCCGAGGCCACGGACATCGCGATCAACCAGCTCGCGCCCGAGCACTGTCCGCGGGAGGAAGGGGGCCGCTGCACCGGGCATCCGGCCCTGCGGAACCTGGCCGTGCGGCGGGCCCTGGCCCACGCGGTCGACAAGCGGACCTTGATCGACGTGGTCCTGCTCGGGTTGGGCACGCCTGGACTCACCCTGATCCCGGACGGCTTGGGCGACTGGTTCAACCGCTCCCTGACCGACCTGGCCCACGACCCGGAGACGAGCCGCCGCATCCTCGACGAGGCGGGGTATCTCGACCGGGACGGCGACGAGATCCGCGAGATGCCCGGGGACGGCCGGCCCCTGGTCTTCCGACTGAACTGGCCGAACGACCTGCCCGAGGCGCCCCGCATGGCCGAGCTGCTGGCGCAGATGTGGCGACCGATCGGGATCAGCACCCGGCTTCAGGCCGTGGACCCAGACGCCCTGACCGCGCAGTGCTGCCCTGCCTTTGACTACGACCTGATGATCTGGAGCTGGGACTCTGACCCTGACCCGAACCTGCTCCTCGGGGTGATGACCACCCGGGAGATCGCGACCGGCACCAGCGAGAGCGGGTATGCCAATCCCGCCTATGACCTGCTCTTCGAGGAGCAGTCGCGAGAGACCAACCCGGTGCGGCGGCACGAGCTGGTCTGGCGCCTGCAGCAGCTCGCCTTCGACGACGTGGTCTACATCGTCCCGTACTACGCCCGGGCCCGGCAGGCCTACCGGGTCGATCGCTTCCAGGGGTGGATCATCGACCAGCCACGGCTGGCCCTGGAGGACGTCTCCTCCCTGGTCCGGATCGAGCCGGTGGCCGTGACCGCAGCGCCGGCCGTTCAGCCATAGCGGCGGGGATCGAAGGCCATGTCTTTATCGCGATTGCTCACCCGCACGGCCTGGGCCCTGGCCACCGTCCTCTTCGTCGTGGTGCTCAACTTCGTCCTCTTCCGGGTTCTGCCGGGCGACCCGGTGCGGGCCGGGGTGCGCGACCCACGGTTGACCGGCGAGGTGCAGGAGGCGCTGCGGGTGCGGTTCGGCCTGGACAAGCCGGTCGTCAACGGCATCCGCTCGATCAACCCGCTAAGGCTGGGCGACCTCGGCGTCAATCCGCTGGACACGCAACTGGTGATCTACCTCGCCAATGTTTTCCGCGGCGATCTGGGCGTGAGCTACCACACCCATCGACCGGTGAGCGAGATGCTGGCCGAGGCCCTGGGGAACACCGTGATCCTCCTCGCCGCCGGACAGGTGCTCTCGATCCTGCTGGGGATCGCGCTGGGGATCGTGGCGGCCTGGAAGGCGCGCACGGCCATCGACCACCTGGCCCTGATCGGCAGTCTGGTGGCCTGGAGCCTGCCGACCTTCTGGCTCGGGATCGTGCTGCTGTTCTGGGGGAGCCACCACCTCGGCCTGCCGGTGGCTGGGATGACCACCCCCGGGGCTTCGCTGTACGGGCCATGGGACCGTGCCGTCGACCTGGGCCGGCACCTGATCCTGCCCACCCTGACCTACAGCATCGTCTTCCTCGGCGAATACGTCCTCATCATGCGCGGCACCCTGCTGGAGGTGCTGGCCGAGGACTACATCCTGACCGCCCGGGCCAAGGGGCTGTCCACCTTCCAGATCCTCAAGGACCACGCCCTGCGCAACGCCCTGCTCCCGGTGACCACCCTGGTCGCCCTCAACCTGGGGTTCACCGTCACCGGCGCGGTCCAGATCGAGACGGTCTTCTCCTGGCCGGGGCTCGGCGGGGCGATCTTCGAGGCCGTCGGGCGGCGGGACTACCCGCTGTTGCAGGGGGTCTTCCTCCTCGTCGCGGTCAGCGTCATCCTCGCCAACCTGCTGGCCGATCTCCTCTACGCCTGGCTCGACCCGCGCGTGGGAGAGGGATGAGGATGGCCTCCTCACCGGCGCGCGTCTCCGGTCCCGGCGCCCTCTGGCCAGCCCTGCGACAGAGCCGCATGGCCGTGCTCGGGCTGTTCCTGGTCGGCGCGGCCGTGCTGGCGGCGACCCTGGCTCCGCTCCTCGCCCCCGAGGATCCCCGCGTCCCCCGCCTGGTGACCGCGGCTGAGGTCTACGCCCCGCCCGGCGCCGGTCACCTGCTCGGGACCGACGACGCCGGGAAGGACGTGCTGTCCACCTTCCTCTTCGCCGCGCGCGTCTCCCTGCTGGTGGGGTTCCTGGCCTCGCTGATCTCGATCCTCGTCGGCGGCGCCGTCGGCCTGTTCGCCGGGTACTGCGGCGGCCGGGTCGAGGGGGTGCTGATGCGGTTCACCGACGTCATGCTGGTCATCCCCGACCTCCCCCTGGCCGTGGTGGTGGTGGCCCTCACCCGACCCAGCCTGGTCAACGTGATCCTGGTCATCGGCCTGCTGGGGTGGACCGGCACGGCGCGGCTGGTCCGCTCCCAGACCCTGTCGATCCGGGAGCGCCGGTTCGTGGCGCGGGCGAGGGCCCTGGGAGCCGGTCACGGCCACGTCGTGCGGCGGCACGTCCTGCCCCTGGTGCTCCCCTTGATCGTCGCCAACACGGTACTGGTCCTGGCCCTGGCCATCGTCAACGAGAGCACCCTGAGCTTCCTCGGCCTGTCCGACCCGACGGCCCTGAGCTGGGGCCAGTCGCTCAACTTCGCCTTCGGCCGCGGCGCCATGAGCGCCGGGGCCTGGTGGGCCCTGATCGTGCCGGGGTGCGGCATCGTCTGGGTGGTGGCCGGCTGCACCCTGCTGGGCCGCGGCCTCGAGGAGGTCTTCAACCCGCGGCTGGCCACCCATCACCTGGCCATCGTCGAGCGAGATCGGGAACTCGACCCGGTCACCCCGCCGGACGCCCGGCCCGATCCACCGCTGCTAGGAGCCTGTCGGAGAACCTGCTTTGGTCAGCGAGGCTGCATCCCGGTGGCGGCCGGCAAGGCGCCTGAGCGGTGCCGCATCGAGGGAAGATGCGGCGAGCGAGGGGAACGTAGCCGGCGGACACCGGGGGCGGCCGCAGCCCGAATGGGGTTCTCCGACAGGCTCCTGGAGGTCCGCGGGCTTTCAGTCGACTTCCTCGCCCCAGACCGACCCCCGGTCCACGCCGTCTCCGAGGTCAGCTTCGCCCTCCCCGCCGGTCGGGTGCTGGGGATCGTCGGCGAGAGCGGCTGCGGCAAGACCACCCTGGGCCTGAGCCTGATCGGCCTGCTGCCGGCCGCCGGCCGCGTCACCGCCGGACAGGTGCTGCTGGACGGCCGCGACCTGCTGCGGCTCCCGGAGCACGAGCTGGCCGTGATCCGCTGGCGCGAGATCGCCGTGGTCTTCCAGGGCGCGATGAACGCCTTCAACCCGGTCCTGTCGATCGGCCGGCAGATCGGCGAGGCCGTGGCCCGGCGCTTCCCCGAGGCCGACCGGGCCGAGCTGGACCGCCGCGCCGGTGAGCTGCTCGAGACCGTGGGGATCGCCGCCGGACGCGGTCGCCAGTACCCGCACCAGTTCTCCGGCGGGATGCGCCAACGGGCGATGATCGCCATGGCCCTGGCCGCCTTGCCCCGCCTGCTGATCGCCGACGAGCCGACCACCGCCCTCGACGTGGTGGTCCAGGCCCAGATCCTGGCCCTCCTCGGGGAGCTGCGGTCCCGCTTAGGGCTGGCGGTCGCGCTGATCACCCACGACCTCGGGGTGGTGGCCGAGATCTGCGACGAGGTGCTGGTGATCTACGGCGGCCTGGTGGTGGAGCACGGCGCGGTGGAGGCGATCTTCCGCGACCCCCGGCACCCCTACACCCGGGCCCTGCTGCAGGCCTCACCCGACCTGACGCGGCCGGGACGCCGGCTGACCTCGATCCCGGGCACGCCGCCCCCGCTGGACCTGCTGCCGCCCGGTTGCCGGTTCGCCGGCCGGTGTCCCGACGAGCTGCCGCGCTGCCGGAGCGAGGCCCCGGTCCTGCACCTGCTGGCCCCTTCGCGGGGGGTACGCTGCCATCTGCAGGAGCCGGGATGAACGACGAATACATCCTCGAGGCCGAGGAGGTGCGGCGGCTCTTCCCGGTCCGCGGCAGGGGTGGCTTCGGTCGGGCTCGCAAGACGGTGCGCGCGGTGGACGGCGTGAGTCTGGGCCTGCGGCAGGGCGAGGCGCTGGCCCTGGTCGGCGAGAGCGGCTGCGGCAAGTCGACCCTGGCCTCGCTCCTGGTCGGCCTGGAGCCGCCGGACGCAGGGCGCGTCCGCTTCCTCGGGCAGGACCTGGCCGGCCTGGACGGCCGCGGGATGAAGGCCGTGCGCCGGCAGATGCAGATGGTCTTTCAGGACCCCTACGAGTCGCTCAACCCCTTGATGACCGTCGGCGAGATCGTGGCCGAGCCGCTGGAGGTCCACGGTCTGGGCCGCAACCGCGCCGAGCAAGACCAGCGGGTGACGCTGGCCCTGGAGGAGGCCGGGCTGACGCCGGCGGCCCACTTCATCTCCCGCCTGCCGCAGACCCTCTCCGGAGGTCAGCGGCAGCGGGTGGCCATCGCCGCGGCCCTGGCCCTGGAGCCGCTGGTCCTGGTGGCCGACGAGCCGGTCTCCATGCTCGACGTCAGCGTCCGGGCCGAGATCCTCAACCTGCTCGCCCGCCTGCGCCAGGAGCGGGGGATCTCCCTCCTCTACATCGTCCACGACCTGGCGGTCGCCGCCTGCGTCGCGGACCGCCTGGCGGTGATGTACCTGGGTCGGATCGTCGAGCTGGGCCCGACCGCCGCGGTGCTGGAGCGGCCGCTGCATCCCTACACCCAGGCCCTGCTGGCGGCCGTACCGGTCCCGAACCCCCAGGCCAGACGCGAGCGCGTGGTCCTGCCGGGCGAGGCCCCGGACGCGACGGACCTGCCCTCCGGGTGCCGTTTCCACCCGCGCTGCCCGCTGGCCCGCCCGGAATGCAGCCGCCGATCCCCGGTCTGGCGCGAGTACGGCACGGCGCACGGCGCCGAGTGCCTGCTGCTGGACGCGCCCGACCCGACCGCCGGATGAGGGCAGACTTGGCTTGACGGCCGTCGACCTCCTGGCGTCGTTAGCCATCCCCGACACCGAACGACGTGCGCATGGATACCCTCCCGCTCTCTCCGGCTACCGACGCTGACGGACGGCCGCGCCCCCGACGCCAAGGCGTGGTCGACCTGGGCTCGAACTCGGTGCGGCTGGTGGTCTTCGAGGGGGACGGCCGCAACCCGCTGGCGATCTTCAACGAGAAGGCGGTGCTGGGCCTGGGGCGCGGCCTGTTCGCCTCGGGGCGGCTGAACCCCGAAGCCGTTGGCCAGGCCCTGACCGTGATGCAGCGGTACCTGGCGGTGGCCAGGGCCATGCAGGCCGATCCCCTGGAGGTGCTGGCCACGGCCGCGGTGCGGGACGCCGCCGACGGTCCTGCCTTTGCCGCCGAGCTGCGGCAGGCCTTGCCCGGGGTGCCGATCCGCGTGCTCACGGCCGAGGAGGAGGCCCTCCTCTCCGCCGAGGGGGTGCTGCTGGGCTTCCCCGAGGCCGGGGGCGTGCTCGGTGACCTCGGGGGCGGCTCGCTGGAGATCGTCGAGCTGGTCGACGGCCAGGCCGGGCGGTACGCCAGTCTCCCCCTGGGGATGATCCGCCTGGCCGAGCAGACCGGAGGCGAGCCGCGACAGGCCCGGGGGATCGCCGACCACGAGCTGGGCGAGGTTCCCTGGCTCGCCGAGGCCGGCGGTAGGGAGCTCTACCTGGTCGGTGGGGCTTGGCGCGCCCTGGCCCGTCTGCAGATGGCCCGGACCGCGTACCCGCTCTCGGTCGTCCACCACTACGAGATGAGCCGAGAGGAGGCGCGAGACCTGACCGGGATGGTGGTGGCCGCGACCCGACGAACCCTGGAGCGTCTGCCCGGGGTGCCGGCCAAGCGGGTCGCGGACCTGCCGTACGCCGCGATGGTGCTGCGCCGCCTCCTGCGGGCGACCGGCGCCCGGCGCGTCGTCTTCAGCGCCAACGGCATCCGCGAAGGGTGGTACGCCCGGCACCTGGGCCACGAGGCGCGCGGCCAGGACCCGCTGCTGGCCGCGGCCCGCGAGCTGGCCGCGCGCTTCGGCCGCGACCTTCGCCTGCCCGCGGCCCTGACCGGATGGACCGAGCCCCTGTTCGCCCCGGAAAGCGCCGCGGACCGGATCCTGCGGGAGTCGGCCTGCTGGGTGAGCGACGTGGGCAGCCACGACCACCCGGACTACCGCGCCGAACACGCCTTCTACCGGGTCCTGCGCCAGCCGGGGGCCGGGCTGGACCACCGGGCCCGGGCCTTCCTCGCCGTGGCCGTGGCGCTCCGCTACGAGGCCGGCATTGACGCGGGGTACCTCGCCTCGGCGCGGCTCCTCCTCGATCCTTCCGGGGCTCGCCGGGCCGAGGCGCTGGGCACCGCGCTGCGCCTGGCCTACACCCTGTCCGCCGGCACCCCCGAGCTGCTCGCGGCCACCTCCCTGGAGCGGCGAGGCCACCGGCTGGTGCTGCGGCTGGTCGAGGGGGCCGGGGTGTTCCGCGGCGAGAGCGTGCTGCGTCGGACCGAGATCCTCGCCGCGGCGCTCGGCCTGGAGGCCGCCGTCGAGGTCGCCGGCTAGGGGCCTGTCTCCTCAGCCCGCGGCCGGCTCGATCCGGGGGGTCAGCCGGAGGGCAAAGAGCGCACCGGCCGAGATCGTCACCAGCACCCCGCTGACCACGTACGGCGCGCTGATCGAGATCCCGCTGAGATACCCGGCCAGGACCGGGCCGATCGCCCCTCCCAGGGCGGAGAAGGCCAGGGTCTTGCTCAGGTCGAGCCCCCGCGAGGTCTCGCGGCACTCGTCCTGGATGATGGCGCTCTGGATCGGGATCCAGATCCCCGCGCCGAGCAGGTCGTGCAGCAGCCAGACCGCCGCGGCCCAGAAGAAGTCGGGGATGAGGCCCCCCGCGCTAATGGTCAGTCCCTCGACCACAAAGGCCGCGATATACACCGCCTTGTAGTGGCGGACGTGCAGCCGGCCGACCAGGAGGAGCGGCAGGACCGAGGTCAGCCGGTGGATCACCATGACCGTGGAAACTTCAGAGGCGCTGACCCCGAACTTCTGGCTGAAGAACAGCGGCATGATGAAGGAGTGGCTGGTGCTCAACCCGATTGAGAAGATGAAGTTGGCCACCATGATGACCTGCAGGTTGCGCGGCAGGTCGAAGCTGAGCAGGCGGCGGATCCCGCCGGTGGCGCGCTCGGTCGGTTGGGCCGGACCGCGAACCCCGAGGCCGAGGAGGAGCAGGGCCACCCCCAGGGCACCGGCGCCGGCCCAGAGCATCCCGCC